>JAGFJG010000196.1 GCA_024102915.1 Caldilineales bacterium
ACACTGGATGAGTATGATAATATCTGTCATGAGCGGTGCGAAGCGGTGTCGGAAATCTTGCTCGGAAAGCGATTCCCTATCCTATTCGCCCGCTCTTTTCTTCGCTAATTTTGGCGAAGGTATTGCCTTCTACAACCTTGGATTAAGATTATCCTTCTCCCCCCGCACAGAAAACGCCATGACTGAACTCATCTTCCTGGGCATCGGCGGCATTCGCCCCCAAACCGCCGGAGATTACACCTGCTTGTTACTCCGGCATGGCGATGCAAGCATCCTCATCGATTCCGGCCCCTCGGTAATCATGCAATTAGACCGCGCAGGCATTGACCCGTCCGAGATCACACACCTCTACTTCAGTCACCAGCATGGCGATCACATGCTGGGCAGCCCGCTACTCCTCTTCCACCGTCGCACCAGGGTTATCGTGGGAGCGCCGCAAGTGGTGGATGCCTGGCGTCAACTTGTCGAGCTCGTTTATCCGGGCTATCTGAAAGTGCTGAAAGATGATATTCAGTACCATCTCTTGCCCAGCGACCAATCTCATCTCTGGCCGGGGTTACCGGATGTCTGCGCCCGGATTGCGCTGGTTCATCACGCCAACCTGCCTGCTTTCGCCTTGCGCCTCGACTTTCCCACGGACGTTACCCACGGAAAACCGGGGTTTAGCTTTGTCTATTCGGGTGACACGACGCCCACCGAGAGTGTACAGGCGCTGGCCAGAGGCGCGGATTTGCTTGTCCACGAAGCCACCTACGCCACGGTTGAATCTGACCATCGCGATGGCGTTCACAGCAGTGCAGCGCAAGCTGGAGCGATAGCCGAGGCTGCCGACGTTCGCATGCTGGCATTGGTGCATCGCCTGGCGGGTGACACCAATATCTGGGCTGCCGAGGCAGGCAGAACCTTTCACGGTTCACTGTTGGTACCTATGGCTGGCGAGCGGCTGACCCTGCCCGATGATCTTCCCGTGGAAAAGCCGACAAATCTAAAGTGACCTCAGTGGGGAGTTGGAAGTTCCAGATTTTAAGTTGAATGGCAACCCGGTGCACTTCCCTGTCCCCAAACGGACAACCCGAAATTCAGTGCATGGAACACCGGGCTGAATTCAGGTAACTTTTCGGCCCCTCATCCCATCCAAGATCAGGCCAACATGAATGGCCTGCTTTCTGACCACACCCGATTCCTTAAACGGAGAATATCTCATGTCAAGTTTTTTGCGTAACATTTTTGGCTCTTCCAGCCCTGAACCCCAGTCCGATTCGTCGCTCGATGACGACCGGGCTCACCCCATCCATGTCACCGACGCCGACTTCAGGGAAACAATCCTGAAAGCCGATAAACTGGCGTTGGTCGATCTCTGGGCTGATTGGTGCGGTCCCTGCCACATGCTGGCGCCGACAATAGAGGCTCTGGCCGATGAGTACGATGGACAGGTCGTCGTCGCCAAATTGAATGTTGATGAGAACCCTGTCACTGCCGGGAGCTTCAATATCCGCGGCATTCCGACCGTGCTCTTCCTCAAGAATGGCCGGGAAGTCGATCGCATCGTTGGCGTGCAGGGCTATCCCGCTTTTGTCAACCGCATCGAGAAGCACCTCGAAGTTGAGACTGCATAATGCGCCTGCCCTGGTGGTTGCCATTGGGCGGCGCGCCCGAAATCAGCGCCAGTGATCTTTCCATGCAACTCCGTGTGGAGAAGAGGCCGCAAGTCGTCGATGTGCGCACTGAAAGCGAGTTCGCTGGCGGCCACATTTCACATGCGGTCAACGCGCCCATCCAGCGATTTCGCCAATCGCTGCCCGACCTGAATCTAGATCCCGATCGCCCGGTGTACGTCATTTGCCGGACTGCGCATCGCTCGGTTCCGGCCACCCGGTTGCTCAATGAACAGGGCTTTCAGGCCCGCCAACTGGCCAAGGGCATGAACGCATGGTGGGCGGCGGGTTTGCCCACTGTTCATCGCTAGCTTCTGTTGATGCTTTTCATCACAGAAGACGCAGAGAACCCAGAGAGACTTGAAGCGAATCAACCTGTAAATCATGGTTTCTTGCTCATCCTCTGTGGTGAAATTTGAACGAATCAGGTCAACGTCACGCCATGAATAATCAGCCGGAACGCGGCACCCCAGCCTGGTGGGATGAACGGTACGGCGAGGGCGAACGACCCTGGGATCGGGGTATCGTCGCCCCGGAGGTGCTCGAATTTGCCAGCACGCATCCTGGCGAAGCGAGATGGGCGCTCGACATCGGTTGCGGCAGCGGCGCTCATAGTCGCGAACTGGCGCGCCAGGGTTATCGCGTCATCGGCATCGATCTGTCGCAAGTCGCACTGACAAGAGCGCTGCGGGCTGCTCGAGCGGAAGGATTATCCTGGATGGCCGTAAAAGCGAGCGCATCCGATCTGGCGCTCTGCCGGCAAAGCTTTGCCCTGGGGCTGGATGTCGGTTGCCTGCACACCCTGAACGAGACGCAACGACATCAATACGCCCGCGGGCTGGCCCGACGCCTGGATAAGGGCGCGCACTATTTACTCTACGCCGTGCACGCTCGCCAGGATGAAGAGGAGAGCGGCCCGCCGGGGCTGGAGCCTGAGCAAATCGAAACGTTGTTCAAATCAGATTTCAGCGTGGAGCGCCATGATCGAGGGTGGCAGGGGGAGCGACGGGCTGATTGGTGGCTGTGGAAACGCCGTTAGGCTTTGCCCGGCGTTTCAGCGCTATGCTATACTCTGCACCCGGCGACGCTCAACCATCCCTCACTCCCAAACCGACGCATGACTACCGACCTTTCGACCGCACCAGATTACGAAGAAATCCCCCTCGAAATCGATCTTGACGACGCAGAGTTCGCCATCGAGCGCGGCATGAACTTCGCAGATGGATTTCAATTTGGCTGCGGCTTCTGGGCAGCCGGACTCATCGCCCTGATCCTGGGGATATTAGCGATCATGCTGTTGAGTTTTCTGCTTTCGTTTGTGGGTATCAGTTTACTGGGCTAACCAACTGACAGCACCCCACTCACCGCCGGCCGCCGCTCAGTCCCCGGCGTTGATCTGTTGGGCCAGGATGATGGCTTCGGCCACCTCTCGCATGGGTTTGCGATAATTCATAGAAAGCTTCTGGATACGACGGAAAGCCTCGGCCTCGGTCATCCCTCGCTTGTCCATCAATAGACCTTTCGCCCGATCCACAGCCTTGCGGGTTTCCAGTGCGTCTCGCAGGTCTTCGGCTTCGTCGCGCACGACCACGAACTCCTCGAAACGGGCTAAGGCCGTCTCGATAGCTGGCGGCAAATCGACCTCCGTGAAGGGTTTGACCAGATAACCGACGACCCCGGCGACGCGCGCCCGCTCCACCAGATCACGCTGACTATACGCACTGAGCAGAAGCACCGGAGCGATGCCTTCCTCCGTGAGAATTGTAGCGGCGTCAATCCCATCAAAAGCTTCGTCCTCGAAGCGGATATCCATGATGACTAAATCCGGCTCCAACTTGCGAGCCATTTCTACGGCTGTCAAACCATCGGACGCTTCACCAACTACCAGGTAGCCCTGGTTCGTCAGCATTTCACGTAGGTCGCGGCGGATGAGTGATTCGTCGTCGCTGATGACAATGCGGGTGCGATGTGGGGGTGTTGCTTGGCTCATAGTATTACGATAATCTTTGACATGCGTCAGAGAGTTGATTGGCAATAAGGGGGGCTCGGCAGGCGGATTTCAGTTGACTCTCGGTCCAGATCGCAGGGGGAAGCAAACCACAGCCTGGGCGCCGCCGCCGGGTCGGGATGAGATATCGATCTCACCTTTCAGATCATCGTGCACCAACGTACGCATGATGTCAAGCCCAAGTGAAGACTCGGATTCCAACGAGAAGTTTTCGGGCAGGCCCAGGCCATTGTCCAATACCTGCAATTCGACCAGATCACCCCGATTGAAGAGAGAAATCCAAACCTTTCCCGTGGTTCCCTGATCGAATCCGTGCTCCACGGCGTTGAGTAATAATTCGTTCAACACCAGCACCGCCGCTGTCGCTTTGTTAGTCGGCAAAAAGACGTCATCTGCATGATCGACGAGTAGTTGAACTTCATTACCAGGGCCGATGGCGCCCTGCTGGATCTGCCCGACGATACGTCGCACCACGGCCTGCAAGTTGAGCACCTGGTCATCGCCCTGCGAAAGCGATTCGTGGATGACCGACATGCTGAGTATGCGGTTGATCGATTCCTGCAGAAGCTGCCGCGCCTCATCCGTCTGGGCGCGGCGGGCCTGCATACGCATGATCGATACCAGCATCTGCAAGTTATTCTTGACCCGATGGTGCATCTCCTTCAACATCATGGCCTTCACTCGCAGTTCCTGGGCCTTGTCGCGAACTTCGGTCAAGTCAGTGACGAGGATCAGTGCACCCATGCGTTCAGGTTGGCGACGACGGGGCAGCAGTCTTTCGCGTAGTCTCAAGTCGGGTGCGCCCAATAGGGGGACAACCGTGCGCTGCAAAATCCGGCCCCGCACCGTATCCTCACGACTGACGCAGGAATTGGTGGCCCAGGCCTGATCCAGCAGCCGCAAGTCGCCAGCCGCCACCTCGTCCAACGTACGTTCGCGCAGGTCATCGAGATAGCCCATCCGCCGATAGACGTTGCTCGCCTGGCCGCTGAGATAGCGATAGCGGGCGGTGTGATCGACGAAAACGATGCCATCCTGTTCACTGAATGGCGGAATCGGCGTGGGGATCAGCACATTGCCCTCCGAGACCTGCTGCAAAAATCGCACAAGCGCCCGCTGAAAAGCGGGATCACGACGGCGATGACGCTCGCGCTCGATCACATTGGTGTAAACCACCACCGCCCCCAATGATTCGCGTTCGTCGTTCAGGATAGGCAGTACCTGCTGGCTGACTTCCGGGCGTTCGAGCGGGGATTCCGGCTCGATGCGCTGGCGGCGGAGCCCGTAGGTCATCGACGCCCATAGCCATGAACGTTCGCTGCTGCGATAGCATCGCCCCACCAACGGCTCCAGATAGAGCGACGCGATTGAGTGCGGCTGGGCGTGAACGGCCACGCAAACCTGATCCTCTGCCCCAGGAACCATCAAAAACAGGTCTGAACGAGAAATATCCGCGGCCAGCGAAAGTGCATCGCGGACACGCAACATGAGCGCCTGATCAGATTCCGATCGAGCGCTTATCCCGGCTTGCCAGATCTGCTCGTCAATGTGCAGGTAATCGGCGTCCACTTCCTGTGCCATCCAACGGTTCTGCAACATTCCAAAAATTTGGGTCGATGGCGTTGCAGGCAATCCATCGACCCAAAGTGTCGGGGCGGGGCGATTTGAACGCCCGACTTCTTGAACCCCATTCAAGCGCGCTACCGAACTGCGCTACGCCCCGACGGCAAAGCTAGTATACTCAATGGATTGGGCGGTGGCAAGTTCAGGCTGATTTCGGAGGACATTTCAGTTTTGCCAGCAGTCATCCCACCGCCTATCCCCAGCCACCCATCCAACTCCATGATTCGATTGCATTTACGGTTATACCAGACTCGCCCGCGGGTTGGGCTTGTTGTACACTCTCGCCGTGATAGTCGCTCGATTCACCCGCAGCCAGCGTCTGGCGCTGATATTCATCCTCCTGGCCGCCTTTGGCTTGCGCCTCCACCAATTGGGCGCAGACAGCCTATGGTACGACGAGACCGTCAGCGCCATGCTGGCGGCCAAGCCGCTGGCAATGATGTGGGCGCATACGGCTGGAGACATCCACCCGCCGCTGTACTATGCCCTGCTGCACGGGTGGATCCTCGCCGCCGGGAATACGGAGTGGGCGCTGGCTTTCCTTTCGCTCTGGTTTGGTATGGGGTCGGTCGCCCTGGTTGCGCACCTGGGGCTGCGGACGTATGGCGCCTGGGTGGGATTGTTGGCGGCGGCCCTGGCGGCGATCAATCCATTTGCTTTGTGGTATGCGCAAGAAGTGCGCATGTACACCTTGGGCGGATTCCTATTGCTGGCCGCGCTGATCGTCACCTGGCGAATTCTTGTCCAACCCGACCACGCAAATTGGCGAAGTTATGCCGTGTACGCCCTCTTGGCTGCGCTCAGTCTGTGGACGCTCTATTTCAGCGCCTTCGCGCTCATCGCCCTCAACCTGTTCGCCTTGCCCTGGCTGTGGCTGCGAGCCCGCCGTTCGTTGTGGCCCTGGCTGCTGGCGCAACTTGCAGCCATTGTCCTGTTCCTGCCCTGGCTGCCTATCGCCCTGCGTCAGGCTTTGGATCCGCCGGTGCCGCCCTGGCGCGAAACAATCGCCACGCTGGATTTGCTGGTGCAGGCGGGGCGAGAAAGCACCACAGCCCTGGCGTTTGGTCAATCGCTGAATCCGTCCGCGTGGTGGCCGCTCGGCTTCGTGATCGTAGGCGTCGCCCTGTGTGCGTTCGGGCTGCGCGACCGGCTGGGTGAACGCGTACGATGGGGGACGCTCCTGCTTTGGCTTAGCATCGCCGGGCCGCTCGTGCTCATTCTCGTCATCTCGCAAGCGCTGAGCCCGCTGTGGCATGTACGCTATCTCAATCTGTATGCAGGCGCATATCCGGTCTTGCTGGCGGCGGGACTGCTTTTCGCGGCTGGCGGTCGAGCTTTACGATTCGACTCCCGTTGGCGAGCGGCGCTGGCGATTGTGCTGGCGATTGTAATGGTGGCCGGAACCGGCGTCAGCTATCGCAACTATTTTCAACATCGCTTCGATTATGAGTCGGCGGACGATCTGCGCGGGGCTGTGGGGATCATCGCCGCAAACCTGGGGCCAGACGATGCCATCCTCGTCAACGCCGGTTATCTTTACCCCGCCCTGCTCTATTATTGGCCGGGCAAGATCGGTTGGCTGGGCAGGCTTAACGATTGGTCGGGCGACGAGAACAGGGCGAGCAATGGGCCAGCGGTTGTGCTCACCGGCCACGTGAACGGCGACCCGGACATTGGCTGGGGCGATCCGGAAAGTGATTTCTTCGCCATGAGCGAGCAGGAGACTGCGGCCAAATTGGGCGAGCTATTCCAGAATTTCAACACGATCTGGCTGCTGCGCGGGTACGACACCGTCAATGATCCGGACGGCTTCATCCGCAATTGGCTGGACGAACATGGTGACAACTATTTCGATCAGGTCTTTCCCGGTCAGAGCTTCGTGCGGGCACAGGCCTGGCGCACAGGCTCAGCCGCAGCGCGGGCGTCTGAACTCGGCACGACCGAACGTATTGACTTCGACAATATTCGCTGGTTGGGCGTCGATATCTCCCCAAATTCGCCCCAATCCGGCCAACCCCTGCGCCTGACCCACTATTGGCAGGCGACCGGCCCTATCGACCGCGGCTACAAAGTGTTCAACCAACTATTGGACGCGAACGACACGGTGGTCGCACAAAAAGATGGCCTGCCTAACCTGGGCGCATTCCCCACCGATCGGTGGTCGCCCGGCCAGATCATGGAGACGACCTTCGTGCTCGCCCTGCCGCCCGATCTACCTTCGGGCGAATACCGTCTGGTCAGCGGCTGGTATGACGAGAACACCGGCGAGCGCCTGCCACGCCAGGACGGCGGTGATTCCGTCAGCATCCCGATTCAAATCCCCTAGAAGAATCAGCGCACATCCGCGTACCATTCAGCAACCCAAACAGTAGACCTACTGATTCATCTCCCAGATTAATCGCAACCCCTGCAAAGTCAGCGCCGGTTCCACAAAATCGATCACATCGGTCTCGGCGGCGATCAGATCAACCTGACGGCCTGTAGCGATCACGCGCATATCCGGCCCTAACTCTTGGCGGAAACGGGCGACGAGACCTTCCACCAATCCCACATATCCGAAAACCAGCCCCGCCTGCATGCTCTCGACGGTGTTGTGGCCAATGGCGCGGGTGGGGTGCGCCAGGGCGACATCGGGCAGTTGAGCGGCGGCTTTGCTGAGAGCGGCCACGGCCAGGTCGAGGCCCGGAGCCATGGCATGGCCCAGGTATTCGCCTGAAGCCGATATGCCGTCGAAAGTCAGGGCTGTGCCGGAATCGACGATGCAGGCCGGGCCGCCGAATAGCTCCTTGGCCGCCACGGCATTCGCCACCCGATCTGCGCCCAGTTGCCGCGGCGCTTCCGTACGGATGCTCAGCCCGGTCTTCACGCCTGCCCCCACCACCAATGGATCAACGCCCAATAGGTTTTTTCCCGCCCGCTTCCAGACGCCAGTCAAGGCCGGGACCACACAGGCGAGGACGATGCCTTCCAGGTCGGCGGATTGCAATCCCTGCCCTTGCAACAGCGCCAGCAGTTGCAGCACATATTCATCCTCGGTGCGACTGACGTCAGTGCTAAGCCGCCACGTCGTCCGCAGAGTCTGCCCCTCAAACAGACCCAACGAGATGGTTGTGTTGGCGATATCGACACAGAGCAGCATGGTATCCTCGCATAGTTCACGATGGGACGAAGTTCGACGATCTGCGTTCGTCTCATCGTCTATTTTTGTCCAGGCTAGTTGGATCTAAACTGATGTCTGTTTGGGACCGCTACTTTTGATCAACCGTTGACGATAGACCATGGACGATGGACGATGCACTGACAAAACGAGTTCAATCGTCCATCGTCGAGTGAAAACTTCTGTCCTCGTTGTGACTTCAGGTTAGATTTGTGTCGCTCATTCTAAATCGACCCGTTTGAAATGCGAAACCGAATCACGTCAGTAAACCGTCGGCAGCCTGTCAGCCTCATTACTTGAAAAGCGACTGCGCTTTTGCTAACATAAGAATTGCCATCGACCTGTATAGGCGGTGAGCTTAGCTTCGGATAACAATTCTCGCTCGGATCCCACCCGGACCGAGACGGCGTATAAACCCCAAGCAGCCAACGCCACGGGTCCGCGCCCGTGGCATTTTTTCTGCCAACCAGCCAGATGATGTCTGCCGCCACCCCTACCATGCTTTCGCAAACCGGCCTGCCCGCAAAGCCGGTTTTGGGGTTGATCGGCGCGGGCCGCGCCGGCGGCGCGCTGGCATTGGCCGCCCATGATGCAGGCTATCGCCTCACCGTCATCCACACCCGCACGCCCGACCGCGCTCGCCCGCTGCTCGCCGCCACCGGCGCTGAGCTTGCCGCCAGCCTGGCTGCTGTCATTGGCGCAGCCGATCTGGTCATCATCGCTGTGCCCGATGACGCCATCGCCGATGTGGATGAGGCCGGGGCGGGGTTGTGGCGACCAGGGCAGGGCGTCATCCACCTTTCGGGCATCCACCCCGCCTCGATTTTGCAGCACGTCCCAGCGGCAGGCGGATTGACCGGCGCACTGCATCCGTTGCAATCCTTCAGCGACGCCGAAAGCGGCCGCGCACTAATGGCCGGAACCTACTTCGGCATCAGCGGCCATCCCGGCCTGATCCCCATACTCGAACAACTTGTGCAGGCGTTGGGCGGGCACAGCCTGGTTGTGTCAGACGAGGCCAAAGTTCTTTATCACGCCGCCGCCGTCTTTGCCGCCAACTACGTCAGCGTCTGCTTTGCCCAGGCCGTGCGCATCCTCGGCGGCATCGGCATCCCCGAACCGGAGGCCACGCCCGCCCTGCTGGCTCTCACCCGCGGCGCTGTCGCCAATCTCGATTATCCGGGCCTGCCCCTGGCGCTGACCGGCCCCATTAGCCGCGGCGACGCGGGAACGCTACGCAATCACCAGGAACATCTGGCGGCCAGCCAACCCGACTTGCTGCCGCTTTACCAACTACTCGGTCAGGCGGCATTGCCGATCGCCGCAGCGCAAGGCCGTCTCAATCCCACCGAAATCGAGGCCATGCGCCTCGTCCTCACAAGCTGATACGTTTCCAATGACAACTCGACAATCTTTTTCTAACCGCAGATTTCGCAGATAAAATCAATCTGCGTCACCTGCAGTTCCCCCTCTTCTCATTACCGAGGTACGCGATGAAGACAACCATCCGCAATATACAGCAACAAAAAGAGCGCGGCGAACCGATCGTCATGCTCACCGCCTATGATTACACCTCGGCCAAACTGGCTGCGCATGCAGGCGTCGATCTGCTGCTGGTGGGCGACAGCCTGGGCATGGTGATACAGGGCTATGAAACCACCCTGCCCGTCACCCTGGACGACATCATCTATCACACCCGCGCGGTCGTGCGCGGCGCTCCCGCCACCCTGGTCGTGGCCGACATGCCATTTATGACCTATCAGGTATCGCCGGAGCAGGCGCTGACCAATGCCGGCCGGGTGATGCAGGAAAGCGGGGCGCAGGCCGTGAAGCTGGAGGGCGGTCAGGCGATGGCTGAGACCGTGAGGCGCTTGGTCGAGGTCGGCATTCCGGTCATGGGGCACATCGGCCTCACCCCGCAGAGCGTGAACCAACTGGGCGGCTGGCGGGTGCAGGGCCGCAATCCGGCGGAAGCCGAGCGCCTGATCGCCGACGCCCTGGCTTTGGAAGCGGCGGGCGCATTCGGCATCGTGTTGGAACTGGTTCCCATCGAATTAGCCGCCGCCATCACCGCCAGACTCACGATTCCGACGATCGGCATCGGGGCCGGGCCGCATTGCGACGGCCAGGTGCAGGTGTTCCACGACATCATCGGCCTATTCGAGGATTTCCAGCCCAAGCATGCCCGCCGCTATGCCGAGGCGGGAGCCGTCATCCGCCAGGCGGTGGGGCAGTATGCCGCGGATGTGCGCGGCGGCGTCTTCCCCAATGATAGCAACGCCAGCCACCTCTCGCCGGAATTGGCGTCGTTGTACGCGCCAATTCCGGGCGACGTATTGGTCGCCGCCTGACTGATCACGAGACAATGAAAACCATTCACACCGTCGCCGACATGCAGGGCTTGCGTCGCGAATTGAGCGGCAATATCGGGCTGGTTCCGACTATGGGCTTTTTGCACAAAGGCCATATTTCGCTGGCAAAACGCGCCCGCGCCGAGAACGATCTGGTGATCGCTACTATTTTCGTCAATCCCACCCAGTTTGGCCCAAACGAAGACTTGGCCGCCTATCCCCGCGACCTGCCCCGCGATCTGAGCCTGCTCGAAAACGCCGGGGTTGACTTCGTCTTCGTGCCGACGCCCGATGAATTGTACCCGCCCGGTTTCCAGACCTGGGTGGAGCTGGATGACCTGCCCCAGCGGCTGGAAGGCGCACACCGCCCCGGCCATTTTCGCGGGGTGGCGACCATCGTCACCAAGCTGTTCAATCTCACCCGCCCGACCCGCGCCTATTTCGGCCAGAAGGACGCGCAACAGGCTGTGGTCATCCGCCGCTTCACCCGCGACTTGAATTTCGATATCGACATCGTCATCTGCCCCACCGTGCGCGAGCCTGACGGGCTGGCCATGAGTTCGCGCAATATTTATCTGAACCCGAAAGAACGCCAGGCCGCCACCGTGCTGTTTCGGGCGCTCAGCACCGCCCAGGCGGCATTCTCCGATGGCGAGCGAGACGCAGACCGATTGCGAACGATGATGCAGGGCATCCTGGCCACCGAGCCGCTGGCCCGCCCCGACTATGTCAGCTTGGCGGACGCTGAAACGCTGGCGGAGTTGTCAGGCCAGATCGAGGGTCGAGCGCTGGCCTCGATGGCCGTGCGGGTCGGCCCGGCCCGGCTGATCGACAATATGATTCTAAACTGAACTCACGACGAAACCAATAGTTTTGTTCTCGACGATAGACGACGGAGCACGTTTTGCCAGTGCATTTTGCCATCGTCCATCGTCAATGATCTATCGTCAACTGGCAGACAAAAGCATCGTTTTCATCGTGATGTTAGTTCAGGATGATGAGTGCAACCGCAGATTTTCGCAGACTATTCCTTGTTGGATCCATCGGCGAAAATCTGCGGTTTTGTCTCACTGATCACGCATCATCGCGGGCAAATAGACGGCGGCCCCGCGTGCACAGCTATTGAGCAGGACGTCGTCGAGATACCAGGAAGTTCTCGTGTCCTGCGTCGTGGCTTCGGCATAGAATCGCAGCGTCTGACCCAAATAGGCGTCGAGATCGAAGGAGGCGTTGAGCCATTGCCGGCTGTCGCTGTCGCCGTCGATGACGGCCAGCAGGTCAAGAACCTCGTCGTCGGTGTTACGCAGGGTGAGGGTCATGGCATCGCTGGCGTTGAGGGGCGGGTCCATGCCAAAAGGATTGATCGCCCACCAATAGTTGAGCGAAGTCTGTCCGGCAATTGCCGGAATCTCGATATCCTGATAGAGGAAGTGGACGCTTTCCGTGGCTCCGCCAAACCAGGCGCCTTCCCGCTCTATTCCGTCTTTGTCTTTGTAAGTGGCGGTGATGAACAGGTTCTGTTCCCAGCCTGCGTAGTTGTCGATGCCCACATCAAAGCCGGGATTGAAAACTAGCTGTTGACAGACGAATGTATCCGGCGTGGAGGTTGGGGTAGGCGAGACGATGGGGGTGAAGGTCGGGGTGGCGGTGGGGGAATGTTCGGGGGTGGGGGAAGGGGTGGTCGTCCGGGTCGGTGAAGGCGAAGGGGATGGCGTATGTGTCGGCGATGATGTATAGGTGGCCGTTGCGGTTGCTGTCGGAGTGTCGGTGGGTACGCCCGTGGCAGTTGGCGTGGCCGATGGCGTCGGCGTTTCAGTGGATGGCGTTGTCGGTGTGGAAGTGACGGTCGCGTCTTCGGTCGGTGTGGCCGTGACCGAGGGAGTCGGCGTGTCGGTGAACGATGCTGTCGGCGTCGGCGTGACCGTGTTTGTTGGCGTGCTCGTGACAGTCTCGGTCACCGTGGCGGTAGGCGTAATCGGCGCGCAGCCGGGCGAAACCTGTTGCGGAGCGGGACACACTTTGAGGCTGACATCATCCACATAGAGCGCTGTCTTGCCGTTGGCGCCGTCGTTCTTCACCGTAAAATTCACATAGATGTCACTGGACAGAAATTCGCTGACATCGTAGCTGCAATCCAGCCAGGCGGCATCGTTGCGCACACCGCTCCACAACCGGCGCTGTTCGGCCAGCGCGCTGTTAAGGATGCCGACAAATTGCAGATCGCTCCCGTCCTGTGGTTGGCTCAGCGGGAACATGCGCCAGGAGAGGATCATCTGCTCGCCGCCGGGCGATTGCAGACGCTGTCGCAAAGACGAAAATGACGAAACATTGTCACCATCCACAATGCCGATGCGAGCGCTGCGGGTCGGGCTGAAGAATTGATCCGTGCTATATACACCGCGGGCGGCAGTCGGTGGAAAAATCCAACCCTCCCCAGATTCCATATCGCCGTTGAGCAGCAATTCCTGGCACTCATCATCATCGCTGCTGGCCGCACCAGGCTGGGCAAGGACGAGGATCAACACGAGGCCGGGAATGAACAAAAGCGCCAGCCAGCGTCGTTTGGACATGGGGGAACCTCCTGGCTAAAGTTGAACGGGCTGTTGCCAGCGGCCGATTTCGGCGCCGGTATTGGGGTCGTACAGTATCACAAGGAGTTGCGTCCCGCCATCGGGCATGGCAACGAGAGGCAGGTCATAGACGTCGTGAATAAATTCGCCCGCCCGCCATGTGGTTGGCGGGTAGGTGTTGTGCACGGGGATGTCGTCGCGCTGGGCCAGCAGTGCGCCGTCGCCATCCAACAGCCGGGCAGAGACCTTGAAATCTGCTGATGGCGTGCTGTGCACTTGCCACAGCAAAGACAATCGTGTCGAAAGGCCTGAAGCGGGTTGCTGCAGGTATATATCCCAACCATCCAGGCTCACTTCCGGGATGATCTCTTCGTGAATCCGATTCACCGTCGCCGTTTGCGGGTTCTTGCCGGGCGGCGAAACGCGTACGAGCGGGCCGGCAGCGCTGAGGCTAAACGTTTCGGCCAGACCGTTGAGCGGGCGCGTGGTGAAAGTCGGTCTGCCTGCGGCGACGCTGGCGCTGATGGCGGCAAGCCGTTCGGGTTCGGCGTCCGCGGCGATGGTTTCGACATCCGGCCGGAGTTGGGCGGTTTGCTGGAAGTACCTGACCAGGGTCATCTCGCCCAACAGCCCCACCAGCGTGCTATCTCCGGCAGCGCTCTCCAACATATCTCGGCCAAGGTCGTGGACGGCCCAGGCGCGGGCGGGCGGGCGGCTGCGATCCTGATCGGGAAGACGCTCCTGAAAGAGCACGAAAGGCCAGGTCAGGAGAAAGAGGCCGAGGGCAACGGCAGCGATTCGAGCCGGTTTAATGCGTCCATCGCCCATGCCAAACCTTCGGGCCATGGCAGAGGCATAGGTCAGGCCGGAATCCCAAAGTACAGTGAGGCCGACGGCGATAAACAGCGCCCAAACGATGAACAGCGGCATCAGGAAGACTTCGATGTCCGAGACCTGATAAAAATAGGCGAATATCAAATCGCTGAGGGCGATGATGGCAAGCAGTACAAATCGGCGAGGCTGCATGCGCCACAGCGGATATCCGGGGACAAAGGCCAGGATTCCCAAGAGGCCGTATTGAATGATCAGAATTTGCAGCAGATTGCCCAGGCTGCGGTCGATGCCCAGGGGATTGTCGGCAAGGAAGGCGCTATAACCGCCGCCCATCACCCAGCCCCAAAAGCCAATTTGCGCATAGGAGCCGTCGAGCGAACCGACGGAGGCGCGTAAAGGCAGGATTGCGTATAGCAACAAGGGCAAAAGCATCGCCAAAATTGGGGTGATCCATGAGCGCGGGCGACGAAGCAGGGCGGAATCAGTCCAGAAGATGAAGACGAGGGCGGCCGGGATCAGTAAAACGGTCAGGCGGTGATGCGCCAATCCCAGCCCGATGCAGAATCCGACCGCCGCCAACCAACCTCCGCCATCACCCCCAGCCAATTTCGCCATTTCCCAACGCAAGAGCGCCCAGATGATCAACAGGGTCAACAATCCCTGCATGGCATAGACCTCGGCAATCGTGGCCTGCGACCACCACACAGGCCCCACCGCCAGCAGCAACGCCGCCACAAATCCGGGCAACGTTGCTGCACCCAACCTACGCGCCACCCCGTACAGCAGCGTAACCGCCAACGCCGCCGCCAACGCCGAGAACAGGTTTGCCCGCCAGGCCGCATCGCCGAATGGGACGAGCTTGGTCATCGCCCAACCCATAAGCGTGTACAACGGATAGCCGGTCGGATGCACGATGGCGAAGCGCGGCAGGGCCAATTGCAACTCCAGCGAATCATCGAAAATCGTCGCCACGGTGGGGGCCAGCGTCGCCACATACAGGGCGAAACTTCCCAGAAACAGCAGCAAGGACGGGATGACTTTTCTCATAAAGGGGGACGAGTGGAGAAGTAGTGACTCTCTCCGGTACAATACCTCAAATTGCAACAGAGATACAACGACGGGCCGTATCCCGGTTCTTCACTTTCCGCCTAATCTGTACGCCTGCTCATACTGGCATGCCGGGCGATGTGCTACAATGCCAAGCATTGAAAGTAATTAGATGAAGGATGAGTATGAAGCATGACGGATTTGAACAATGGGCAATTACGATTGGATTCGCTCAATGAACGACAACGTGAAGCGGTCACTTATCGCCCGGCTCCCCTCCTCGTTTTAGCCGGGCCGGGCAGCGGTAAAACTCAAGTCCTGACCCAACGCATCGCCTGGCTCATCGCCGAGAAAGGGGCGCGGCCAGAGCAGATTCTCGCCGTAACATTCACCAATCGCGCGGCCGAGGAGATGCGCGAGCGGTTGGAAAGCAGGTTGGGCGAGCAGGTCGGACGGGTCTGGGTTTACACATTTCATGCCACAGCCGTCCGCATCCTGCGCCGGTTCGGCAAGACCATCGATCTCGACCCCGATTTTGCCATCCTGGATGAGGATGAACAGCGGCATGTGGTCAATCTGACGCTGCAACAATTGGGGCTTAGCCGCGAGTTATTCCCGCTTTACAAAATTCTGAGCTATATCGGCGCGCAGAAGACCACCCTGATGCCCCCGGCTCGGAACGTATCCGCAGCGGAACCGGCCCTGGCAGAAATCGGACGCGCATACGAGGCGTGGATGCGGGAGCACAATGCCCTCGACTTCGACGACCTCATCAGATTTGCCGTCGCCCTGCTGCGGAACAGTGAGGAAACGCGGCAGCATTTTCACCGCACCTTGCACCACATCCTGGTGGACGAATATCAGGATATCAATATGGCGCAATGGGAATTGCTTAAATTGCTGGCGCCGCCGGGTTCGAGCATCACGGTTGTGGCGGATGATGACCAATCGATCTATGGCTGGCGCGGGTCGCAGCCCGAACTGATCGACGCATTTCGCGAGCGGTACAATGCCAGGATCGTGCAATTGAATATCGGTTATCGCTGCCCGCCCAAAATCCTTTACGGCGCGCAAAAGGTGATCACACGGCAACGGCGTCGCGACCGCCAGGGCTTTATGCGCAGCACGAGTGAAAATGATACGCCCATTTTTCACTACATTTTCCATGATCTCGAACAGGAACAGCGCTGGCTGGTAACGCTTGTGCGCAAGCTGATCGATGAGCGCGGATTCAAACCCAGCGACATCGGCGTGCTTTATCGCACCCATCGCCTGGCCGGGCCGGCGGAACAGGCCTTGTTGGAGGCCGGGTTCGAGGTGCAGCGATTGCACAAAGAAAGCTTCTTTGACGAACGCTTCACGCGCGAGATCGTGCGGTATCTGCAACTTCTGCGCCTGCCGACTTCCGACAACATGGCGTCCGCGCTTAACTTCCCGGTGCGTCTTGTCGATGAATTGACCATGACGCAGCTTTGGCGGCTGGCGGAGGAAACCCAGATCGAGTTAGCCGATCTGTTGCGAAACAGCCAGGATTTCCCGCAACTCAGCCCGCTGACGCGTGCGCGATTGCAGCACTTTATGGGGCTGCTTGGGGCGCGGCTGCCTGATCTGGAAGCCAATGTGGAATCGGGCGTGCAATCGCTTTTCGAATTGCTGGAAGCGCTGCGTTCTCCCTGGCGGGATGAAGACCGTGATTTGCTGGAAGGCTTCATGGCGTTTACCGCCCAGCCTGAGGCGGTCGAATTATTAGCCCAGGCCATTGCCGAGAATCGACCTCTGCACATCCTTCACCCGGACACCGTCGATGGGTTCGCCGCGGCCACGATCCTGAAACGGGCATTCTCGCATTACCTCGGCGTCATCGCCACGAACGCCGTTTGGGATAGTCTGAACGACATATCGTTTGGTGAAAGCGAAGCCCTGGTCGTGATCGGCAACCATGTCGATCTGCCCGAACTGCCCAACCCTCGCATCGACATCATCTCGCCCCAGCCTGAACTTTACTCTCTATCGACGATGGCCTGGCGGATGGCGCAACGACTGCTGATCGGATACGAAATGGTGGCGGATGGCCGGTTCACCATTTACGATGTGGAAACGACGGGCGCCAACATCCGCCGAGACGAAATTGTGGAAATGGCGGCTGCTCGCTACGAGAAACGCCAACCGTTCGATGAGGGCTTCCAGGCTTTGGTCTGTCCCGAGCGCGGTTACATCCCCCCCGCTGCCACCGCCGTTCATGGCATCGCATTCGCCGACGTGGCCGATGCACCCCCCATTGCGGACGTCTTGCCGAGATTCCTGGATTATGTGAGGCAAGACACGCTGGTTGGGCACAATATCGCCCGCTTCGACAACCGATTTGTCGACAAAACATTTGGCGAGTTGCACGAAGGTCGGGGTTTCAGCCCGCTGTATGTCGATACATTGCGCCTGGCCCGACGGCTTTACCCCGATCTTCCCAGGCATACCCTGGAATACTTACTGCATCACTTTAGCCTGGATGAGGAGGTGCAACATCGCAGCGCCTTCGATGTCAACAATACAGCCCAATTGTTTTACCTGCTCGTCGATCGTCTTCTCTTTGAAAAAGAACGCGAGTCGTTGATCGAGTTTTTGCCGCTGGTGGGGCTGGGCGTCCAGGCCGCGGGCGTGGATATTCAAGACGAAAATCGGGCGCTGGTGCACGGGGCTATGCGCGTACTGAATGGTCAGGCCTACGGCGATGTCCTGCTCGACACCATTGAGGACTGGCCCGACGAAATCCAGACGGAGGCCCAGGCATTATCCGTGGAACTGCGGCGCGGACACCCCCCGGTCGCCGCCGAAGATGACGAATGGCTTGAGATTCGCGACATCTTCATGGACCATGTGGATGCCTTCCGTCGCTACAGCAGCCGCCAATCGCTTGCCGCATTCATCGATTATCAGGCGCTTCTGACCAGCCGAGACACGGAAGCGCATATGGAAGACGAGAATGCGATCACGCTGATGACCCTGCACAACGCCAAGGGCAGCGAGTTCGAGATCGTCATCATCATCGGCGTGGAGCAGGATAACCTGCCCCTGTGGCGAACACTGGATCACCCAGACGAACTCGCGGAAGAGCGCCGCGTTTTCTATGTGGGATTGACGCGCGCCCGCGAAGGCGTTTATCTCTTCTCGGTGCGCGACCGTTTCGACGGCTTCATGCGCTCACCCTCCCGCTTTGCCTTCGAAATCCCCTCGCAATATGTGCGCCGATTTCAAATCGACGCCCAAAATCGGGTGCGCGAGATAAGGTAGCCAGTCCGATCCGAAAACCACGTCAACCATCATAGATATCCCCACGACTCGTCAGTTGACGCATCTCTCCCCTTCTCCCGTTTTGGAAGAAGGGGCCAGGGGATGAGGGTGCACGCGATCACCCAAACACATTCGTTCTTTTGACACCGCAGCGCATTGCCGCTATCATAGGCGGCGTGCCAGGGAGTTCCCTGGCAAATTTTCTGAACAAAGGTGGTGAGACTACTTTATGAGCGTAAGGCTTCATCCTGGCGAATCTCAGGAATCGCTGCTCCGCCGCTTCCGCAAGGAAGTGATGAAAGCGCGCATCCTGCCTGAGGTGCGTCGCAAGCGCTGGTTTACGGCCCCAAGCGAACTGCGCCGGCTGCAAAAGCAGAAGGCCATCCGCAAAGCCCGCCAGGCGCAACGCCGCCGAGACCGGCGAAACAAGCTGTAGACTCACCGTCATACCGCAAAGAAAAAGCCCGACCAGTTATTTGGTCGGGCTTTTCATTTATGCTGATTGGCCTGGCTGGGTTCAGATGCGCTCGGCCAGGTAGTTCACCACATCTCGCACCGAGATGACGCCAACAGGCATGTTGTGGTCATCGACCAGAGGCAAGTGACGGAAGCCATGCACCGACATCAGGTGCAGCGCTTCGATCAGGGGGGCGTCGATGGAAAGGGCGGTGGGGCGTTTTGTCATATACTGGCTGACCGTGACGCCATGCAAATCACGCACCTGCCCGGCCAAGCGGTCAAGCACATCACCCTCGGTGATGATGCCGTCCAGATGGTGATCCGGCCCGGTAACGACGAGACAGCCGATATTGTGTTCCCGCATGAGACTAATGGCTGTATCCATCCGCGTCGATGGGGAGATGGTGATGGGGGCGTGGGGATGCAGATCGATCAGCGCCATTTGCGCTACCTGCTCATCCAGATCTTCGACGCTTACGAAGCCCTGCAAGATTTCATCCGTGTATTCCTCATCCAGGTTCAATTCGATCTCGCCTTTGATATCAACCTCGATGGGCGCTCCATTCTGTTTTTCGGGCACAACCCAGGTGTCGGCGGCGTTGAATAACGTCCGCAAATCGCCATCGCCTCGGCGCTGTTTGGCAGCTTCAACTTGCGCCCATAACGCTTCGGCATAAGTTGGCCGGTCGATATCCAGCATCACGCCCATCGGCATCGGATACTCCAGGCGGCTGAGCATCCAGGCGGCGTTGATGTCCGATGTATCATGAACCACCAGGTCCTCAACACCGTAATCGTCTCCCAATTCCACAACCTGGAACCCGCTCTTGGTCATGATCAGGCCCTTGTCATCATTCGCGCCGAAGACCATCGGTTTGCCATCTTCCAGGTAGAGATTGTTGTCGTCACGTATTTTGCGGTCGCTGAATTTATTCCAGGCGCCATCGTTGAAGATGAGGCAGTTCTGGAATACTTCGACGAAGGAAACCCCTTTGTGTTGGGCTGCCGCCAGCAATACATCGCCCATATGCTTTTGGATGACATCCACCGTACGGGCGATGAAGGTGGCCTCGGAGGCCAGGGCGACCGAGACCGGATTGAGCGGTTGTTCGATGCTGCCCAGGGGCGATGACTTGGTGCGAATACCTTGCGGCGACGTGGGCGAGTATTGTCCTTTGGTCAGGCCATAGATGCGATTGTTGAACAGCACGATGTTGATGTCCACGTTGCGCCGGCAGGCATGAACCATGTGATTGCCACCGATGGACAGGCCATCGCCATCGCCCGTGACTACCCAGATATTCAGGTCGGGGTTGGCGACCTTGAGACCTGTGGCCAGCGTGGGGGCGCGGCCATGAATGCTGTGGACGCCATAGGTGTTCATGTAATAGGGGAAGCGGCTCGAACAGCCGATACCGGAAATGAAGACGATCTTCTCCCGGGGAATCCCCAGTTCCGGCATTAATTTTTGCATTTGCGCCAGAATCGCATAATCGCCGCAGCCCGGACACCAACGCACAGCCTGGTCCGAGACAAAATCTTTTCGGTTCAATTGAATGGGTTCGGGGAGACTCATTTGTCGGCTCCTGAAAACAGTTCTTCGATTTTCCTGCTGATTTCGCTGATTTTGAAGGGGCGCCCCTGTACTTTATTCAGCGTGATGACATCTCGCATGAAGTGGCCGCGCAACAGCAGGCTGAGTTGGCCCATATTCAGTTCGGGGACGAGGATGCGTTCATACCGCTGCAGAATATAGCCCAGGTTGCGCGGGAAAGGGTTGAGATAACGGATGTGGGCGTGAGCGACCGCGTAGCCTTTGGCCTGCGCCTGGGTGACGGCGGCGTGGATGGCGCCGTACGTGCTGCCCCATCCCACTACCAAAAGGTCGCCCCGCTCAGGCCCATACACGTTTTGTTCGGGGATGATGTCGGCCAGCCGCGCCACCTTGGCTGCGCGATCATCGGTCATGCGTTGATGATCCTGCGGCGAGTACGATACATTGCCGTACTCTGGCGATTTTTCCAGGCCGCCCACGCGATGCTCCAAGCCGGGCGTGCCGGGGATTGCCCAGGGACGGGCGAGAGTGACAGGGTCGCGGCGATAGGGCATGAAGACTTCGTCGCCGTTCAACCCTTCGGGGTGTTCGACGGCCAGGGGCGGAATTGAGTCCGGGTCGGGGATGCTCCACGGCTCAGCGCTGTTCGCCAGATAGCCATCGGAGAGGAGCACCACCGGCGTCATCGCCCGCAAGGCAAGTGAAAATGCCTCGTAAGCGAAGTCAAAGCACTCAGCTGGAGCTGCCGGAGCGATCACAGGGAGAGGGCTTTCGCCATTGCGGCCAAAAAGCACCTGGAGCAAATCAGATTGTTCCACCTTGGTGGGCAGGCCGGTGCTGGGTCCGCCGCGCTGTACATTGACGATCACCATCGGCAATTCCAACATCAGGGCCAGGTTCATGCCCTCGCTCTTCAGAGCGATGCCCGGCCCGCTGGTGCCGGTCACGGCCAGCGCCCCGCCAAAGGCGGCGCCAATGGTAGCGCCCATGGCGGCAATCTCATCCTCAGCCTGATAGGTAAGGACGTCGAAGTGACGCAAGGGGGCCAGGGCGTGCAAAATGTCGCTGGCGGGGGTAATGGGATAGGTTCCGTAAAAGAGGGTCTTATTCGCTTTGACGGCGGCTGTCACCAGTCCCATCGCCAGGGCCTCGTTTCCGCTGACCTTTCGATAGGTGCCAGGGCGCAGCGTGGCCGGTTTGATGCGATATCGCGCCTGAAAAGCCTCGGTTGTGTCGCCGAAGTAAAAACCGGCTCGCAACGCCCGCACATTGGCATCGACGATTTCCGGCCGCTTGGCGAACTTTTTCTCGATCCACTCAATGGTGTTGGACAAAGGCCGATCATAGGCCCAGTAAACCAGGCCCAGGGCGAAGAAGTTTTGGCTGCGATCAATTTCCTTGGTGCCCAATCCCTCCACATCCTGCACGGCGTTGCGATTCAGCGTTGTCACCGGCACTTCATAGACCCGGAAGTTCTTGAGCGAGCCATCGGTGAGGGGATTGCTCTCGTACCCGGCTTTGGCCAGGTTGGCCGTAGTGAAGGCGTCGGTATTGACGATGATCGAGGCCCCTGGCTCCAGATCGGAAAGGCTGACCTTCAGCGCCGCTGGATTCATGGCGATAAGCACGTCGGGCGAATCGCCGGGGGTGAAGATGTCACTGTCCGACAGGTGCACCTGGAATCCGCTGACGCCCGCCAGGGTGCCAGCGGGCGCCCGGATTTCGGCGGGATAATCGGGCAGGGTGCTGATATCATTGCCGATAATCGCGGCTGTGTTGGTAAATTGGCTGCCTGTCAATTGCATGCCGTCGCCAGAATCACCGGCGAAGCGAATGACAACATGCTCCAACTCGCGCACAGTCACGGGTCTGCGCTGTTTGACTGGGGATTCTTCCATCTTTGGAATCATTTCTCCTTAGGCCGCCCCACGCTGGAACGGTCGTTTGTTATTTGTTTGCCTCAGGCCCCGTGTCTTCGTCGGGTTACCTGAGCGGGATCGGGAGGGCGGTTGTAGATGTCAACTGGGAATGTGTCGGCGAGCATAGTCATGACGGCGTAGTAAGTGAAGTTTCCCAACACTTCCCCATTGGCTCGCACAACGGGCACATTTCGGAATTTGTGAGCATGCATCAATTGCATTGCATCCGCCGCTGAGTCAAATTCGCCAACGGTCAATGGGTCAGGCGTCATGATTGCACTGACCGGCCCTTCCCACAAAGACGCATCATCGACAACCTTTCGCAATACATCCCGATCCGTCAGGATTCCGACCAGGCGATTTCCATCAACCACAAAGGTACAATTGCGTTTTTCTTTCCGCATGGAATCGAGCACGTCCAAAACGCTTGTTTCGGACGTGGCGGTGCAGAATCGGGTGAGGTCGAAACTGTTGAGTGGTTCGTGTTTGAGTCCGTCAAGTAGTGCCAAAGTTCATTCCTGAAGCGAAAAAGAGAGGCGAACTTCCGCCGCCTCCAAAATTAGGATATTACATCCTCTATTTTACATAGTCCAACCCACAAATAAAAGTAATGAGCCTTCTTTATCAGATAAGTTGATCTCCTATTTCTGGCTCGTCGGCGGTTTCGGACGCTTCCATAACGTGATCATTTTCAGAGATGCCGCTATTTTCTTGCGCGGAAGCCGGGGCGTCCTCGCGCGGTGATAACACCGCAACAGGGCTGGTTTGCATCACTGCGCCGGGGGGAGCGATTTCTGAGATTGGCGAGAAAATGGTTGGCGCGGCCGCAAATCTGTTGCCAATGACGGCGGATGTGGCCAATTCGGGATAGGGGCGGCGATTCAAAATGCGGGCGTGGAAGAAGCGAAACCAGATGATGAGTGTGGCCAGCGTGGGGGTGGCCACAAAGGCGCCGATGATGCCGAAATGAATGGTGAACACGATCACGCCGAGCAGCACAAGGGCGGCGTGAATGCCCACGCTGCGGCCTAGAATGCGGGGGACGAGGAACAGATTCTCGATCTGCTGAATGATCACATAAAATCCGATTACGATCAGGGCCATCAGCCAATTGGATAACTCTGGAAACGTCGTCGATCCCTGGAGCAATGCCATGAGGACGCCGGGTATCGCCGCCAGAAGGGGGCCCAGGTTTGGGATAAGTTCGAGAACGCCCGCCAGGACGCCCAATGCCAGCGCTCCGGGTATGCCCAGGATGCTCAGGCCCAGCCAGACGACCACCCCGATCACGATACTGAGAATCAATTGTCCGCGGAAGAAAAGGCTCCAGGTGCGACCGGTACGCCGCCACAATTCGGCCCATTCCGCTTCAAAACGCTCTGGCGCCAACTGAACCAGGTATTTGACGATGCGCGGTTGTTCGTTGGTGAAATAAAAGGTGAGGAGAATGAAGAGGATGACATAGAGCAAAACGCCAATGGTGCGCCCGATCACGTTTGTGGCAAGCGCTGTGGCGAAGCCCACAACCTGCACCGTCGGTCGAACGCCAGCCAAAATGGTGTTGATAACGCTCTCCACGCTCGGTTGCAGCGCCTGAGTCTGGAGTTTGATCAATTCGTTGGCAGCCTGATCGTATAAAGGCGTCAGCGCCACCTCGTAACCGAATATCTCGAAACCGGGAACCGTATTGGGCAGTTGCTCCGTCCACCGTACAATCCCCTGCAATATCCCGTTCCAATCGATGCTGATGGGCGCAATATCCTGAAAGACCAGCGGTACGAGAATGGATGGCACTAGCACCACCAACACGATAACCATCAATAAGGTCAGGATTGTCGCCAGGCCGCGGGGAATAAACAGCCTCTGCAAGAATCCCACAACCGGCTGCACCAAATAGCCGACGATGAACATGAGCACCAATAACCACCACAACGGACGCGCAAGCAGAACCAGCCCCAGGGCGATCCCCAACCAGATAATCAGAAACAGGATGCGGATTTGTGGGGACCAGCCTGATTCTTCGGCGATGATCGGCGGGCTTTCGGGCGAATTCTCCATATTTTCCTGCAAAAACTCGGTGTCCGATTGTTAATCAGTATAGCGCGCAAACAAGCTGCTGTGAATTCCGCCTCAGCGGAACATGTCTTCGTGCTGAGGACGCAAGATATCTTGCAAGCGGCCATCACCGGCCACGTAGGCCGCGCCGCGGATGTGGACGATGGGAGAGCGCTCAGCGGCGCCGCCCTGTAAAAGCGATGCAGCCGCGGCCAACTCGTCGGCGGTGCCAAGCACGGTGATCTCCAACGTGTTGCCAAAGAGATCGTGCTGGCCGCGGCGATCGGTCAGCGGAGCCAATCCGGCGATGCCAATGGCGGAGCCGACTGTGCCCAACCGCCAGGCCCGGCCATGGCTGTCGTTGATGACGACGGCTACCTCAACGCCGCTCTGATCGATCAGGGCGGCGCGGATGCGGCGGGCCGAGGCGTCAGGATCGGCGGGGAGAAGCAATACCTGGTCAGGATCAGCCCCCAGGTTGGAATGATCGATGCCAGCATTGGCGCAGACAAAACCGAGGCGATGCTCGACAATAAGGACGCCCGGCCTGATGCGCAACACCTGCCTCGATTCGGCCAGCACCAGCTCGACGACGCGGGGGTCCTTGTGGGCATAGCGTGCGATCTCCTGCGCCGCGGGCGAAGGATGAATCTGGCTGAGACGGCGAACCCTGCCCTCGGCCTTGGCGACGATTTTCGATGTCAGGACGATGACGTCGCCCGTGCGCAACTCCAGTCCAGCCGCGCTCAGGCCAGCCAGAGTGACGGCGATCAGATCATCTCCGGCGGCGATGATGGGGATGTGGGGGAGCGCTGTAAGTTGAACTTGACTCACGCAGGCAGGCCGGTGATGCGAATTCCGGCATCCTTGATTCTGTAAATGGCGTTCACTGAGATCAGCAGCGCCGTCAGGCCCTCGGCCACCGCGGCGTTTTGCAAAGCGCCGGCATGCACGCCATTCATGCCCGCGGCCTGAACCAGCGCCACCGCCACATCGCGGGCGGCCTTGTCATCACCGCAAACCAGGACATCGCAATCGATTTCGTGGTCGATATCGACGAGGTGGTGCGCCCCCACATTCTGAAAGGCGGCAACGACGGTGACATTTTCGCCCGCCTGGTTCTGAGCCTCCACTGCCGCCGATCCGCCGGGCGCTGGTTGATACCGTCCCTTCTTTTCCCCCAAGAGCGGGGCGACGATGGTGATCAATTTTTTGCCGGGCAGGGCTGGCAGAATCGAATCGAGAATCATCGCCTGGGATTCGTAGGGCACGGAAAGCACGACGACGTCCGCCTGTTCCGCGGCGCTGAGGTTGTCGGTTCCGCGCAGGGCGGGCTTGCCCAAGCGTTGGTTCAATTCCTCGGCTTTCTCAGCGCCACGCCCAGCCGAGCGCGACCCGATAATGACGTCCAATCCGGCGTTCGCCCAGCGCCAGGCCAGGCCCGAACCTTCCGCGCCTGTGCCGCCGATCACAGCGATCACGCCAATTTCAGATAATTGCATGAATCGTATTGTCTCCTCGATTATTGGTAACTTGAGTGCAAATGTCGGATGCGACTTGCGATCTATTTATTCGATGATGTTTGATCGACGGCAGTATAGCATGCGCGCCCCTTGCAAACGAATGCCGGAATTCTATCTCGCGCAATCGCATCGCCCCAAAGTGACAAAACTGTCATCTCGAAAAACGATTCACTTCATCAAGATTTCACACACATGGGCTATACTATTGCTCTGATTTTAGTCATTCGGACGATGATGCGTCGAACCCTTCTCCCCGGACTCCTGGTAGTTTTGGCCGTGCTATTTGCTGGCGTCCTGACAACGCGCGGCGATGCCGCCCCCGCGTTTCGGCCTGCGCAGAACATACTGACGTTGCGCCAGGGCGTTGATGGCTATGATGGCGCGGCGGACACCTGGATTGGCGCCGCCGAACCCAACACCAATTATGGCGTTGATGAGATGCTGCAAGTGGGAGGCGACGGCGAATCGACCATCCTCCTTCGTTTCGACCTCAGCACGGTTCCAGAAAATGCCCAGATTACCAGCGCCACGCTCAGCCTGTTCACCGTGCAGCGCAGCGACGACCAGACCATCACAGCCGCCGCCTATCGCTTGCGGCGAGCCTGGGATCCCGGTACTGCGACATGGCAAAAAGCTGCGTCGGGCGATGTCTGGGGAGAGCCAGGGGCCAGGGATAGTTCGACTGATCGATATGAGCCAGCCGCAGCAGCCGCCCAGATCAATGCCGTGGATCAGGTTGTCTCGTGGGACATCACCCAAATGACGATTGCCTGGCACAAAGCGCCGAACACCAACTTTGGGATCTCGATCACCGGCCTGGGCGGACAGACGGCCAGCTATGGGCTCCCCTCTTCCGAATCGACCGATCCTGGCAAAAGACCGATTTTGACGATCTCCTATTCCCTGGCGACGTCCACGCCAACAAGCTCGCCAACTGCCACAATCAGCCCAACCGCGTCGCCGACAGCCACTATCACCCCCACGCCGACGCGTACCCCCACGCCATCGCGGACGCCCACGCCCACGAAGGTCGTCTCGCCATCGCCCACGCCCACCAGCACCCCATTGGGCATTGCGATTGAACTGGCGCAAGACGCCTATTGCGGCGAGCAGGTGACGGGCGACAACAACGGCTGGCCTGCCCGCATCAATCGATACACGTCCTGCCGAAATTCCTGGCCGGAAACCGGCCCCGAAGCCGTCTATCGCCTGAGATTTCGTTATCCCAGCGATCTGAACGTCCAGCTTTTCCACAACGCCGGCGCCGGCGATCTCGATCTATTTTTGCTGACCACCTCTCAGCCCGAATCCTGTCTCATCGGCGAAGACTCGACCCTAATCATGAACCAATTGGACAGTGGCGACTATTATCTCGTCGTCGATGGCTACGAGGGTGCAGCTGCTCCTTTCACGCTGCAAATCGACTGCGACGCCGGGCTTCCCTTCGTCGCCTTCATGCCCCTATTTATGCACTGATTCCGTCATGCGTTGGCATCATCTATTCACATTCTCCATCGTTTTCATTGCCGGGCTTATGCTCCTGACTGCGGGTGCGCTCGCCCAATCGCGTATCGCTCCCGTCGCGGCAGTCGACATTGCCGACGTTGGCGATTGGACGGCGCAAACCAGCCATACTTCGGCGCACCTGACCGACATCCAGTTCCTCGACGGCCAGACCGGATATGCAGCCGGTCAGGATGGCACGCTGCTTTATACTTCGGTCGGCGGCAGCGATTGGGTACAGACTTCCACCGGCGTGAATACGGATATCCTGGCGATGCACTTTTTCGATGCCGATCAGGGTTGGATTGCCGGTGAGGCTGGTCTCTTGCGGTTCACCCCGGATGGCGGCGCGAGCTGGCAGGCATATGTCACGCTGTTCCCCGCCGACCTGCACGCCCTCGCTTTCACCTCAACGGACAACGGCTGGGCGGGCGGCGATGGCGGAGCGCTCTACCATTTCGACGGCGTGAGTTGGACGCCGCAGACCATTCCGGGAACTCCCACGATTTTCGCGCTGGCGTTCGCCGATCAGGTTAAGGGGTGGGCGGCAGGCTCTAACGGCATCATTCTCCACACCGGCGACGGCGGTCAGAACTGGACGATTCAGACGCAAGGGGCCAGCACAGCGATCTATGCCATCGCTCAGCACGGAGCCGACGAAGCCTGGGCAGTCGGGGCCGGCGGTATCATCCTGCACACTGAAAACGGCGGCGGTCTGTGGTCGCCGCAATCAAGCGGCGTTTCCGCCGATCTGCTGGATGTGAGCTTTGCCGATGCCGATACCGGCTGGGCGGCCGGGGCTGGCGGCGTCGTACTGTACACCACCGACGGGGGGGCGACCTGGCAATCGGACAACACCGGCCAGGGTTTCGATCTGGAAGCGGTGAGTTTTCCGCTGGTCACGCAGGCATGGCTGGGCGGTGACGCCGGTCTCATCTTGAACTGGCAAAACCCGAACCCGCCACCCACGCCCACCGCAACACCGACCCCGACCTCTACGCCCACTCCCTTGCCGACGGCCACCCCAACCCCTCGACCCGCCGGTCATGTCCAACTTCTCGTCTTTGTGGACGACAATCACAACGGCCAGTTCGATCAATCCGAAGAACCCATGAACGGCCTCCTGATCACCTTGCGAGACAACAATCAATATGTTCGGGGCACAACGCTCACCGATGCCGCCGGATTGGCCCGATTTGCCAATACGCCGGTTGGCGAATACACCCTGTGGGCGCAATTGCCGCCTGGTTATCAGAGCACCGCACCCTATCCGGTTGAAGTCAGCGCCAGAGAGGGCGAAACTACCCAGGCTGAATTGGGCCTGGCGCCTTTGTGGCAAAACCACTACCTCCCTTATCTTGTCCGACCCTGAAGGGCATTCATCCGGCCCAAATGATCCTCAACCCAATGCAGCGTCCCTTTCCGGCCAGCAAGTCTGGCCTCTCCGCCAACGAACCTCCCTTGATGCCTGAATCCCTTGCCACCAGTATGGCCCGCTGGTATAATCCCGGCAACGGGGACCGGGCACGTTCAGCCGCGTCACCGCAGGAACAGATGCGTATACTCGTAGTTGACGATGATCCTCCAAGCGTCAAGATGACGGCCTTTCTTCTGCGCGAAGAAGGATACGAGGTTCTGGCCGCCCACAACGGTCGCGACGCCATTTCGCTCTTGGAGCGCGAAAAACCTGACCTGATCCTGCTGGACGTGATGATGCCCGGACTTGATGGCTTCGAGACCCTGCGCGGCATTCGCTCGCGCTACTCGATTCCGGTCATTTTCCTGTCGGCCAAAGGGGAGACAGCCGATCGTGTGGCGGGGTTGGAGTTGGGCGCGGATGACTATCTGGCCAAACCGTTTGAACCGTCAGAATTGTTGGCGCGAGTCAAAGCGGTTTTGCGCCGTACCGAGGCTTATGCATTGGGCGATCCATCGGATCGGATCGAATCGTCAGGCATCCGTTTGGACCCGTTGACCAATCGGGCCGAACTGCCTGATGGTCGCATCGTGGAATTAACGCCAATCGAATGCAGGCTCCTCCATTGCGTCATGCGTAACTCTGGCCGGGTTCTCACGCACGATCAACTGCTGAACAGCGTGTGGGGGCCGAATTATGGCGGCTACCCCAACCAGATCGCCGTATACGTACGACGCCTGCGCACCAAGATCGAGAAAGACCCCGACAATCCCACCCATTTGGTGACGGTGCGCGGGGTTGGTTATCGTTTCGAAGTCGATTGATGGCCGCGGCCACCAGGCCACGCCGTTCTCAGGGGAACTCGTTCGATGGGACATCCAATCGCACGGGTTCCTCTGTGTTTACATGACTGGCCAAATCTCCGGTCCCGCACATTTCAAATCCGACGTCTGATTCTGTCAGATAAAAGCAGTGCCCTCAAAGTGACTTCAATTTTGTACAATAAATATCGAGTTCTGCCCATGAAAATCGTCCGCTCTCTCCGTCTTATAGCTCTTTCCCTGGCGACGCTGGTCGTCCTGGCCGGAACCCCATTCGCCATTCAGGCATTGTCGCCCGATGCCGTTAATGTCGATTGGAGCAACTTCACGCCTGATCCCGCAGGCTGGGTTGGCTCGTTACCGGTTACATCCACGGTGACTGCCGTCGATGCCGATGGATTCGCCGCCCAGTCATACTATCAAATCTCCACAAACGGCGGGGCAAGTTGGTCGGGTTGGATCACCACCGGACTGGTTTCGAGCAACCCTACGACCACCACGCGCCTTCTTACCGCCACCAACCTCGCTCTGGGGCAGGGGCTCAATTTCATTCAGTTCCGTGTGATCGACGGCCTGGGCAACACCGGCAACAGCCCGGCTTATCCGATCAATGTCGACACGATAGCGCCGCCTTCACCGATCAATCCACAACCTGACCCGGCCGGCTGGACGAACGCCAACAGTTTCACGGCGACCTGGACTAATCCCATCGATCCCACCGGCATCGGCGGCGTATGGTATCGCCTGGACAGCGCACCGATTGCCGACGATGATGGCATCTTTGTCGCTGGCGATGACATTACAACTCTGACAGGCGTGTCGGTGGGTGCGCATGGCGCACATGATCTGTGGTTGTGGCTGGCCGACAAACTGGGACATGCCGACCATAGCAGCGCCGTCACGGTTAGTCTTCATCTGGACGTCATCGCCCCGACGGGATTGACCGATGTCACTGTCGCACCCAGCGGTTGGACGAACGTCAATCAATTCGACATGAACTGGATGCCGCCGATCGATGATAGCGGCATCGGCGGCGTGCGCCACAAGTTGGGGCCTGCGCCGGGCAATGCCCAGGATGGCGAGTTCTGGCCGGGCGCTACGAATGGCTACGCCGGCTATGTCATTCCCGGCAACATTCAGGGAACCCACGACCTGTGGCTGTGGCCGACCGATGGCGCCGGCAATGCCGCCGCCCCCGGCGACGCCGTCTCGGTGACGTTACGGCTGGACATGACCCCGCCCGGCCCGCCGGTAACCGTGCCGCAGGTGACGCCGAGCGGTTGGCAGACCAGCACGACGACCACCTACACTCTTTCCTGGACGAATCCGGCGGACCTCAGCGGTATTGCCGGAGCCTGTTACAAGATCGGGGCGCAACCGCAAGCCAATCATGATGGCGTCTGCGTTTCAGGCGACAATCTGACCGAGATCACCGGCATCGCTCCCACCACGCCGGGGAAATTTCATCTGTTCCTCTGGCTGGAAGATCAGGCCGGAAATATCAACAAGGATAGCCGCGGCGTCGCCCTTGACGCGGTGCAATGGGATCCTTCCGCCCCCAGCATCTTTGTCGATGCGACTGGCCCACAGGGTCTTGAGGGATGGTATGTCGGCGATGTCGATCTCAGCATTATCGCCTCGGACGAGGGTTCCGGGCTGACCGACGTTGAATACAAGTTGGACGAAAATGGATGGGTGAACGGGCGACAACTCAAAGTTCAGGAAGACGGCGTGCACACCCTGACCGTTCGGGCCAGCGATGTGGCGGGGAACATGACCGAGCTGGGGCCAAATCATTATGGTATCGACACCGTACCCCCGCAGACGACGGTGGATTTCAGCATCGAGCCGGTCGTGGACAACTGGTTTGGCGGCCCTGTGATCGTCAGCCTGGATTCACAGGATGATACGTCAGGCCCGGCCTATGTTGAATGGCAGCGTGACGATGGGCCGTGGACTCGACGGCCGACCGCGCCGGTGACGACCGCCGGCCCGCATACCTTGCATTATCGCAGCGCCGACATCGCGGGCAATGTGGAAGTGACTCGCTCCGTCGCTGTGAACATCGATCTGGAACCGCCCGTGACTTCTTATGTCATCTTGCCGGAAAGCCCCGATCAGGGCTGGTACGCCGAGCCTGTGACCGTCACCCTCATCCCTAGCGATGATGGCTCCGGCGTGGTCGATACCTTCTATCGCATCAACAATGGGCAATGGCAATCCGGCACGGAATTTTATCTCACCGCCAGTGACGAGTACATCATTGATTTTTATTCCGTCGATCGAATCGGCAATGTCGAAGAGACCTTCCGCATCCCCGGCGGCATCCGCATCGACACCGAAGCGCCGCGGGCTCCCACCCCGGTCGATACTTCGCCTCGCGGCTGGGTTCATGAGAATGATTTTAGACTAACGCTTGCCCTCCCCCCCGACCTCAGCGGTATTGCCGGGCTTTACCACAAAATCGGTGCTCCTCCCACATCCAACACGGACGGGACATGGCAGGCAGGCAGCACCAGCGTGTTGCAACATGTACAGGCGCCGAACGAAGGGGAATTCAAGGTCTATGTCTGGTTGCAGGATGCGGCCGGAAACGTAGACTACACGCGATTCGGCGTGTGGCAAGATGAACTGGCCTTGCATTACGACACTTCGCCCCCACAGACGACGGCCCAATTACAGGGTGCGCCCGGTGACAACGATTGGTTTGTCTCACCCGTGCAGGTGACGCTGGCCCCCACCGACAGTCTGTCGGGAGTGGCGGAAACGCTGGTCAGCATCGATGGCACGCCGCCAATTGGCGTCACCAGCTTCACACTGTCGGTTCCCGACAAACACACACTGCGTTATTACAGCCGCGACGTGGCGGGGAATCAGGAGCCGGAGAATCTGACCACGGTACGCATCGATCCCGACGCGCCTGACAGCCCCAAGGCGGTATCGCTCAGCCCTCAGGGATGGGGCACAGTCAATAACTTTACTCTGCACTGGACCAATCCGACCGATCTCTCCGGCATCGCTTCCGGCATGTTCAAAGTCGGGGACGCGCCGTCGAGCGCGAATGACGGCAGTCCCACACCTCCCACCGGTCTGGCCAGCGGGATTACAGCCCCTGGCGACGGATCCTGGGACCTGCACTTCTGGCTGGTGGATCGGGCCGGCAATGCCGACATCGATAGTCGCGTTGTGATGACCGAAGCGGTGAAATTCGACGGCACGCCCCCGGCGACCACGGCCCGAATTCTGGAAGGAACGCTCGCCCCCAGCGGGTGGTACATCACGTCGGTGTCCATTGGCCTGACCAGCACGGATTCAGCTTCCGGCGTCGCCCGTATGCGTTATCGCTTGAACGGCGGCGAATGGATCCAGGCCAGTTCAGTCGCCACCCTGACCTTTGATTCGACAGCGCAATATGCCATCGAATATCAGGCTTTCGATGTGGCGGGGAACGCCGAAGCGCCGCAAAACCTGAATGTCAAGATCGATTTGGCGCCCCCATCTCCGCAATTCGTGGCTATGGATCGGTATCAACGCCGCAACGCCTTTACGGTTGCTTGGAACGCTTTCGACGAAATCGACGGCAGCGGACTTTACGGTTTCGACATCCAGGTCAAGGATGGACGAAATGGATTCTGGACCAATTGGGGCAGCCAGAACGTCCCCGACACTAGCGGCCGCTACTTCGGCAATCCCGGCCATCGCTACTTCTTCCGCCTGCGCGCCCGTGACCATGCCGGGCATGTATCGCCCTGGGTGGAAATGCCGTGGGGGGTTTACATCGACCGTCTGGCGAATGGCGATTTTGCCGGGGGCAGTTTTGGCGCCTGGGACAACAAGGGAGTCTTGAAACAAACCGTGATCGAGACTGAGGATGGATCGGGAGCAAGCGTCTATGCCGCCCAATTGGGTTCGCCGGACTATGGCCCCAATGTCCCCGGTATGGATATCCCCGAAGGCAGCACGGGCGATGTGCCGATCGGCAGCGGCTACATTCGCCAGACCATTCGCATTCCCGGCGCCGACGTGCTGGACAGGCCCACCCTGACGCTCTGGTACCGGATTTTTACCTACGATACGAAGTTTGGTGAAAACCAACAGCAATGGTTCGACACGCTTGATGTGCGCGTTTTTGGCGAAAATGGCGATCTATTGCTGCTCAGGGAGGGGCTGCCCTACGAAGAATGGGTCGAAGGCGAGTTGGCCGATCTGGGCTGGCGTTACGCTCATTTCGAATTGCCTGAGTCGTGGAAGGGCGAAGTGGCGACCGTCAGTATCGAGAACTGGAATCGCATTGATGGACGTCTTAATACCTGGAGCCAGATCAGCGATGTGCGCGTGTGGGAGCCTTATCGCACCTACCTGCCGCAGATCACCGGCGGCTCCGCCATCGCCGCGCAACAACAATCCGCCGAACCACCCGTCAAAAAACCTTCGAGCGGCTTGCGCTAGCAATCTTCAACGACTAAACTTGCTTCCGCATGACATCTCCTCATCCGCCCATCGACTCCGAGTCATCGGTTTCGTCTCGTGCGCAGTCGGCCAAGACGGATAAAGCGACCGAAGTAACCCGCACGCCCACCAACGGCGTCGAAGCCGAGGAACTGTATGCCGAGGGCATGGCCTATTATCAGCGCCGCCTTTGGCGACAGGCGCTGGAGGCCTTTGAGCGTCTGCGCGCTTCTCAGCCGCAAAGACAGGATGTCGCCGCCCTGATCGACGAGATCAATTGGTTCATCCAATTGGAGGAGATGGCGCCTGAACATCGTCGCCAGGCGGAGGGGGCGGGTTCGACCACCGGGCGTCTGCGTTGGCTGCCCTGGCTCTTCAGTCTGTTTGTTCTGGTTGGGGCGGTCGTCCTCGTCCTCGCCCTGGCCGGAGATCGAATTCTGCAATTGCCGGGGCGAGGACCCGATCCGGGATTGGTCGAGCTCTATAACGAGGGGCAATCGCAACTTGCCATCGGCAATTATGATGGCGCTATCAGCGCATTCGAACGGATCATCGCCCTCGATGCTGGCGACATCGGCGCAAAGTCGGGCTTGGAGCAGGCGCAGTGGCTGAGGGGTCTGGCAGCCGAATATAGCGCCGCCAGGGAAGCCATCGACCGCAAAGAATGGCGGACAGCCAAAACCCATTTGCAGGCGATCATGAACGAGCATTCCACGTACGAGGATGTTGACCAGTTGCTCGACTTCGTGTCGCGCCAGCAAGAATTGGCGGATTTATTCGCAGCCGCTGGCGCCGCCTATGACGCCAATGAATGGGGTGAGGCGATCCGATTGATCGAGATGCTGAACGATCAAGACCCAACCTATCGGGCCGATGTCACTCAGGAATATCTGTTCGTGGCCTATCTGGAAGAAGGAGAGGATCTGGTCAATACGCCGGGCGGCGAGTTGAGCGCCGTGCGTGAGGCAATCCGCCACTTCAATGCTGCGCTCACCATCCATCCCGACAACAAGCGTGCCGCGGAAGACCGTCGTGTGGCCAGCCTTTACGAGGATGGATTGCTGGCGGCGCAGCGAGACGATTGGGATACGGTGGCCGACAATCTTGAGCCCGTATACCAACAAGATGCCGGATACGGCGGCGGCAATGTCGGTTGCGTTTTGCACCGCGCTTATCTGGCGTTGGCGAATCGTGAGATGACCACGCGCAGCTATCAGACTGCGCTGAATTATGCCGAAGCGGCCTATGCGATCAACCTGCCCTGCAGCGATCTCGCCGCCGCCGACAATATTCGCAACGCGGTGTTATTGGCGTTGGCGACCGCCACGCCCACCAGTACGGCCACGGCCACAGCCACGACCACGCCATTGCCGACCGCCACGCCGACCTTTACGCCGCTGCCGACCGCCACGTCGACGCCCACTTTGCCGCCCACCAATACCCCCCTGCCGCCGCCGCCGACCGATACGCCAAAACCCCCGCCCCCGCCCACCAATACACCCCCGCCGCCAACGGCCACGCCAATCCCGCCCACACCCACACCATATCGCTAACCATGGCTGGGCAAATGTCACGAGAGATATGGCAGCGACGACCGCATCGCTGGCTGGCGTGGTTGGCCGGAATAGCGGTTTTCGCCGCGCCGTTGCTGTTGTGGAACAGGGTCCCGATCACAGAGGCCAACGCCTGGCAGGCGACCAGCGGTCAAATCGATGCACCGGCGGGTGTGGCTTTTGCCAGTGATCAGGGTCTAACCACCCTTTATCGTTGGTCGGATTCCGGTTTGAAACGCAGTGTGGATGGAGGCCATACCTGGGTAAAGGTCGGCGGGAAGCTGCCGGTCAATCAACTGGGCAGCCTCGAAATCGTGGCGCTCGCCGTTGGCCCTGGCCGTACTCTCTTTGTTTTGGCCGGGGACGCCGATGATCAGGTGCTCTATCGCTCTACGGACAGCGGCAGCACATTCGAGCAGGTCTATCGCTCCGGCATTGCCGCAACCGGCCAGTTGGCGACCATCGTCACATCCGACAAAGCTTCCGTCGCCGTTTCTGCCGGCGATACCATTGTCATCAGCGCCGATTATGGCGTGACCTGGGAAGAGTCCCTGATGCCGGGCAAAGTGACGGCGCTGGCGGGCGGCAAAACCCTTTGGGCGGGCGGCGAAGGTTGGGTGAGCGAGCGACAGGTGGATAGTTCGTGGCGTGATTACCTCCTGCCCCAGGGCGTCGTCCCCGAAAGAATCGTCATCTCGAAAAGCAATCCAAACTCGCACTTCGTCGTCCACCAAGACGGCCTTCTCCGCAGCGACGCAACTGGTCAGTCATGGCAGCCCGTGTCCATCCCCACCAACGACGCTATCACCGCCCTGATCATCGATCCAGCCGTGTGGCAAACAGTATTTCTGGGCGATGTCAGTGGTCGGGTTTGGCGGAGCGACGACGCCGGAGAAAGCTGGGCGCCGTTAGCAAGGCCGGGCGTCGGCGCCATCGTGGCGCTTTTCCTGACGGAGGATAACCGAGATCGCCTTTATGCCGCCTCCGGTTTCGACCTGTTCTGGCTGCCGCAGACGCCTCTGCTGCCGACGCCGACTTTCACCCCGACCCCTAGCGCCACGCCCACACGGACTCCCACCCCCACACGCACCCCGACCGATACGCCGACGGCTACCAGCACCCCCAGCCCCACCTTCACGCCCACATCCAGCCTGACCCCGACATTCACGCCCAGTCTCACAGCGCCCCCCCGGCCGATTAACCGCGTGATAGCGCCCACTGCCACCGCCACCGCAGTCCCGCGCACCCCCGCAGCTACAAAACTTCCTGCTTATTCTCCCGACCAGAAGCCCAACGCAACAGCCACACCGGCTGCGACCCCCACGCCAGAACCGCCGACGCCCATTCCCACCGCCACCAGCTATCGCTAACCATGACCATCCGTCCCGGCTCCTCAGCGACCGAGCCCATCCACCCCCTGCTTTTGCTGGAAAAAGCCCTGCTGATTCTGGCATTTGTCCTGGGGCTGTGGCTCGCTGGCACGCGCACATGGGGATTTCAACTTACTCTGCTGGGCGTTTATCTCGTTCTCAGTGCGGCGACGTTGGTTGCCCTCCGCCAGCTCTCAAAGCCGTCGCTGGCACTTTACTGCGCCAGCTATTTGCTCGACTTAGGGTTGCTACTGTACTTGATCCGCGGCAGCGGCGGGCTCGCATCCCCTTTCTGGCCTCTCCTGGCTTTACAGGCATTCCTGCCGGCCTTGTACCTGCCCTGGCCATACCTGACCTGGATCGGCGCTTTTGGCAGCGGGCTGCTCTATATTCTGTTGCTGTGGTCGAGCACTGGCAGCCTGGCCTTCCTGGTCAACCCCATGTTTCTGGGCCGCTATCTCGTGCTTTTTATTACCGCCATCCTCGCCGCCGTCACCGCCGAGTCTGTGCAACAGGCGAGGACTCGCGAACAGGCGCTGCAGCAAACGCTGGCCACCCGCGAAGCTGATATCGACGCGCAGGCGCAACGTTTGCAGCGCACTGCCGCCGACCTGGGCGACCGGGTCTTGCAGTTGCGTTCATTGCAGGAAGTTGCCCGCACCCTCGCCGCTACACCCGATTTGCCTGAAACCCTGCAAGTGCTGGTTGATCGGCTGGCAGTCATGGCGGGGGCGCAATACGCCGCCATTGCCCTGATCGATGGCGACGAGACGCGCCTGCGCGGGGTGGCGGCATCCGGGCCGGACGCCGCTGCCATCCGTGACTTCGCCGTTGATTTGGCTAAGGATATGCAGGCTGCCAGTCTGTTGGCCGCGGCCAATGTGATCTCCAGCCGGGACACGGATTTCCTGGGCTTCGAGCAATTGCAATCGCTCTGGCGCATGGACCAATTCCTGTGCCTGCCGCTGGTCTTGCGCGGACGCCCTCTCGGCGCACTCTATCTGGCCGACAGCAGCCGTGATTTCGACACCGAACGTCAACGCCAATTGCTCGGCTCCTTCTCCTATTTTGCTGCCGCCGCCGTCGAGAATGCTCAGCTATTCCAGGCGGTCGCCGATAAAAGCCGCGAGCTGGAAGCGATTCTGGCCGGCATCGGCGATGGCGTGATCGTCGTCGATGCCGATCTAAATCTGGTGCTGATGAACCCGGTGGCAGCCTCGATTTTCGCGCTGGACGCAGCGCCGCCCACTGGATTGCCGGTACAGATGTTCGTCGGCAACGAGGGTTTCCTCGACCTGCTGGCGCGGGTGAAACAGGAGCCTTACCAGGCGCTTTCCCTGGAGATCGAAGCCGGTCAGCCCGGCGGCGGCAGTCAGCCGACCTACCAGGGCCTGGCCGCGCCGCTGGTCGTCAACGGCTCATTGCAGGGCATTGCCACCGTACTGCGCGACATCACCGGCCAGAAAGAATTGGAGCGGATGAAATCCAATTTTCTCTCGGTGGTTTCGCACGAACTGAAAACGCCACTGCACTCGATCAAGGGCTTTGTCGACATCATTCTCATGGGCAGGACCGGCCCTGTCACTGATATCCAGAGCGATTTCTTGGAAACGGTGAAGCAGCAAACCGACCATTTGCAGCGCATGATCGATGACTTGCTGGAATTCTCCCGGCTGGAATCAGGGCGAGTGGCGCTGCGTTTACAACCCACCGACATCCCCGTCGTGATCGAGGCCGTCGTCGACAAATTGACGCCGCTGGCCGAGACAGCCGAAGTCATCCTCATCAACCAGACGCCCGACGACATGCCCACCATCTCCGCCGACCCCTGGCGATTGGAGCAGGTGGTGACCAATCTCGTGGACAATGCCATCAAATTCACGCCGATTCGGGGCACGGTCACCATCGTCGCCGCCGACCGCGCGGATGAGATCGAGGTGCGGGTGCAGGATACTGGCATCGGCATCCCCGCCGCTGAGGTCGAGCGCGTATTCGACCGCTTCTATCAGGTCGATGGCGGCGCCAATCGCCTGTACAAAGGCACCGGCCTGGGCCTGACCATCTGTCGCCACATCGTCGAGCATCATGGCGGGCGCATCTGGGCCGAGAGCGCGCCGGGCGAGGGCGCTGTCTTCGCTTTCACCATCTCAAAGCACTTGCAGCCTGCGGAAGTTGGTAGGTTGGATTTTACGACATTGCCGCAAGAGCAATAAAGTGGATTAAGTAATCAGTATTCAGTAATCGGTGTTTTCGTGAAAACGCTCATCATCATTCCCGCATTCAATGAAGCGAGCAACCTGCCGCATGTGTTGCCGCAGGTGCGTGAAGCCGCGCCCGCTGCCGATATCGTCGTGGTCGACGACCATTCCGCCGACGCCACCGGTCGCATCACCCGCGACTTTGGGGCGCAGAGCATTCGTCTGCCCAATAATCTGGGCTATGGCGGCGCCGTGCAAACCGGGTTTCGCTATGGCGCCCAACGCGGCTATGATTTCGGGGTGATGATGGACGCGGATGGCCAGCACGACCCGACCTGCATCCCCGCCCTGCTTCAGCCTGTGTGCGACGGCCTCTGCGATGTGGCGGTCGGCTCCCGCTTCACCGGCGACATGACCTATCAGGCCTCGTGGGTGCGGCGGTTGGGCATGCGATTGTTCGCCGGCATCGCCAGCGCTCTCACCGGCCAGCGCGTGACCGATGCCACCTCCGGTTTCCAGGCCATGAATGGCGAGGTGATGGCCTTCTTCGCCGAGGAAAACTACCCCAGCGATTACCCCGACGCCGACACCCTGATCATGCTGCATTATGCCGGATTTCGCGTGCGGGAAGTGCCGGTGACCATGCACGAACGCATCTCCGGCAAATCGATGCACAGCAGCCTGAAGGCGATTTACTACATTGTGAAGATGTTGCTCTCCATCGTCATCGTCTTTTTCCGCTATCGTACCAGCGCCGGGATGCGGCGATTCCCGGCGGCGGAGCATTCGCAAATCTCCACTGAGCAGGCAGGCAGGTCATGATGCAGGCGGCGCTTTCCATTGATCTGGAATCCTACTGGCACGCAGAATTGCTGCGCCGTCTCGTCGACCGCAACAGCGCGGATGACCGGGTGCTGCCTGCCACCTTGCCCCTGCTCGACTTGTTGGCCGACCGCGGGGTCACAGCCACATTCTTTGTGGTGGGCGAGATCATCGACGAATATCCGGCATTGGTCAAACGCATTGTGGCGGAAGGGCATGAGATCGGTTGCCACGGCTATACCCACAGGCCGTTGTGGTCGTTGAACGAGACCACCTTCAACGCCGAATTGTCATTATTCACATCCGCCCTGCGCCGCCATTTGCCCGGCGTGATCCCGCGCGGTTTTCGCGCCCCCACCTTCAGCCTCTCCCCCGACACAGCCTGGGCGCTGGCTGTGCTGGCGCGACATGGCTACGAGTATGATTCCAGCGTCTTCCCGATGCGCACGCCGCTGTATGGCGTGCCTGGCTGCCCGCCCCGGCCCTATCGCCCCGCCCCCAACATGATCGACAACGACCCGGCTGCACCCATCTGGGAGTGGCCGCTGACCGCCTGGCGGATCGGCCCGCTGACGCTGCCGGTGTGCGGCGGCTTTTATCTGCGCACGCTGCCGATGCCAGTCATCATCCATGGCATGCGCAAGGCCATGCAGCAAGGCCCCATCGTCGTCTATCTGCACCCCTGGGAACTCGACGAAGAGACCCCGCGGCTACCCCTTTCTCGCCGTGACCGCTTTATCACTTACCACAACATCGGCGCGGCCACGCGGCGACGGCTGGAGAAACTGCTTGAGCAATTCGATTTCACGACCATGACCAATGTGCTGGCGTTGCGCGGGCGTGATCGGAAGGTGAGGGTCAGGTCGTAATTCACACTGGGAGGGGCCGCGTGCGTGAGAAGAGATTCCCCTTTGACGCCCCCGATCTGGCGGTGCTATACTGCCGCCGACCCCTGAATAGCAGATAGCCAGTAGCCGGTGGCAGGCAGCGGTTAGTCACACACACCGCTTACCGATCACCGATCACCGCCCACGGAGAACCCCATGCCAGGTCAGACCCCCCCACGTCCGATGATGGATGCCGCGCCCTTGCAGCAGATCGTCGAGCTGACAGGCGCACAGATCGATACGCTAAGAGGCTACTGGATCGACAGCGTCCAGGAATTTCTGGCGGTGGAAGAGTTGCCGGGCGGTCGCGGCCACCTGCGTAATCTTCTCGGCGTTGACGATGAGGATCTGGAACGGCTAATCAAGCGGGGCGAGCGCGTGCTGGGCGTGATGCGCGGGGGCGCACAGGATGGGGATGCGGTCATGGATTTCGACTATGGCACAGGCGCTTTAGAGCCGCCGGCGGCGGAGCGGGATGCCGAAGCATTCGACGCCATCCCCTTTGCAGGCGAACTGCCTGCCAGCATCCATTACGCCGACATCATGCCCTCGGCTCGCAACCAGGGCATCCGCGGTACCTGTGTGGCCCATGCCGCCGCGGCTGTGCGCGAATTGCTGGAAATCCAGGCGGGCGCGACCAAAGCGGACGAGGTCGATCTGTCCGAGGAGTTCATCTACTGGTGGTGCAAAGAACAGGACAGGCTGCCCACGGTCAGCGGCACCTATCCCCATCTTGGCATCGAATGCCTGGCCAAAATCGGCACAGTCACGGAAGAGGTTTGGGAGTATGACCCCGAACAGCGGTCGGGCGACGAAGGGCATGGCCCGCCCCCGGATGACGCCCTGGGCGACGCCGAGCAATATCGCCTGAAACGGGCTTATCGTCTCGACCCCAAAAACGTGACCAGCATCAAAAACGCCCTGGCTAATGGCAAAGGCATGCTCTTCGCCATTCCCGTTTTCAATTCCTGGTACGCCAATCGCAACACGCGGCGCTTTGGCAAGATCATCATGCCCCTGCCCGGCGAGCAGGGCAACGGCGCCCATGCCATGGCTTTGATCGGCTATGTCGATGACGAAGACGCGCCCGGCGGCGGCTACTTTGTATTGCGCAACTCCTGGTCGCCCTGGGGAACCGAAAACCCGCTCGGCCCCGGCTATGGCACAATCCCTTACGCCTTTATCGCCAGGCACAACATGGCCGCGCACACCGGCGACCGCGCCTCGCGCAGCGATATCTATATTCGCGACAACGCCGACGACAAAGGCGAAGTCCCCAGCGAAGGCCCGATCCATGACAGCCCCGATATCTGGGTGCGGCTGGCCGAGGATGGCGAAGAGCGCCATCAGATGCCGCAGGCTGGCGAGGAATGTTGGATTTACGTGCGGGCCTGGAATCTTGGCCCGGATGAAGCGGCGGACGTGCAGGCGACGATCTTCCAGGCTCCAGCCTCGACTTCGATCTGGCCGCGGCACTGGCAGGAGATCGGGCAGGTCGAGTTCCCCGCCATCGCCGCCGGGCAATCAGCCACGGACGCGCTGGCCTGGACTCCGCCTGACGACGGCCCCTTCGCCTTCCTCGTCCGCCTCAGTTCGCCCGATGATGCGGTGCAGCAGGAAGGGGCGGTGCGAGAAGACAACAACATCGCCCAGAAAAACCTGGTGATCTTGCAGGCGAAACCGGGCGAGAAAGCTGAGTTCGCTTTCGCCATGTACGGTCTGCCGGGACAACTGGCGCAAATGGATCTGGAAATTGATCGCCGCGCGTTTCGGCGCGGTCGCGTGGAATTGCGTATGGCGGAACGGGGCGGATCATCGGGGGATGACCGGCTGGTGGAGGATGCGGCCCGGCTGGCCGAGTTAACGACGCAGGCCACCGAATCCGAAAAAGTGGGGGTGGCGATCACGCCCGACGCCAGCGCCGAAGCCGGGGAGAGTAGCGACATCATCCTCACCCAGCGCTACGGGCGTTATCTGGTGGGGAGATTAACGGTACGGGTGGAGATCATTGCCTGAGTTGCGTTCACCAGTCGCAATCACTTCGTCCGCAATAATCGCAAACCGTTCAGCACCACAATCAGCGTGCTGCCCTCGTGACCGACCACGCCCAGAGGTAATGGGATTCCGATGCTGAGGGTGGCGACGACCAGCACTGCCATCATGCCCACCGAGATCACGATATTCTGGGCGATGATGCGCCGCGAGCGTCGGGCCAGACTCATCGTCAATGGCAGTTTGGAGAGATCATCCGACATCAGCACGATGTCGGCGGTCTCCAGCGCCACATCCGCTCCAGCCGCGCCCATAGCAATGCCGACGGTCGAGAGCGCCAGCGCCGGCGCGTCGTTGACCCCATCACCGACCATCGCCACCTTGCGGCCATCGTTCAGGTATTGGCGGATCACCGAGACTTTGTCGGCGGGCAGCAAGTCGGCGTGCACCTCGTCGATGCCCACGCTCTCTGCGATCTGGGCGGCCACCTGGGCATGGTCGCCTGTGACCATGGCGATCTGCTTGATGCCAAGATCGTGCAATTCCCGTACAGTCTGGGCTGCCACGTCTCGCATCTGGTCGGCCACGCCGATGGCGCCAATCAACTCCTGATCCCGAAACACCAACACCGTCGTATTCCCCGCCGCCTGTAATTCGGCCACAGCTGGGGGCAGGGTCATGGCTTCGGACTCGAATTTGCCATTCATGCGGGCATTGCCAATGGCCAGACGTTGGCCGTCAATCACAGCTCGCACGCCCTTGCCCGGCATCGAAACAAATTGCTCCGGTTCGCTCAGGTGGAGGTCTCTGGCCTGAGCGGCGCGCACGATCGCCTCGGCCAATGGATGTTCGGATCGGCGCTCGGCGCTGGCCACCAGGCGCAGGAATTCATCCTCGGTTGCGTCATCGAAGACCAGCACGTCGGTCACCTCCGGCCTGCCCGTGGTGAGGGTGCCGGTTTTGTCAAAGGCGATGGTATCGACCATGGCCGCGCTCTCCAGGTGCGCCCCCCCCTTGAATAGGATGCCGTTGCGAGCGCCGCCGGCGATGGCCGAGAGGATCGAAGCGGGCGTGCTGATCACCAGAGCGCAGGGGGATGCGACCACCAACAAGGTCATGGCCCGATAGAAAACGATGTCGAACGGATAGTTGAGCAGGAAGACGCCGACGAGAATGACCAGGGTCACAGTCACCAAAACGCCGATGGCATAAGGATGAGCAAAGCGGTCGATCATTCGTTGGGTAGGAGCGCGTTCGCTCTGCGCTTCGGCCACCATGTCGATGATCTTGGCCAGGGTGGAGTCCTGCGCCTGCTTGGTACAGCGCACATTGATCGACCCTTCCTG
>JAGFJG010000197.1 GCA_024102915.1 Caldilineales bacterium
AAGAACGCAGAGACCTTAGTGTTTTTCGCATCGGTCGCAGTATCATCAAAAGACATTTGAAATTCGACCTATTCCTCCCTTTCAGACTCACTCCTTACTTCTCTTGAAAACTGTCAGGTGGCTAGACCACCGATCAAAAACCTGACACTTGAAACCTGTCTCCCCGGCTCAATGCCCGAACCCGACCGTGCCCCGCATTTCCATAGGCAACGTGAGCAAATACACGCCGGTGAGCGTGAATAAGACGAGCAACGCCACCCACGGTAGCAGCGCCGCCAGGTATCTTCCGTCGCTGAGTTGCAGAGGACGCGAGCGTTCGTTCAAGATGAACAGCCCGGCTGCCAACCCGACCAGCATGAAGACCATTTCCAATGGCAGCAGCCAGCGGGACGGAAGAATGGGGCCGAGCATCCAGTTCGGCGTGGCCCCCAATAGCCGCACGCCGTGGTCGAGGGCGAAGTTCTGCAATACGGGGATGATGGTCAGCGCTCCGGTGGCGAAGTGAAAGCCGTAGTGAGCCAGCCACATGCCGAATCCAAGCGGGATCAGCGCCGGGATGAATCGACTGAATGAAGCTCGCAACGATTCGTTCCGACCGGCAAACGACCGGCTGAGCCACGATGCGACCAGGGTGAGGCTGCCCGGCAACAACAGATTCAGCACGCCAAAGATAAGCAGCAAGCCTAGCCCACCCGTCAGAAACGGCAGCGCAATCGCCAGCCCTGCCTGCAATTGATAAACGGGCGGCGTCATTCCGAAGGCGTTGCTGAGGCTGGCCGCTGCCCACAGCACGATCAGAAATCCAACATCCCAGCGGTGCGGCCAGACATCGCTGCGCAGTTCGTGCAGGATGGGCCTGGCCGCCAGGGCGACATTATCATGCGGGCAGGCGCGGGCGCAGTCCAAACAGAAAACGCAGTCGAGATTGCTCTGAACCTGGGGGACGAATAGTTCTGTGCCGCAGCCCAGGACGGATTTGCTGCCATTCACGCATTCTTTGCCCACGCAAGTTCGACAAATGTCCTGGCTGCGCGTTGTGATCTGAAAGGGCGAGGCGGTGGATGCGACGAAGTTGAAGGAACCCAGCGGGCACAGGTATTTGCAAAAAGGCGATTCGGCGAAAAGCGCTTCCAGCACGAATGCGCCGACAAAGTAGCCGACGGCCAGCCAGGCGGTCAGCCAGGGACTGGCCCAGAGGTCGAGCCATTCGTACAGAAAGAAAAGCAGGAACAGCAGGGCAATCGCCAGCCATTTCTGGCGCAACACGCGCGGCCATCGCCTTCCTCGGTCGCTCAGCCGGACGGCCAGGGTGCGGGGTAGCGTGAACGGGCAACTCATGCAGAACAGGTTGCCGAAGAACAGCAATGCCAGGATGACCAGCCCACGATAATGAATCCATGCCGAGACCGTGGCGATATTTTCGGGCGCTAACTGCGGGCCGGTCAGGCCGTCGTAGACGATGAGCGCCAAGAGCAGAAATAACGGCGCTTGAAATAGCAGACGTCCCCAACGCCAGCGAAGCACGCGCCCGACCAATGGAGCATGCAGCAAGTCGAATCGGGGTTGGGGTTGGTATGGCGTCTGGGGTGTCGGCAGGCTCGTTGTCATGGCGACGATGAAGGCTGTTTTGGGCGAGATACGCCAATCGGTCTAAGACCCGTCGCCCTGCATTTTCATATTGCCGCCCACACTCAAATCAAAGCGACGACTCAGACTGCTGCCATCCGCCAGAGTGATATCCAGCGTCACAAACCAATCCCCGCCCATCGTCCATTCGATCGGGATCGTATAATCGCCATCGCCTGCTTCTGTGGATTCTCCCAACACCGGCTGCATCCCGGCGTGTGACATATCAGCTTTGGCGGAAATGCTCGCACCCGTCAGCGGTTTGTCTGCCTGATCGACCACACGGACGTGGAGAATGGCTGGCCCGACAACCGGCGGGTCAGGCTCAACGGTCAGGCTCACCCGAATGTCCGGTCTCGTTTCGGGCTGATTGCTGGCGCGCCCGCAACCGGCAGTTGCCGTCAGCGTCACGGCCAGCGTGATCAAAACGAACAAAACCAATTGGAAACGTTTCTGCGTGCGCATAGGCAACTCCTCAATTGGCGTGATTCATGGCATCGCCCTCTGTCCCGCCCATGTTCATGCCCTCGACCTCTCTTACCTCCACCGAAACCACGCGTTGTCCGGCCTGCTCGAAATCGAGCGTCAGGTCGAAATTTTCACCCGGCATCAATGGTTGTTTGAGGTTGATCAACATGATGTGCAAGCCGCCTGGCTTGAATTCCACCATGCCGTTAGCCGGAATGTCGATGCGCTGTCCCGCGACCGGCTGCATGCGCATGACGTCGTTGTCCATGATCGTTTCATGCATTTCGACGACTTCGCTCACATCGGTGCTGACCCCAACAAGAGCGTCTGCGGCGTTACCGCCCTGGATGACCATATAGACGGCGCTGTTGCCGCCATCCATCGGCGATTGCCTCGCCCACACATCGCTGACGGTGAGATTTGCATCGGGCGGGGCGGCGACCGGCGGCGGGGTGCAGGCGACGATAGCCAGGGTGAGGAGGATGAAAATGGGAACAAGTAATCGTGTTCTTTTCATAGTTTATTTGTCATTTGAGAGTCAAGTGACTGGCACTTCCGAAGTGCCAGTCACTTCAGGTAACGCCATATGGTTTTTGAGATGGGCTTGCGCCATCGTTAACGACATAATCTCACCGCCGAATCCGGCCTGAAAGCGCCCGGCGTCCTCCCGATTCTGGAAACACAGCACAGATGGCGTACAGCACAACGTGAGGTCAGACCCCAGCAGGAAAACTGCCGATCGCACGTTGACCATGCGCCCATGCAAAAAGTCAGCGGCGAGTGCGGAGGTCGCTTCCGTGCGTGAGCTTAGCAGCATGAGACCGCAATGCGGGCAACAGGCGCGTAGCTGCGTGTCATCCCCAAGTTGCAAAACAAATGTGGTGCGCTGCCGAACCCGCATTCCGCACATCATACAACTGACCGAGGTCGGCTCGGCGCTCGTTCGTGGGGACACCGCTCCGCCAAACACTTTTTCCACCAACCCTTCATCGGCCAATTGCTCAAGGTCCCGATGGATGGTCATCCTCGAAACAGCGAATTCGGTCGCCAAATCGGAAGCCTGGACTCGGCCTCGGTCGGCGATGTATTGTAAGATGATGGTGCGGCGTTCGGAGGCAAACATTGTGTTATAATATGTTACAAATTTCAGCAAATCGCTTTGCACTATAACATGGCGTGATAACGCACGCCAAAACGCCTGCATTGCTGTTTGGTAATTCAGCCCCGGTTTCTCTCTGGAAATGCTATCGTATTAACAGCATTTTTCTCTATCGGAGAACGCAAATCGTGAGGGAACGCCTCAGGAGAAATCCTATGAAAATTGTAACAAAATCGCTCACGTTTTTGGCGGCGCTTCTAATCGCTTCCGTTTTCATGGTGACCAAACGCCCCCCGTTCAATGTGTTGCTGTGGCCGTTGAAATTGATCGGAGCGGCGTTGTCGCCGGTGCTGGCAACTGTGGGCGCTGTGGGCGGGTTCCTGGGACTTCGTCAACGCAATCCGCTGCAAAGTCTGGCCGGGCTCATGGCCTTTCTGTTGTCGAGCTACTACATTCGCTCTGTCACGCAACCCCACAACGGATTTATGCAGGCATTTGGTGCGGGCTGGCAGGCGCGCGTCCCCGCGCCGATGCGAGACGGTTGGGCGTCACGACGATGGTCGCCGATTGCTACGCCGCCAAAAACAAGTCAACTGGAAAGAGACCTCGTATACACCCAGCCTGGCGACATCGGTCACCCCCTGCGTTTCGATATGTGGCAGCCAGGGCAAGGAGTCCGGCGCAGTGGTCTGGCTGTGATCTACGTTCATGGGGGCGCCTGGCGCATTGGCGAAAAAGACCTGGGTACACGCCACTTTTTCCGCCGCCTCACGGCTCAGGGGCATGTGGTGATGGACATCGAATATACGCTCTGCCCTCAGGCGCTGATCCCGCAAATGGCGACGGAAGTCAAACAGGCGATTCTCTGGCTCAAGCAACACGCCGACGACTATAAAGTCGATCCCGATCGCATTGTGCTCATGGGCGGCTCGGCTGGCGGACACCTGGCTTTGCTGGCTGCGTACACGCCGGATGACGCCCGATTTCAGCCTGCGACGGTATCGCAGAGTACTGCTGTTCACGGCGTCGTGGCGTTCTATCCGCCAGCCGATCTGCGTCGCGCCAATGCCGATGCCGAAAACACGTACCGGCATATCGACGATGCAAACGGCCTGCGCGCTGCCGTTACCGAGGCATTGCTGAACGTGTTGGACCTTGCCGGAACGATCGACCCGGAGCGGGGCCGAATCAGCATCATTGCCGAAAGCGTGGGCTGCACATTCGAGCAGAACCCGCAACCCTATAATGAGCTTTCGCCGATCTCATATGTAGGCCCGCATTGCCCGCCCACATTGCTGCTGGCCAGCCACGATGATATTTTCCAATTGACCCCGACCATCCACACGCTGCACGAATCGCTGACCCAGGCGGGCGCAATCTCAATTCTTATAGATTATCCACACACCGAGCACGCTTTCGATCTGCTGTTCCCGCAGATTTCACCGGTGGCGCAGGCCGCCGCCTATGAGGTCGAGCGGTTTCTTGCGGTGATGGCGACAGATTAGCGGCTGGCGTCAGCCATAGACTTCCATCAGATAATCCACCACCTGGCGATCAATCATATCGCCTTCGCCATCCCATCGCTCCTCCAGATTCTCGATGCCGACAAGGGCAAAAAGGGCGGCTCGCGTGTCATCGTCGAAAATGCCGCTAATCGGGCCGACATAGCGCTTGTTCTGGCGTAACATGAGCTGAAGATCGGCGGCGATTTCGGCCAGGGAAATGAGATCGTCGGGGTTCACTTCGCCGAAGTACAGGTGATGGAGCTCCACCAGACGTTTGAGCTTTTCCAGAGGGTAGGGGTAGTCATCGACGCGCAGGTCGAGATAGCGGTCGTTGTTTCCGCCGTAGCCGCCGCCCTCACGCACGACCAGTAGCGCCGCCGCCTGCCTGCCACGCCTGTCCCCACCGGCCTCTTCGCCCGCATCGAGCGCCTGGACCAGCCAGTCCGCCAATTCGCCTTCGCCCTGGCGCGCTGCCTGAAAACGGGCCGCCATCGCCTCGACCGTGCCCGGCACGAGGATGTTGCCCTGGCAGGCGAAGCCATCGCCCAGCACATGACCCGCCCAATCCAAACAGCCTGAGCCTGTAAACGCCGCCGCCTGACCCTGCCGATCTACGACGCCGATCTGACGTAATTCTCTATCCTCGTCGTCCGCCAGCAGCAACTGGATCGTTTCGTCAGCCGGGGTTCTTTGCGCCAGCAGGGCCAGGCCACGCGGCCCGAAGGTGAGATCGGCAAAGGATTGTGTGGCGACCGCCCCGACATTCGCTTTCGCCCAGGGTACAACCGCCCCGACAGCCAGGAATTTGGATTGAACGCCGATGCCCCATTCTTTGCGAACTGGGTCGTAGGCGACGATGGAATAGGTGGCGATGGGATGCATGGCTTGGATGGTGAAGGGTGAATTCGAGATGGTTATCTGCCTTTGTTGCCCGGTCGAAACACTCCCGCTTCATTGACGCCAATCGTTCCCGCCTCGTGCGTCAGATGATCGACCGGTCGCAAGATTTCCGCCTGGCCGGGGTTCAGCAGAGCAACGGGTTTTTGTTCCCAAAGGCGGCGCTCGATGGCGTCCGCTCCGGAATCCCGCCACATCCAGCCCGTAGCGTCCATCATCGCCAGATTGAGCGGACGAGTATAAGCGCGCAAGGTTTTCTTGCGCTCGAAACTGAAGTACCACTCGAAGTAGGAAAGCGCCAGTTCACGCAAGCTGCGGTAGATTGGCTCGCGGCTGCGCAGGCCGGGATAGTTCGATTTCGCCACGCAGCCGTAGCAGCCATTTATCTTGTAGATCGCTAACACGTGGTCATCGTCCTGACCGGGATCAGGCAGCAGGTCGATAATCAAGGGAGGATAGCCGAGGCGGCGCAGGGCTGCGGCGGCGAACAGGCCGCCATCAAGACAGTGGGCGACGCCCTGGCGCAAAACGCTCAACGGGCTGAGGTTGTCGTCGACAATGCTGTAAGGCGTGCGGTCGAGAAAAGCCTGGATCGCAGCGGGGGAACCCAGGCTGTGCCATAACTCATATTCCGCTGGCGTCAACTTGCTCTCGAACTCGGTCAAAACGCTCAAACTGGATGACTCCTTGCCTGCACACAGGCGATAAATTCGGCCCCCGAACGACTCAAAGATAACGAAGGCCGAGATAGATCGTCGCCATCACCATCATAACAAAGGTGACGATGACGCCGTAAATGAGGAATCGACCAAAACTGATAGGATGTCCGCTTCGTTCGGCCATGCTCGCCACAACCACATTGGCGGAAGCGCCGATCACGGTTAGATTTCCGCCTAAATCGGCCCCGAAGACCAGCGCCCACCACAGCGGCCAGGTGTTCATGCCCGAATCTCCCAGGTTTTGGATCAGGGGGATCATCGTGGCGGTGTATGGGATATTATCGATGATGCCGCTTAGCAGCGCGGAAGCCCAGAGGATGGCGTAAGAGGTGACGGCCAAATCACCGCCGGTGATGTCTAGGAGCCAGTTTGCAGCGGCGGAAATGGCTCCTACATAGACCAGTCCTTCCACCAGGATGAACAAACCGATGAAGAATACAAGCGTGGGCCATTCGACAGTTTGCAACGCATCGTGCGGGTTGCGCCGTGTCCACAGGAGTAAAATCGCTGCGCCGAGCAAGGCGACTGTCGCCGTCTCCACCTCCAGGGCGCTATGAAAAAGGAATCCCAGGAAGACCAATGAAAGCACGATCAGTGATTTTCTGAGCAGAATCGGTTCATCGATTAGACCCTGCTCTTCCAGCGCAATCTGGATGGATTCGGAGGAACGGTTTGCGCGTAAGGACCGGCCAAAAACCAGGGGTATCAACAGGACGAAGACGATGAGGGCGACCAGAATGAACGGCCCCGCATTGAGCAAAAAGGGCGTGAACCCGATGCCGGCGGCGCTGCCGATGAGGATATTTGGCGGGTCGCCGATCAGGGTCGCCGTGCCGCCGATATTGGAGGCCAGGACCTCGGCGATGAGGAAGGGGATGGCGCTGATCCCCAGACTGCTGGCTACGAACAGGGTGATCGGGGCGATGAGGACGACAACGGTCACATTGTCCAGCGCGGCCGAAGTCACGGCGGTGATGATGGCGAGCAGTTGCAAGATGCGCACCGGATTGCCCTTTCCCAGGAGGACGGCTCGCACGGCCAGCCATTGAAAAACGCCGGTTTCGCTGAGGATGTGGGCGATGACCATCATGCCCATTAGCAGAAAGATAACGTTGAGGTCGATGGCGTCGAAAGCGACTTCCTGTGTGAAGCCGGGGATGAAAATGATCATCATCATGGCGCCAATCAGCGCTGCCACTGTGCGATGAACTTTCTCGCTGACGATGGCGATGTAGGTGATCAAAAAGATGAGAACGGCGATGAATAGGTCGAGGCTCATGGGTGGTTTCCGTAATCAATGCAAACGCGTGAAATCGGGGCGCTCTGCTTGTAGAGTGCACCCTGCTTTGGGTCTTTATCGGATTGTTAGCGCCCACGCGATGGTCATCCCGGTCTGGTCAACGGCTACCCCGTCCTGGCTGACCGAAACTCTCCACCGATTTCACTGCTCGATGTAACCGGGATGGCGGCATCTGGCGCCGTGAAGGCGAATTGAAACTGATTATATACGGCAATACCTTCGCCAAAATTAGCGAAGAAAAGAGCGGGCGAATAGGATAGGGAATCGCTTTCCGAGCAAGATTTCCGACACCGCTTCGCACCGCTCATGACAGATATTATCATACTCATCCAGTGT
>JAGFJG010000198.1 GCA_024102915.1 Caldilineales bacterium
AGATTCGTTCGTAAAACGCTTTCCTTCTCGAAGTCGGATTACTTCCACGAACTTGTGTTGAGGCTTTTCATCTTCCGTTACAATATTCAAAGACTTGATGCTATCAGTCAATTCTGATCCACTACCCGAGATCAGACATATCGGTAGGATTCAGATGGTGTGGTCGGGGTGATCAGCGTGAATTCATGGGACGAACACGAAAAGGGAACGAGACTGATCGCCCCGTTCCCTCGGAAGGACTTTGGCCGGTTTCAATACGTCCGTCAGGATTCGTCTTCTTCGATCTCGACCACTTCACGCCCGCGATACGTGCCGCAGTTCAGACACACCTGATGAGGCGGTCGGGGCTGCTTGCAGGTCGGGCAGGCGATGAGATGGGGACGGCTAAGAGCGTCGTGTGCACGGCGGCGGTCGCGACGGCCTTTCGAGGTCTTACGCTTGGGATGAGGGGTCATAATTCGGTCACTCCTTAGCTAGGATTCTTCTTCGTCAAATGAGAGCAGGGCGCCCAGGGCCGCCCATCGTGGGTCGGTATCAACATCCACGCAATCACAGGTCTGGAGATTGCGGTTTACCCCGCAGGTGGGGCAAAGTCCCTGGCAATCATCCCGGCACAGCGGCATAATCGGCAGGGCCACCAACAAACTCTGTCGCATGACCTCGGTCAGATCAAGAATATGCTGTTCGTCGATGATCAGGGCTTCATCGTCTCCGCGTTCGTGGAGGGGCCGGCCCGTGTTGACATCGATGCTAGGCCAGAATTCTTCCTCGATCTTGACGGCGATCGGCATATCGGTTGGTTCGAGGCAGCGAGCGCATTCCAGCCGCACAGTTGTTGTGCCGTGTGCACGGGCAAGCACTGTGTCGGCGGTGCGCAACAAATTTACGGAGCCTTCAAAAGGCCCCGTAACATCGAAGCTTTCCTCTATCTGGTCCAGTTCGGAAGTGGGAACGTGCAGGTCATATTGACGAACCCCACCGACCGGACCTTTGAGCAGGCCAGCAACATTGAATTGCAAGTCCTGCAAGTGTACGGACTGAGTGGACATCAGTGTATTATAGGTTTGTAGCGGTGTTTGGTCAAAAAATGATGCGGTAAAGACTTCAATCCCACAGTTAGAGTGACGTCGGTCTATCCCTTACCCCAATCCTGTGCCGCCCTGACCAACGCCTCCACATTCTCGCCGGGCATGCCCGGCGAAATGCCGCCGCCCACGGATAGGATAAGACCGCCACCTGGCGCAGCTTTGTCCAGACAGGCGATGGCGGCATCGTATACATCATCCGCCGTGCCGCGCACGCCGATGTTCAGCGGATCGACATTGCCCATCAGCGCTACGCGATGCCCCATCTTGGCCTTGACATCGGCGATGTTTGATTTGTGGGTAAAGTTGAACACGTCGAAATTGGCGTCGGCCAGCCGAGCATAGAGATGTTCGCAAGGTGTGTCGTTGTGATAGATGCGGATCAGCCCATCGAACTCGTCGAAAATGCGCCGCAGGTAGGGCTCGGCGAACTGCTCGTAATGCTTCAGCGAAACCATGCCCACGATGTCATCCAGAAGCATGATCCCCTCCGGCTCGGTGATCACGTCCAGTTGCGCATGAAGCCAGCGAATTACCAGCGTGGTGATTTTGTCGAGCACTTTTTCCACTTTGGCCGGAGCCATGACCACGCCCATCATCAGGTCCGAAATACCCATAATCCAACCCGCCGTGACCATCGGCCCCCGCGCCGCCACCACTTTTACGCCCAATCCTTCGGCCTGAAGCCGCTCCTCGTAATGCTGGTACATCCGCAGGATCAATGGCATGAATCCGGCCTCTTTCACATCCGGGATAGGCGCATCCGCCCAGTGATCCAGGCTGGTGACCACCGGCTCGATCGAGGGCGGACTGTCGAGCCGCCAGTGAATCTTTGCCCCCAATGCGGATGGCTCTGCCGCCATGCCATATTCCACCCAGAAGTCGGGAACCCAGACGACATCAGGAAAGCGCGCCCGTAAGTCCAACTGGATTTCCCACCAGCGCTCAGGCAGTAGAAAATATTCCAGTGTATCGATGCCATAGAGGCCGGGCAACCAGGGGCTGTCGCCAATCAGCGCCACCGGAACCCGGTCGGGCTCGCCAAGAAGGGCTGCTTGCTTGAATCGTTGCCAGTGTGTGGTCATGGGATTTGTAACTCCTGTGTTGGATGATGTATTTCGTATTGCTTCTGCCGTGTCAGCTTGACGCCTTGTCACCCAGCCGTGCTCCAACCATGCGCCCGCTGGTCATCGCCCAGGCGATGTGCAAGCCGTGCCCCCACAACACCTGCCCGCCCAGGCCGTTCTGTCCCACCGCGTAGAGACCGGGGATCGGATCGTCGGCCGGGGTCAGAGCCTGGAAATCGTGATTGATGGCCGCCCCGCCCTCAGTGGTCGTGAAATAGGCCTTGGCCGGACCGAGCAGCGCCCAACGTTCCCCGACCAACGGCGATCCTCCCGCCGCCTGTCGCTCCCGATTGATCGCCGCCACTGTCTCCGCCAGCGCCGCCGCCGGAATCTCGCGTCGCCCGGCCACCTCACTCAACCCGCCCTGCACCGCCACATCTGGGCGTAGCCGCAGATAATCGCGCACATAGGCGTAAGCGATTTTGGGGGCGGTGGAGATGAAATGCGGCCACTGACTGTATCGCTCGCTCAGGCGTTCATCCAGCAAAATGTAGGCGATTTTGCCCGGCTGCCGGGCGATGGCGATCTCCCGCGCCGGGCTGTCGGTCTCATCGCAGAAGCGCTCACCGCCCTGGTTGACCAGGATCGCCCCGTCCTCGTACAGCGAATTTTCGGGGTGCTGCCAGGTGACGAGCAGCCGCCGCACCATGATATTCATCAAAAATTGCGGCACGAGCGGCAGCAACCGGCCCATCAGTTTTACAAACGGTGCGTTCACGGGCAGGAGTTGTTGAAACGTTTTGCCGGGCGGAGCGATGAAACGGATTTCGGGGCCGTAGGTGACGTGCATGTTCACGAGTTGCGCGCCGGCCTGCTGCGCCAGCACATGCCCGTCGCCGGTGGAATACGGGTTGATGCCCTCGATCGGCGTGAATTCCTGGCCGCGGTATTGGCCGATCAGGTCGGGCGAGTTGGTGTAATCGCCCGCAGCCAGCACCACGCCAGAGCCAGCGAGAAAGGTCGTGCGAGCGCCATCCATCTCGACCGTCACGCCTGTCACCCGACCCTCTTCCCGCTCCAGCCCCACCGCCGCCGCGTTCGTGCGCACCTCGCCGCCCAGACGCAGCAGCCGCGCCTGCAACAGAGCGATATACGCTTTCGCCCCCGGCACGACGTTGTGCATGCGCGGGGCGCGGTTCGGCGGTTCCGGATTCGGGCCGAGGAAGCGCAAGCCCATGCCTTCGAGCCATTCCAGCGTTTCGTTGGCGTGCGCCAGGAAGAAGCGCCGCAGTTCGGCGTTGTTCACCGCCTCGTAAGCCGCCGGCGGGAACTTGCCCGCGTCCTCGGCGTGCGCGTCCACCGAATCCTGCACCCCGGCCGCCGCCTGCCAGCGCGTGCGATTGGCCGTGTACGAGCCCACGGCGATGCCGGTGGTGCCGCCTAATTCCGGTCGCTTTTCCAGCAAAAGCACACTTGCCCCGTGCTCGACGGCGCTGACCGCCGCGGCCAATCCGCTGCCGCCGCCGCCCACCACGATGACATCATAGGTTTGTATGTGATCTCCCTTAAAGGATCGAAGATTATTCATCAATCATCACCGCCACTTTGATCGCCGGCGTGTTCGGCTGCATCAACAAATCGAAAGCCTGCTGCACTTCGCCAAACCCAAATTGGTGCGTGACGATGGCATCCAACTGCACCCGGCCGTTTCCGACCAACTCCAGCGTGCGCTGAAAATCCCAGGCGTAGCCCTGCGATCCCAGCAGCCCGATCTCTTTGTGCACGAAGATATTGGCCGGGATCGTGACCTCCGGCTGCTCGAACAGACCCACCAGCACTGACGTGCCGCCTTTTTTCAACGCCTGCAACGCCTGCACCAACGTCTGACGGATGCCCACGGCTTCGAAGCTGCGCTCCACGCCCAGGCCGCCGGTGTGTTCCTGAATGAAAACCACCGGATCGGTTTGCAGCGAATTGACGACGCCGGTCGCGCCCCATTCCAGCGCCTTCGCCAGCCGCAAATCATTGATCCCGGCCAGATAGACCGACGAAATCCCCGCCAGTTGCGCCGCCTGCAAAATGTATTGGGCGATAGCGCCGTCGCCAAAGATGGCGGCGCGGTCGCCCAAAGTGGGGGCCGCTCGCCGCACCGCGTGCACGCACACCGACATCGGCTCGACCAGCGCTCCCTCCAAATAACTGGCGGATTCGGGCAGGCGATGCACCCAGCGCTGATCGGCGATGAACCAGGGCGTGAAGCCGCCCTGCCCCCGCCGGTATTGAAAGCTGATGTTGTTGCACAGATGATAATCGCCGCGCTGGCAAAAAGCGCAGGCGTCGCAGACCAGCACAGGCTCCACCGCCACCCGGTCGCCCGGCTCCACCATCGTCACCTCAGCCCCGACTTCGATGATCTCTCCGGCGATCTCGTGCCCCACCGGGATCGGTAGCTCGACCGACGGGTGCTTGCCCTTGAAGATGTGCAGATCGCTGCCGCAGATCGTCGTCACTTTGACCGAGATCAGCACTTCGGTGGGGTTCAGCGGCGGCAAAGGTTCATCCCGGAATTCGATCTTGCCGGGCGCGGTGACGAAAGCCATCGGGCGGGTGCGGGTCATGTCGGCTCCAAAATCACGGGGTTGGTGAGCGCGCCCAGCCCGGCAATGGTGATGGACACGGTGTCACCAGGTTGGATGTAGGCGCGCGGTGCGGGTTGGTCGCCGATGCCTTTGGGGCTGCCGGTGACAATGATATCGCCAGGGTGCAGCGTGCACAGCCCAGAGATGTAGGCGATCAGCGTGGGGATGTCGAAGATCATGTCGCTGCTGTTGCCCGCCAACGCCAGGCGGCCATTGATGTGCACGGCAATATAAAAGCTGGCCGGGTCGGGCAGATTGGTGGGGGCCACGAGATGCGGGCTGAGCGGCAGAAAGGTGTCAGGCAGCTTGCCGGTCTGCCACTGCGACGTGCGCGCTTCCCAATCTTCCGCGCCCACATCGTTGGCGATGGTCAGCCCTGCCACGTATTCCCAGGCATTCTCGTTGGTGATGTGCTTGCCCTGCCTGCCGATGACCACAGCGATCTCGCCCTCAACGAACACTTTTTCGGCGGCGCGGGGAATCTGAATGGCGTCGCCGGGGCCGATGAGGGTGCTGGGGGCTTTGAGAAACAGGACGGGATAGGGCATCGGCGCGGGCGGCGCACCGGGCGCGGGGTAGTTCATACCCACGCAGATGATTTTACCGGGTGAAAAAGGCGATTTCATTCCGAATCCTGACGCGCCAGCGTTTCGATCACTCGCCCGATCAAATCGTATGGCATCGGCTGGTTGAGCGGGAATTTCAGGTTGCCCTTTTCATTGCTATAAGGTTGCAACGCTTGCATGAGATCGTCGTCGCCGTTCACGGGCGGATAGATGCCGATGTGTTTCTTGAAGGCGGCGAAAAAGAAGAAGACACGCTTGAGCCGGAAGGCGGGCATCTGGTAACTGATGGTTTCCTGGGCGGCGGGCACGAGCCGGGGCACGAGCTCCCTGATCTCCTGCAAGATGGGCAGCGCCTCCGGGGACGCCGTTTCGAAGTAGTCGTCGATGGTCGTGAATCGTGGGCGTTCGCTCATGTTGGTCATCCAGTTATTCGGATTGTTGATTGAAAACGGGCGGCCTTTTCTCGAAAAACGCCTGACGCCCTTCCAGCGCATCTGCGCCCCGACCGGTCTGCACTCGACCCTCGCGCTCGGCGGCCAGCCCGGCCTCGATGCCGTCGCGCAAGCCCACAGTCACGCAATGCTTGGTGGCGGCGATGACCGGCGCGGAGAACGAGGCGATCTTGGCGGCATAATCCAGGGCGAAGTCCAGGAGGTCGGCATCGGGGACAACGTATTCGATCAGCCCATAGTCTAGCGCCTCGGCGGCAGGGATTGTGCGCCCGGTGAAGAGCAAGTCCAGCGCCCGCCCGCGTCCGACCAGCCGCGGCAGTCGTTGCGTGCCGCTGCCGGACGCAAACGCGCCGACATTGACTTCCGGGAAACCGATCTTGACAGACTCGGCGGCGATGCGGATGTCACAGGCCAGGGCCAACACCGCGCCACCGCCCAGCGTGAAGCCGTTGAGCGCGGCGACGATCGGCAGCGGCGAGTTTTCCAGCGCCGCGTTCAGCCCGGCCTCGACGTAGTCATTCTCCAGCAGCCAGCCGATTTCCAGGCTAAAATCGTTGATGTCGGAACCGACGGAAAAAGCGCGGTCGACGCCGGTCAGCACCAGACAGCGCACGTCCGGGTCGGCTTCCAACTCGTGCAGCCGGGCTTGCAGCGCCCGCTTGACGGCATGGCGCAGCACGCCCAACGGCTTCGATTGAATCTGCACGAGGGCGACACCAGGGCGGGGGAGGGTGACGGCGAGGGCGGTGGGGTCTTGGGAATCAGTTTTAGATTCGGGCATCAGGAAATCTCGTTGTTGCATGGGCGACGATGGACGATGGACGATGGGGTTGCGATGCGAAGAATTCACTATCGTCAACCGTCTGTCGTCCATCGTCATGTCAAGGCAAAGCGGCTACAATAAATCGGCATCCCGCAGACGCCTCGGCACATTCAGCCGGGGTTTAGCCAACAGGTCGGCGGCGTAGTTCATGCGGTCGGGCGAGAACAGGCGGGCGTCCATCGTGCGCAGGTCGGGCGAGATCAACGGCCGGAAGCCCATGTGGGCGAGGATGTCCCGGTCGAGATCGATGCCGGGGGCTATCTCGACCAGCGTCAATCCCTCCGGCCTGCGAGCGAACACCGCCCGCTCGGTCACGAACAGCACGTTCTGGCCCAGTTCGGCGGCGTAGGCCCCGTTGTACGATACCTGTTCGAGTTCGGCCACGAATTTGGGGAATCGCCCCTCCCGCCGGATCACGGTGCGCCCATCCTCCCAGGCGATGTCCAGCCCACCGGCGGTGAACGTGCCGCTGAAAATCACGGTTTTGGCGTTCTGAGCGATGTTTTGGAAGCCGCCGATGCCGATGATGCGGTCGCCGAAGCGGCTGACGTTGACGCTGCCCTCGGCATCCACCTCGGCGAAGGAGAGGAAGGCCAGGTCGAGGCCGCCGCCGTCGTAGAAATCAAACTGGTAGGGTTGATCGACGATGACGTCGTAATTCATGGCTGCCCCGGCATCCACGCCGGACGCGGGCGCGCCGCCGATCAAGCCCTGCTCGTTGGTGAGCACGATCTGATCCAAAAAGCCTTCCTCGGCGGCGACGTTGGCGATGCCGGTGGACACGCCCGCGCCCAGGTTGCAGATGGCGCCGGGGAACAATTCTAGCGCGGCGCGGCGGGCGATGATTTTGCGCGGATCGAAGGGCAGGGCCGGGATTTCGTCCAGGGGCACGCGCAGTTCGCCCGCAAACGACGGGCTGAACTCGGTGACATAGCTCTGGCGCTGGTTGGGCACGACGACGACGACATCGACCAACATGCCGGGGATTTTCACATCTTTGGGCTTGAGCGTGTGACGTTGGGCCAGCCGTTGCACCTGGGCGATGACGATGCCGCCCGCCCGCCGCGTGGCCTGCGCCATCGGCAGCATCTCGCCGAACACCGCTTCTCGTTCCATGCTGACGTTGCCGTCTTCATCGGCAGTGGTGCCGCGCAGAAAGGCCACGTCGACGTGGATCGGCTTGTAGAACAACCATTCTCGCCCGGCCAGTTCCACCAACTCGACCAGTTCTTCTGTGGCCGACCGGCTTTGCCTGCCCCCGCCGTGGCGCGGGTCGACGAAAGTGTGCAGGCCCACGTGCGAGATCAGACCCGGTCGCCCGGCAGCCATCTCCCGCATCAGTTGCGAGAGCGCGCCTTGCGGCAGGGTGTAGGCTTCGACGGCATCCTCCTGCGCCATTTTCTGCACGGCGGGCGTGTTGACCAGCGCCCCGGTGATGATGCGCCGCAGCAGGCCGGGATGCGCCAGCCGCCCCACGCCCTGCGTGTCCATATCGCCGATGCCGACGGGATGCAGCGTGGTGACGCCCCGCGGCGCGCCGGTGGCGTGAAAGCGGTCGGCCACGGCTTTGATCAGCGCTTCCGGCACGGCATGACCGCCGCCCGATCCGCCGATGAGGATGGTGTCGCCGTCGTGGATGAGGTTGGCGGCTTGTTCGAGAGTGAGGATTTGCATGGGTTCAGTGAAAATGAGGAGCGCAGTTCAACGATTGACGATAGACGATTGACGGAAGACGATACGCCTGCAACGACAAGCTATCGTCCATCGTCCGCCGTCCATCGTCGAAGAAAAATGATGCGTTATTTCGTGACGATCATCCATCACCCCGCCTTAATTTCTTTCAACCGGATCGCTTCCGGCGAGTCTTTGTAAAAATCATCGAGGGGATAGCAGCCTGAGACCATGCCGTTGCGGGGGGCAGTGGTGCAATCGCTGAAGGTGCGGCAGATGCGTTTGCGGGCCATTTCTCGTCCGGTCAGCATATCGGCTGGGAACTCCGGGTAGCTCAGCACCATGCGGCCCAGGCCCACGAAATCGACCATGCCGTGACCGACGACGTGTTGCGCCACATTGGGCAGCCAGTCCTGCAAGTAGGTGTAGCCGGTACCGACGAGGGCGAGGTTGGGGAATTCCGCCTTCAGCGCGGCGACGGCGTTGATCTGACGGGCCACGCCCACGAGCGGGTCTTCGGGCGGCAGATAGCCGTCGGAGGGTGGGAAGGTGGCCGGGCGCATGAAGTGCGGGTTGTAGTACGGGCTGCAACAGGAGAGATTGACCAACTGAATGTCGAGCGATTCCAACAGACGCAGGAATTCGGCGGTCTCGGTGAGGTTGATCGCCAGGGGGTCGGTCTTGTCCCCGCCGAAGCCGAAGGGGTAGCGGCCATCCTCGTCATCCCACCACTTGGGCACACCCGCACCGTCGGGGCCGGGCCGGAAGGGCGGGAAGTCGAAGGCGCTGAGGCGCACGCCGATCATGAGGCCGGGCGCTTCGCGACGGATGCCCGCCACAATCTCGCGCACGAAACGAGTGCGGTTCTCGAAGCTGCCGCCGTAGCGACCGGGTCGCTCATAGGCGCTGAGGAATTCGTGGCCGAGATAGCCGTGGCAGTGTTTGATGTCCACGAAGTCGAAGCCGATGGAGGCCGCCTGTCCCGCCGCCCGCACGAAGTCGCCGATCAGATCGTCGATCTCGCCATCGGTCAGCACCGGCAGACCGGGATCGAGGTTGAACAGCGGGTCGAGCACAGGATGATGGTAGAGGATCATTGGCTCCAATCGGGTCTTGACATTGGGCCGGCAGAATCGCCCCGAATGCGTGAGCTGCAATCCGACCACCAGATCGTCGGTCTGGCCGTGATGCTCCCGATGAGTGTTCACCAATCCCTGCCGCAGATCGGCCAGCCCGGCCAGCGTGTCCGCGCCGATGCGCAACTGGTTGGGATTGGCGCGGCCGTCATGCCGCACCGCCACCGCCTCGCCGCCCCAGATCAGCTTGGCTCCGCTCTTGCCGAAATTGGTCCAGCGCCGCATCGTGTTTTCCGTGGACAGACCCTCGGCTGTGCCGTCCCAGCCTTCCATGGGATGGATGGCGAAACGGTTGCCAATCATCCGTCCGGTTTTCAGCGTGAACGGTTGGGCCAGGGGACTGTCCGGGGCCGTTTGCACGGTTTCGTCGAAGGGCAGGTGGACGCCGAGCGATGCGATATGCGTGCGGAATTTCTCGGCGCTGTTGAGGCGGGCCACGCGGGGGTAATTGTCGGACATGAGGGTTCCTTTTGTGATAAAGTGCCTGTCACCTCCAAGGTGACAGGCACTTGGCTACTTCAACGGATATTGCTGTCTGAGTTCCTTGATCAACGCTACCGTCTCGGCCGTCTTCCGGCGGATGGCGTCGAAGTCGCCGGCGGCGACGAGTTCTTTGGTAATGAGCTTGCTGCCCATGCCCACGCAGGCCACGCCCGCGGCGAACCACGCCCGCAGGTTTTCCTCGTCGGGCGAGACGCCGCCGGTGGGCATGATGCGGGTCCACGGCATCGGTCCGGCAATGGCCTTGACGAAGGCGGGTCCGCCAACCTGGCTGCCGGGGAAGATTTTGACGATCTCGACGCCCAGTTCTTCGGCTGCGGATATCTCGCTGGCCGTGCCGCAGCCGGGCGAATAAGCCACTTTGCGGCGGTTGCACAGCCGGGCGACCTCGGGATTGAGTACCGGCCCCACCACGAAATTGGCTCCAAGCTGGAGAAAGAGCGCCGCCGTGGGCGCATCGACTACCGAGCCGACGCCGAGGATGAGACGGTCATCGTCTTTGAAGCGCCGCGCCAATTCACCATAAACGATGTGGGCCATGTCGCCGCGATTGGTGAACTCCACGCAGCGCAGGCCGCCATCCAGGCAGGCGCGGACGATCTGCTCGGCCACATCGGCGTCGGGGTGGTAAAACACCGGAATCATTCCGGCGTTGACCATGTTATTAAGGACGGTTAAACGGGAATATTTAGCCACGAAGTCTCTCCTTCATGTACAAGAGTCTAATCGCAGATTTCGCAGATGGCGCAGATTATTGTTTTCTTCATCTGCGTAATTTGCGGTTCCTGTTCACCGGCTCACCCGGCCCGATGCATCCCCACCCATCAGCTTTTCCACCTCGGCCACGGACACGAGATTGAAGTCGCCAAAGATGGTGTGCTTGAGGGCGGAGGCCGCCACGGCGAAGTCGAGGGCGCGCTGCTTGTCGTCGGCATAGGTCAGCAGCCCGTAAATCAGGCCGCCCATGAAACTGTCGCCGCCGCCCACGCGGTCGACGATGTGGGTGATCTCGTAGTTCGGGCCGAAGTAGAGGCGGTCGCCATCCCACAACACCGCGCTCCAACTGTTGTGGCTGGCCGAGATGGAGCCGCGCAGGGTGATGGCGATAGTCTTCAGGCCGGGGAAGCGCTCGGCCAATTTCGCGCAGACATATTCGTAGGCCGCCGCGTCCAATTCGCCGGAGGTGACGTCGGTGGCGGGAGCGTGGATGCCAAACACTTTCTCCGCATCCTCCTCGTTGCCGATGGCGACATCGCAATACCCGACCAGTTCCTCCATCACCTCGCCCGCCTTCTTGCCCCACTTCCACAGCTTGGCCCGGTAATTCAGGTCGGTGGACACGGTGACGCCGTGGGCTTTGGCCACCTTCACCGCTTCCAGGCAGGCCGCCGCCGCGCCCTCCGAGATGGCGGGCGTGATGCCGGTCCAATGGAACCAGTCCGCATCCGCGAACACAGCGTCCCAATCGATCATGCCCGGCTGGATGGTCGCCAGCGAGGAGCCTGCCCGGTCGTAGACCACCTTGCTGCCGCGGCTGACCGCGCCGTGCTCCAGAAAATAGATGCCGAGGCGGTCGCCGCCCCAGAGGATGTACTGCACGCCCACGCCATACTGGCGCAGGAAATCCCGGCAGGCGAATCCGAGGTCGTTGTTGGGCAGGCGAGTGACATACTCGGTGTCGAGTCCGAAATTAGCCAGTGACACGGCCACGTTGCTCTCTCCGCCGCCATAGATCACATCGAAGCTATTCGCTTGCGAAAAACGCTGGTATCCCGGCGGCGACAGCCGCATCATGATTTCGCCGAAGGTTATGATTTTGGGCATTTTTATACTCACAAGAAGGTTTTACACTAGCGAAGTAGAGATAGGCGCCGTCTGTGGCAACCTCTTCGCAATCAATATCTCACGGTATGACCGGACACTAATCATTCGAGTATTAATTAGTATCTTCATCAATACCTTCGCCAAAATTAGCGAAGAAAAGAGCGGGCGAATAGGATAGGGAATCGCTTTCCGAGCAAGATTTCCGACACCGCTTCGCACCGCTCATGACAGATATTATCATACTCATCCAGTGT
>JAGFJG010000042.1 GCA_024102915.1 Caldilineales bacterium
GTCTGCTTCACCATCGATGGAGTTGAAATCAAACGTTTTCAGGTAGCAGATTTCTCCCCAGACTACATCCTAGGGGGTATGACTTAAGTGAATGACTTGAGGGGGGTCGACTTAGCTGAAGTCAACAGGGACGTAGTGCCCCCTGAATGGGGGGCTCCGGGGGCGTCCCCCGGAGACAATGGCCTCAACGCAAGGTTCATCAATGAGTTACGACCATGGTGTGACTTGCATAGAACGCGATATCTTGCAGAAATTGCCTGCCTAAAATTCATTCGAGCACTTACTTAACCCGGAACTCGGAACTTTGCACTCCGAACTGAAATACCCATGAAATTCGAAACCCTGACCGTGCACAGCGGTCACCAACGCCAGGGCGGCATCCTGCCCTCCTCGCCGCCGATCGAGCGCGCCGCCTCCTGGGCGTTCGACGCCATGGCCGATCTGGACGCTGTGTTCGAAGACCCAAGTTCGGGTTATGATTATGGCCGCGACAACATGCCCACGCCGGCGCTGTTGGAGGAAGCGATCTCAGCCTTGCAGGGGGGCGGGCGCACGCAGGTTTTCGCCACGGGGATGGCCGCCATTGCCGCCGTTCTGGCCACAGCCGGAAGCGGCCGCCGCGTCCTGGCTGCGCCCGACCTGTACGGCGCCACCTATGCTATGCTGAACGCCTGGCTGCCAGAAAGCGGCGGTGAAGTGCGCTTTGTGTCGGCGCAGGATCATGAGGCGGTGCGCGATGCCTTGCAAAACTGGCGGCCTCATCTGCTGGTGGTGGAGACGCTTTCGAATCCGCTGGTCAAGGTCAGCGATCTGGGCTGGCTGGTCGAGCAAGCCCGGTCGGCGGGGTGCAAGACCCTGGTCGACAACACCTTCGCCTCGCCCTACCTGTGCCGCCCCCTGGAACTCGGCGCTGATTACGTGGTCGAAAGCCTGACCAAATACCTGAATGGGCATGGCGACGTGCTGGGCGGTTCGGTCACGGTGAACGATGACGAAAGCTACACGGCGCTCAATCTGCACCGCAAACGCTTTGGCGCCACCCTGGACCCGCAGGCTGCCTGGCTGACCCTGCGCGGCATCCGCACCCTGGCTCTGCGCCTGCACCAGCAATGCAGTAACGCCCTGGTCCTGGCCGAATTCCTATCCGGCCATCCCGCCGTGGCGACCATCTACTATCCCGGCCTGGATTCACACCCCGGCCATGAGACCGCCGCCCGACTGTTTGGCGGGCGCGGCTATGGCGGCGTGCTGGCATTCGACCTGGATGCGGGTACGCGCGCGGCGGCCTGGGCGGTGATGGAACGCCTGCAAATCGCCTGGCGCGCCGCCACCCTGGGTGATGTCGCCACCCTGGTCGCCTACCCTGCCCACGCCTCACACCGGGCGTTGACCGTAGAACAGCGCCAGGCCATCGGCATCGGCGACGGACTCATCCGGGTTTCGGTGGGCATCGAGGACCCCGACGACATCATCGATGACTTCGCCCAGGCGCTAGATGACTAACACACTGTGGCATATGAAAGTCAACAGTCAACAGTGATCAGTATTCAGTGATAGAACTCAACTGATCACTGTCTACTGATTACTGCCGAACTAACCAGGGTCACGACAATAACGTCACCGGTATCCACTTGCGCACGGAATTGATCAGCATTACCTGCCTGGCGCTGAGCAGGTCATCGGGATAGAGTTCGCTTTCGCGGATGACGCCCTGCGCCAGCAATTCCGCCCGGAATGTGCCGTCGAGCAGCCCGCTCGTAAGCGGCGGCGTCAGCAGCGCTCCCCCCAGTTCCAGCACCAGATTGGCCCGGCACGACTCGGTCAGTTGGCCTTGCAGATTCCATAACAGCACATCATCGCAATCGGGGAATGAGGCCAACGCCCGGTCGTAGTGGGGGCGATAGGTGGTCTTGAATCGGAAGAATGGCGAACTGGTGTCGAGCGGTTGCGACAACAGGGCGACGCGTGGGGCGTTGTCGCCGGTTCCGGCA
>JAGFJG010000097.1 GCA_024102915.1 Caldilineales bacterium
CCACTCCCACACAGCCTTGGCGACCCGCCGCCAATCACCCCTGGCGAAGAATGCCAATCGGCAGGGCTCGCTTCAAACGTCACCTATCTTCAGCCCATGCAAAAATCTGAATCACACCCAACAGAAAGCCGGATTGGGGCTGTTTGACACTCTAGGCAAGCCCCCTTACAATCAGGGCGTTACTCAAACCGCATAACTCCCTGGGCTCACGATACACGTCGTTGAGAGCGCAAAGGGATGTCTCATCTATTCCTTGTCGAGGTGAATCATGTCAAAGAAGAAGGGTGAACCAAAACAGGGGACGACGCCCGAAGTCGATGGAAAAACAGAAGAGGAGCAGGCGGTGGTTGAACCGGCAAACGAATCAGCCGAAGAGGTAGAGCCGCACCTCAAAAGCTCAGGGAAGCTGAAGCGCAAATTTTACGAGCGTGAATTGGCCAGGCTGCAAGTTGAACTGGTGGTGCTGCAAGAATGGATCAAGCACGAGAAACTGAAGGTGGTCGTCATCTTCGAGGGTCGGGACGCAGCCGGGAAGGGCGGGGTGATCAAGCGGATAACCGAGCGGTTGAATCCACGAGTTTGCCGGGTGGTGGCGCTGCCCGCCCCCACGGAACGAGAACGCACGCAATGGTATTTTCAGCGCTATGTGCAGCACCTGCCCGCCGGCGGCGAGATGGTGCTCTTCGATCGCAGTTGGTATAACCGGGCGGGCGTTGAGCGGGTCATGGGTTTTTGCTCTGATGATGAATACTGGGAGTTTTTGCGCTCCTGCCCGTCATTCGAACGCATGTTGGTTCGATCCGGTCTGATCGTGCTCAAATACTGGTTTTCCGTCAGCGACGAAGAACAGGAGCGCCGTTTTCAGGCCCGCATCAAAGACCGGACCCGGCAATGGAAACTCAGCCCAATGGATTTGGAGTCACGCGCTAGGTGGGTAGAGTATTCCCGGGCCAAGGACGAGATGTTTTCCTATACCGATATCAAACAGGCGCCCTGGTTTGTGGTCAATGCCGACGACAAAAAGCGAGCACGGCTCAACTGCATCAGCCACCTGCTCTCTCATATCCCTTACCAGGATGTGAACACAGAGCCGATCGTATTGCCCCCGCGGCAGGATCGGCTCAACTATGTGCGAACGCCCATGGAATACCAGAATTTCGTGCCCGAAGTTTATTGAGCGCCGACGAGCAATGTTCGGGCGACTTCCATCGGTCGAATCAGATTGTCCGCACGCCCGGACCCGGCAGAGGGCGGGCCGGTGTAAAGGCCCACAACCTGGCCCCTGGCGTTGAGGACCAGCGCCCCGACATTAGCCGCAGATAGATTGACCTCGCTCTGCAACCAGCCGGGCGATACGCCCAGGTTGTCGTCCGGCAGTGAGCCCGTGTAAGCGCCTTCGCTGACGGTGAGGACGCGACCGATATCCGAGGGCGCGCCGCTGCCCGAATCGACGGGATAGCTGATGGCGGCGAGCCGCTCGCCTGCGCGGAGGGCAGCTGCGCTGGCCAGCGGCGCGGGCTGAAGCCGAAAACTGTTGGGGAGAGGTGAGCCGTCATCCTGGGCGAAAATCTGCAAAACGGCCAGATCACGCTGGCGGTCGGCGCGCACCACGCGGGCCAGATACCACTGGTCTGGCGACTGACCTGATCCGCCGCCCAATCCCACGATTGCCTGGCTCTTACGGTTGTACGGCTGGCCCGTCAGCGGATCGTAGACCACGCGATAGGCGGTCAGTACGCGCCCGTTCTCACCGACGACCACGCCGGCGCCGCCGCTGGCCGTGCTCGTATCGCCGATCTGCGAAAGGATGAATGCCGAGGCGGCCACTGCCGGTTGGAATGCGGCATAGGGGTTCGGGGTGGCCCCGGCATTCTGGGCGTCGTCCATCAATGGCCGGACGAAGAGTAAAACGACGAGCGCCAGACCGGCCAGCCCCAACACCACGCCAATCAAAATCGCCCGCCAGATCTGGCCCGAAGTCAGCGATTTCGCTTCGGCTGGTTTCGGCGCTGCCGGCGGTTCGGCGGAATGTTCGACGCGGAAGCGAGTGCGGCCAATGCGGATGCGGTCGCCGGTTTGCAGGGTTTGCGGCGCGGCAATGCGAACGTCGTTGACAAAGACGCCGTTGAAGCTCTTGCGGTCATACAACCAGGCATTCTGTTCGGAAATCTGGATGAAGGCGTGATGGCGCGAGACCTCGTCTTCGTTGAGGACGACGTCGTTGTCGGGTGCGCGGCCCAGGCTCAGCCCGGAAGGGCCGATGGGATAGCGATAACCGGTGGGGTCAATTAGAAACCAGGTCATTTCTGCACCCAGCCGTCGATGCCGCGAATGGCGCGATGGGCGAAGTTGAGCGCGGGCGTGGATATGGCGGCGTCATAGGCGAGCCGCACCAAATCGCCTGCCAGATTCTCGATTTCAGTCTTGCGACCGATGGTGATGTCATGTAAAAGGTTGGTGCTGATATCGGTTTGACCGCTGGCCTCCAGCGCTTTGCCGCGAGCCGACAGGATGCGGATGCTCTGGTCGAATTGACCTGTAGTCAGGGTGAGCACGTTGATGCCTGGCAGGTCATACAATTCGACGCCATAGACCTTGGCTATTGTTCCAATCTCTCGCACCATTTGTACAAGCAAATACGCCAGATCCGGGCTTTGCAAAATCTGGTGGTAGGGCAGGCGCGTCAGCCCACTGAGCGCCGATACGGGCAGCAGGTACGCCAGCTTCGACCACTCGGCGGCCCGAATGTCGTCGGAGACCGCGGCGAGAAGCCCCGCCCTTTCCCAGACAGAGACGACCGCCTGTAAGCGCGGCGATGGCCGATTGTTCAACTCGCCAAACCAGGTGTGTCCAAACGAGGTGCAACGGGCATGTCCAGGCTCCATGATGCGAGCGCCGACGACGCTCGTCGCCCCCATGACCGGGCCAGGGCCAAAACAGGCGATCAACGGCTCATCTTTGCGGATGCCATTTTGAAACGACACGACGATCTCCGGACGCAGATGGGCGACATCGGCCAGCGCCTGCGCCGTGTCAGGCCCGCGCACGCAGATCAACAATAGATCGGCCTCTCTCAAAGCCCTGGCGTCGGTCGTGGCCTGAACATCCGCCACAAACTCGTCCCGACCGGAAATCCGCAACCCTTGCCGGTTCACAGCCTGAATATGAGCAGAGCGTCCGACCAGTGTGACATCATACCCGGCTTTCGAGAGATAGCCGCCGTAGACCGAGCCGAGAGCGCCTGCGCCTAATGCCACGATCTTCATGGTCGCTCCCCTTGTTTCATGGACGAGCCCGTTCCCGATTGTCCCTGTTCGAGAAATCGCACCGCGGTCGCGGCCAGGATCGCCGCCGCCACGGGGAGTTGCGCTTCATCAATATCGAAGCGAGGATTATGATGCGTGCCGCGACCTTCTGTACCGGGGTCTGCGCCGACCATGATGTAGCAGCCGGGAACCCGATTCATGATTTCCGACATATCTTCGGCCACCATCAGCGGCGTGATCTGGAGCAATGCCTCCGCGCCGACCACCTCTGTCGCCGCCGCCAGGGCTATCCGCGTGGCGATGAGGTCATTGTCCACCGCCGGGGTGTAGTCGAAAAAGCGCAGGTCGAACGCGGCCTCATATGCCTGACAGACGCCCGCCAGAATCGCCTGCATACGCTCGATCAGACGGTCGCGCACTGCCGCGTCGAAGGTGCGCAACGTGCCGTCGAAAATCGCTTCTTCGGCGATCACATTGAACGCCTTGCCCGCATGAAAGGAGCCGACGCTGAGCACGGCAGTTTCCTGCGGCGGCAGATTGCGGCTGACGATGGTGTGCAACATGCCCACGGCTTCCGCCGCCACCAGAATGGCATCGACGGCCAGCTCCGGCTGCGCCCCATGCGCGCCCCGCCCCCGTATGCTCACTTCGAAATGATCGGCTGCGGCCATGAACGGCCCCGGCTGTACGATCACCCGACCGGCCGGGAGCGGGTTCCACAGATGCAGGCCAAAGCACATGTCGGGCGCGGGATTCTGCAAGACGCCGCTGGCAATAGTTGCCAGCGCTCCGCCCAATCCTTCTTCCGCCGGTTGGAACAGCAGTTTGACGCAACCCGGCCAGTTTGCGGATGTCTCGGCCAGCATTTGGGCGACGCCCATGCCGATGGCGGTATGGCCGTCGTGGCCGCAGGCATGCATTTTGCCGGGGGTCTCGCTGGCGAAGGGCAAACCGGTCGCTTCGTGCACGGGCAGGGCATCCATATCGACGCGCAACAAGACGGTAGGCCCAGGCCTAACTCCTTCGATCAATCCCACCACCCCGGTTTTGCCCACGCCGGTCGTCGTCTCGATCCCTAACTTCTGCAGGTGTCCGGCGACGATGGCGGCTGTGCGATGCTCCTCAAAGCCGAGTTCCGGGTGTCGATGAAAATCGCGCCGCCAGGCCACGAGTTCGTCGCGCAAGTCTTGCGCCCGCAGCAGATAATCATTCATGACGACACCTCAAATTCTGGACGCAAAAAGAGGACGGACAGGAACCGCATTGGGGGAATGCTGTTCATTCGGTCCGTCCTCTCTCGACCCTGTTGTTGGGCTGCAGCAGGGTCATACGGGGAGGTGTTGTCAAAGCAATGAACGGGTCGCATGCTAATATGCAGGCTTGAGCGGTGTCAAATTTTCAGAGCCATTTGAATAGGCGCGCGCCGGGTCAATCGAGCCTGACCGTCGGCATGATAGGACGAGCGCACCAGCGGCCCGGATTCCACCCAGCGAAAGCCCATTTCTTCGCCGATGACGCGAAGCTCTTCAAACTCGGCGGGCGTGTAATAACGCTCGATGGGGAGATGGAAACGGCTGGGTTGCAGATATTGGCCGAGGGTGAGGATGTCGGCGTCCACCGAACGCAATCCTTCCATCACCTCGATTACTTCGTCCCAGTTTTCTCCCAACCCCAACATCAGGCCGGATTTGGTCAGCGCCTCCGGGTCCATCTCCTTGGCTCTCGCCAGCACTTGCAACGAGCGTTCGTAGATTGCCTGCGGGCGCACACGGTGATAGAGTCGGGGGACGGTCTCGGTGTTGTGGTTGAGGATTTCGGGCCGTTCGCGCATGACCGTCTGCAAAGCGGCGGCGTCGCCCTGAAAGTCGGGGATCAGCACCTCGATCGTGCACTGCGGGGTGAACTCGTGTATCTTGCGGATGGTGGCAGCGAAGATGAAAGCGCCGCCATCGGGCAATTCATCGCGATTGACCGATGTGAGGACCACGTGCTGCAAATTCATCATCTGCACGGTGCGGGCCACGCGCAGGGGTTCGAGGATGTCGGTCTTGGGCGGCTTACCCGTTTTGATTTTGCAAAACCCGCATGAGCGCGTGCAGGTATCGCCCAGCAGCAAAAAGGTGGCTGTGCCGCGTCCCCAGCATTCGCCGATGTTGGGGCAGCCCGCTTCTTCACAGACCGTGTTCAGGCTGTGATTGCGCATCAGCCCATGCAGACGCTGATATTCCGGGCTATCACTGGATCGCACCCGCAGCCATTCGGGGCGACGACCTTTTGTGAGTTGCTCCTCGTGCCAGTTGTGTCGAGGGGGTGATGGGTCTAGTTCAATCGGGGTGATGGTCATGAGATTCTGAAAACGTTTTTGGAATGTAAGTTCAAAGTTCTAAGTGTCATGTTCGAGGTCAGGTCTTTTCGCACAGATAGAGTTGCATCAATCAGCAATACTCGACCGATCTTTGCAGAAATGTTCGTGGTTGCGGTCAACTTCGAACCTCGAACTTTGAACTCCAAACTAAGGTTATGGGAAGGTTTGGATCGGGGATGACAACATAGTATGCAGACCCGGCGTCAGGTCGCGCACCAATCTGGCCTGATTGAGCGCCAGCGATACGGTCGCCTGATCGCCCTGCAAACCATCCAGGCGCAAACGCAGGCATTGCTGGCTGTCGATCAGGATTTCGTCCTGGCTGCCCCCCTCGACGTTGAGTTGCATGATCAGGGTGAGGAGGATGCGGGGGATGCCGGCAATAAGTCCGGTGACTTGCTGGCGGATGCCGATACAGGCCCCGGTGGGAACAGTCCCAAAAGCGCTCTCGGTGTCGGTATCGGCAACGATGGGTCGATTTTCCAGGTCGAGGACGTCCAGCCGCCAACCCAGGCCCGCTGCCAACATCTGGGCGCTGGCGGCAAGACCGACATGCCCAAGCATTTCCATCTCCAAAAGCTCTCGTACTCGCTCCGGCGATTCGCCGACGCCCATCTTGCGTTGGAGGGCCGTTCGGCGTTCGCTGAGATTGACGATGCGTTTGACAGAGACTGCTTCGATCTCGTCTGTCGCCCGGCTTAGCAACACCGGCAGGGTATCCATGACGAAGCCGGGGTTGACGCCGACGCCCAGAATCGCCACACCCGACTTGCGGGCGGCATCATCAATTTCCGCTGCCAGTTCCGGGTGATCGGTCCACGGCCAGACCAATTCCTCGCAAGTCGAAACCACGTGGTGGCCGAGGGCGATGGCAGACAAGAGTTGCGCCCTGGCGTCGGTCAGGCGCGAAACCGTCGCCTGCAACACGACCGCGCCGGGCTCGGTCTGCACATCGACCAGATTGGGGACGACCGGCAACGGCGGCAGGTCGGCGTCGCAGATCTCGTTCAAAGGCCGATCCGCCAGCGCCGGATCGGTATCGACCGCGCCGACCGAACGAAAACGTCCGCTCTCGGCAGCCGCGCGGGCGATGGTGCGGCCAATCGGGCCCAGGCCCAGGTGAATAATCGGGATCTCACTCATCCTGATCCGCCAATCCTTTACATGTGAATGGCATGGCCGACAGCCGCGTGCGCCGCTTCCATGATCACTTCCGACAGGGTGGGATGAGCATGGACGTTGCGGGCGATTTCGGCGGGCGTCAATTCCATCAGCTTAGCCAGACCGAATTCGGGCAACAGTTCGGTGACTTCCGGCCCCACCATGTGTGCGCCCAGGATTTCGCCATAACGGGCGTCGGTCACGATCTTGACGAAACCCTCTTTGTCGCCCAGGCCCAGGGCTTTGCCGTTTGGCTGGAAGGGGAATTTGCCGACTTGAATCTCGTAGCCCTGTTCCCGCGCCTGCGCTTCGGTGATGCCCATGCTGGCGACCTGCGGATGGCAATAGGTACAACGCGGCATGGCGCTGTAGTCTTCGATGGGCAATGTCTCCACCCCGGCGATGGTCTCGGCAGCGACGATGCCCTGGGCGCTGGCCACATGCGCCAACGCCATCTTCCCAGTCAGGTCGCCGATGGCGTAAATGCCGGGGATGTTGGTCTGCATGCGGTTATTGATCTGCACCCAACCGCGTACGGTTTCGACCCCGACCGCCTCCAATCCGATGCCGTCGCTGTTGGGTCGAATGCCCACAGCGATCAAAACCTGATCGGCGGAAATGGTCTCGGTCTCGCCCGATGACAGGTCTTTGACCGTCACTTTCACGCCCGATTCGTCCGTCTTCACGCTTTCGGTGCGGGTATTTTCCAACAGCCGCACGCCGTCTTTGCGAAAGGCTTTGCTCACGACATCGACGACTTCCACGTCCTCGTTGGGCAGGACATGCGGCAGCATTTCGATCACCGTCACATCCACGCCATAAGCACGGTAGACATAGGCGAATTCCATGCCGATGGGGCCGCCGCCGACGATCACCAGCGAATCGGGCAATTTGTCCTGCACGATCGCCTGGCGGTAATTGAGGATACGCTCGCCGTCGAACTCCATGCCCGGCAGGGATGCAGGGCGTCCGCCGGTCGAGAGGATGATATTGGCGGCGCTCACCGAACGCTCACCGACCTGAATGGTTTGTCTGCCAGTCAGCGTGCCGAAGCCTTCGATCACGTCGATCTGATTCTTCTTCATCAAGAATCCGACGCCTTTGACCAGGCGATCGGAAACCTGGCGACTGCGTTTGACGGCGACGCCGAAATCCATTTGCAGATTGTCGAAACTGAAGCCGAATTCTCTCCCGCGCGCCAGCAGGTGTGCGATCTCGGCATTGCGGATCAGGGCTTTGCTGGGGATGCATCCCCAATTCAGGCAGACCCCGCCCAGGTGTTCTTTCTCGACCAGGGCTGTTTTCAATCCCAACTGGGCCGAGCGAATCGCGGCGACATAACCGCCGGGGCCGCCCCCCAATACCAGCACATCATAATCAAATTGATTTGCCATTTGTTTTGCTTCCGTGATTTGGTGGAATCTTGTCCTGGTTGGCCTTAAGGCCGAACAAAATCCGTGCGACTTTGTGAATGTAATGGAATGGGGCGATTATACCACAGGGAGGCCGGGTGGCGTGTAAGGCTGGAGCGATTTCTTTGTCCACGTTTCGCTCCGTGATACGATTCTGTGACACAGATTTGCTATGAATTCGCGCGCCCTTTTTACCAATCATTGATGTCTGGCGAGGAGTTGTCCAACCAGATTCTTGTACCCGCCGCTTCGGCAAGGCGGGCGCGACGGCTGCTGCCGCTGGCAATTCCGTTCGCCCATCATTGGCAGGCCGAAATAGTGTTGTTGCACATCGTCCTCCCCGGCGCGATGAATAGCAATACCGACGCTGAGAATTCGGAGAGGAATGGTTGGTTGCAGGATATCGCCGATGAATTGCAAGAAGCTGGGATCACGGCGACGACATTGATTCGGTCCGGCAGCAATGCTTATGGCGTCATCCAGGAAGTGGCCGCCGAAATCGAGCCGCGGCTGCTCCTGATGAGTTGGCGAGGGGAACCCGGTGGAAACGACGGTACGGGTCGAGTCAAAGTGTCGGATCTGATGCTGGACGTGCGATGTGACCTGCTGGCCTGGCATGGCCCGAATCTGAAACCCAGACCGCTGCACATCTTGCTGCCCAGCGGCGGCGGCCCCAACGCCCAACTTGGCGTCGAGATCGCCAGCGCCCTGATCGATGAATATGGCGGCGAGGTGACGGTCATCTCTGTATTGGGGCCTGACGCTGGCCCGGATGATATTGATCAGACCCAGACTGCATTGCAGGCCCAGGTCGACGAGCTATTCCCCGACAGACAGGAGCAGGTCGGGGTGCAGATCGTAACCGCGCGCAATCCCGCCAGCGGCATTCTCGATGCTGCCGCAAAGGATGACTTCGACCTGATCATGATTGGGGCCTCGCGGGAACACACGCTCTCGCAACTCGTGTTTGGGGTGGTGCCACAGCAAGTGATGCGCCATGCTGAAATCCCGGTTCTGGTGGTGCGACGACCGCCATCGCGCAGGGTGACCTGGAGTCGCAAAGCCTGGGCGCAGATCAAAGAACTGACGCCAACTTTAACGGAAGCACAGAAGGCCGAAGCTTATATTTCCATTCGGCGCAGCGCCCGATTCGACCCTGATTTTCTGACGATGATGGCGTTGTCAACGTTGATCGCCAGTCTGGGCCTGCTCCTCAACAGCACGGCAGTCGTGATCGGCGCCATGCTGGTCGCCCCTTTGATGGGTGCAATCGTCGCTCTGGGCTTGGGCGTTGTTCATGGCGATGCCAATCTGCTGAAACTGGCCTTCCTGACGACGCTAAAAGGGGTGATTCTGGCAATCCCCCTGGCGTTTGTGACAGGCGTTCTGTCCAGATTGATCATCCCCGGCATCGCCATGACGCCGGAAATGTATGCGCGAGGTCAGCCGGGTCTGCTCGATCTCTTCGTCGCTATTTTCGCTGGCGCCGCCGGCGCGTACGCCCTCTGTCGCCAGAGCGTCAAAGCTTCATTGCCAGGCGTGGCGATCGCCGTCGCCCTGGTTCCGCCGCTGGCCACGGTCGGGCTCTCGCTCGCCCTGGGTGATTTCGGCAACGCTTCGGGGGCGATGCTGCTTTTCGTGACTAACCTGATCGGCATCGCCGCTACCGGCGGATTGGTGTTCCTGCTCATGGGCTTTCAGCCTGAGCCAAGCCGACCTGAGCGCATGCAATTATTTGTCAAGGGTTGGCGTGGATTGGGCATATTGGTGGCGGTCATCTTGCTTGTTTTGGTCTGGGCGACTGTCCAATCCGGCAAGACAACCTGTGAGCGTGAGTTCAGGGGCGGCGTTGGCAAGGAATTGTGCGCGCAGGTCGATAGTATGAAAGGGGGGACTCTACTTGATTTCAGCACTGCCACAACCGAGACCGGCGTTCTCACGGTCACGGTCGATCTGGCGGTATCTGAGCCCCTGTCGCAGGATAAGTTACAGCTTGTGCAGGAAAATATGGCGACAGCGCTAGGGCGACCTGTGGCGCTGGAAGTGCATGCGATCCCAACCTATCGGCTGACCCCTTCCCCGTAACCGAATTGCGGGGAACGATGTGACCAAATCTTACATCGATTTGGCAATCGCACTACCCTTACGATATAATCTTCGATTGGGTCTTCACCGGCCCAAAAATAACCCCTATCTCACACGCCTTTCTTAAGTCCGACTTGGTCCCCTGCTTGCACGGGTGTCGGGTTAGCATGGAAGGGCGGAGGCAAAACCTAAAGGAGACCGTTAGACAGTATGGCAACAGTTACTCTGAAGTCGTTGCTCGAAGCCGGTGTGCATTTCGGGCATCGCACAAAGCGCTGGAACCCGAAGATGCGTCCATACATCTTCACCGAGCGCAATGGCGTGCACATCATCGATCTACAACAGACCGTCGCCCAGTTGGAAAAGGCGAAGCAATTCGCGCAGGACATCGTGGCGGACGGAGGGTCTGTGCTTTTCGTAGGAACCAAGCGCCAGGCGGCGGATATCATCGTCACTGAAGCCGAGCGCTGCGAAATGCCCTACGTGAACAAGCGCTGGCTTGGCGGTACGCTCACAAACTTCCAAACGATTCGCACCCGTGTCGATCACATGGTCGAACTGGAGCGCCGCCGCGATTACGGCGAATTCGCCCGCCTGCCCAAAATCGAAGTGCTGAAACTGCACGAGGAGATCGAGCGTTTGAATCTTCGTGTTGGCGGTCTGCGCAATATGCAGGAACTCCCGGATGCGTTGTTCATCGTCGATGTACGCCGCGAAGACCTGGCTGTGCGCGAAGCGATCAAACTCGATATCCCCATCGTGGCGGTCGTTGACACGAACTGCGATCCCGACCCCGTGGAAATCGTCATCCCCTCCAACGACGATGCGATCCGCACTATCAAACTGATGACCAGTCAGATCGCCGACTCCATTGTCGAGGGTTCGGCTTTGCGCGAAACCCGCCTGGCCGAGGAAGAGGAAGAAGAACCGATCACGATTCGATCTCGCACTTCACGCGCCGATATGGTCTTCGATAGCGATAGCTCCATCGATGAACTGCTTGGCCCCTCAACCCTGGCGAAATTGGAAGAAGGCATTGGTTCTGACGAAGAGGAAATCGAGCCGCGCCGCGGGAAGCGAACTGCAAAACCCGCGGTTGAGGTGATCGAAGAAGAAGAAGAGGAGGACGAAGTAGAGGAAGAAGAGGATGAGAAAGAGGATGAGTATGAGGAAGTTGAAGACGCTGACGAAGACGAGGGTGAGGACGACTGAATCAGGTGAGGCCAATTTGATACGGCCTCGATCATGAAAATCATTCAGGTGCGACGTTCTCTCATGAGGCCGTCGCACCTTTGACGAATCGAACTTATGTGAAAACCCAGGAGAAATAAAACATGGAAATCACGACTGCAATGGTTAAGGAACTGCGTACTGCCACCGGGGCAGGCGTTTTGGATTGTCGTAAAGCCCTGGAAGCGCACGACGGCGATTTCGATAAGGCCGTCGTCTATCTGCGCGAAAAGGGTCTTGCCGCCGCGGCCAAGAAAGCCTCGCGCGATGCCAACGAAGGCATGATCGGTCATTACATTCACATGGGGGCGAAGATCGCCACCCTTGTTGAAGTGAATTGTGAAACCGATTTCGTGGCGCGCACGGATGAATTCCAGGAATTGGCGCATGATCTGGCGATGCACGTCGCTGCGGCCAAGCCCCAATATCTCACCATCGAAGAGGTCCCGGCAGAGGTCGTCGAGTCGGAGAAGTCCATTTATCGCACGCAATTGGCCGAGGACAACAAACCCGATCACATCAAAGAGCGCATTGTCGAAGGCAAACTCGGCAAGTTCTTCGAAGAAGTCTGTTTGATGGAACAGCCTTTCGTCAAGGACCCCGGCATGACGATTTCCGAACTGATCACAGCAAACGTCGCCAAACTGGGCGAAAACATCCGCATTCGCCGCTTCGCGCGGTTTGAAATCGGCGGCTGATCAATTCCCATTCCATAGGAGCGCTGCATGACCGACATCAAATATCGACGCATCCTCCTGAAACTCGGCGGCGAGGCGCTGGCTGGCCCCGGCGGTTTCGGCATCGATCCTACCCAGGCTGAAGACCTCGCCCGCAAAGTCAAGATCGTCCACGAAATGGGCGTGCAGGTAGCCCTGGTCATTGGCGCCGGAAATCTCTGGCGCGGGAAGCAGGGTCTGGCTCACGGCATGGAGCAAGTGCGCGCCGATCACATGGGCATGCTGGCGACGGTGATGAATTCACTGGCGCTGCAGGATGCCCTCGAACGCATCGGCGTGGTCACCCGCGTGCAAACCGCCATCGAGATGCGCTCGATTGCGGAACCCTACATCCGGCTGCGCGCCATTCGCCACATGGAAAAAGGCCGCGTCGTCATCCTGGGCGCTGGCACGGGCAACCCGTATTTCACCACCGATTCGGCGGGGGCGTTGCGGGCGATGGAGGTCGATGCCGAGGTGCTGATCAAAGCCACCAAGGTGGACGGCATCTATGACGGCGATCCCATGTTGAACCCGAACGCCAAACGTTTCGAGCGCCTCAGCTACATCGAGGCAATCAACAAGCGCCTGGGCGTGATGGACAGCACCGCCATGACGCTCTGCATGGATCACGATGTCCCCATCATCGTCCTGAATCTCTGGCAAGAAAACAGCCTGAATCGAGCCGTACAGGGCGAGCCGGTGGGCACTCTGGTGTACCACTGATAGAAATCGACTGACAAGCCGGATGTTCAAAACGCATCCGGCTTGATTGTTTTTAGGCATCTGTTTTACACTGTCGGCGTTACCGTTCTCACCGGAGGAAGTCATGTCGGACGACCAAGTGCTGCAAGACATACAAGACGAAGCTCGCGAACGAATGGACGGCGCCGTCAAATCCCTGAAGACCGATCTGGCGGCGATCCGCACCGGGCGCGCCAGCCCTGCCCTGCTTGACCATGTGCAGGTAGACTATTTCGGCACACCCACTTCCATCAATCAACTGGCGGTGATCACTGTGCCCGAACCCCGGCTTATCGTGCTGCGCCCGTTCAGTCCCAGTGATATCGGACTGATCTCCAAAGCGATTCAGACTTCCGATCTGGGATTGAACCCAAACAATGACGGCAAGTTGATCCGGTTGAATATCCCGCAGCTCACCGAAGAACGGCGGCGGGATTTGAGCAGGCAGGTGAGCAGGCGCGTGGAAGACGCCAGAGTCGCCGTCCGCAATGTCCGCCGCGATGCCATTTCCGACATGCGAGATTATGAGAAGGAAAGCCTGATCACGGAGGACGATCTGCGTTTGGGCTCCGATCTGATTCAGGAATTGACCGACGATTTCGTCAAGCGCATCGATGAGATCGGCGAACATAAAACCGCTGAGATCATGGAAGTCTGAGGTCTGCGGCAGACGAATATGGCGGCGGACCAGGTGAATGAGGAGCGTGAGACGCCCAGGCACATCGGCATTATCATGGATGGCAATGGGCGGTGGGCGAAATCGCGCGGGCTGCCACGGATGGCGGGGCACAGGGCCGGGACCAAGAACATTCGCCGCGTGTTACGAGAGGCGGCAGATCTGAATATCGAAGTCCTGACCATTTACGCTTTCAGCACTGAGAACTGGGGGCGGCCGCAGGCAGAAGTCAGCCATTTAATGCGGCTGATCAGCCAGAGCATTCGTAATGAACTCGATGACCTGGATGCCAACGGCGTGCAGATCCGGCATAGCGGCAGGCTGGCTGGCGTTTCCAAATATCTGCAAAAACAGATACAGGGCGCGGTGGAACGTACCAAAAATAATAACAAGATTGTGTTGAATGTGGCCTTCAATTACGGCGGCAGAGCCGAGATCGTGGACGCCATCAGCCAGATTATCGCAGAGGGGACGAAGTCGGACGAGGTAACCGAGGATCTAGTCAGCCGCCATCTCTATACCGCTGGACTCCCCGATCCTGATATGATCATCCGCACCGGCGGCGAATACCGGCTCTCGAATTTCTTGACCTGGCAGGCGGCCTATGCCGAGTATTACGCCACGCCCACCCTCTGGCCTGATTTCGATGAAGAGGAACTGCGGGCGGCGGTGGCGGTTTTTCAAGGACGCGACCGGCGGTATGGTCTGGTAAAGGATAGCTAATGCTGCGTCAACGTGTTATCAGCGCCGCTATCATGGCGCCGATTGTGCTGGTTGGAGCCTGGCTGGGCGGCTGGTGGTTCACCGCCCTGATTGCAGTGATCGCAAGTCTGGCAACCTGGGAGGTGTACGGTTTGCTCGCCCGCACCAATCGAAAGCCGATGACTTATGTGGGGCTCGCTGCCGTGGCGCTCATCATCGTCGAAGGCAATCTTCCCGCTGATCCGCAACGCCTACAAATCCTGTTGGTGGTTTTTGTCCTGGCCTGTCTGACATTGGGGCTATTCTGGCGCAGCGACTTTCCGGCCAGCGATCTCACCCTCACCATCGGGGCGGCGATCTATGTCGGCATGACCCTGCGCTTTGTGCCGCTGCTGCGCAACATGCCCGATGGCCTGGGCTGGATTGCGCTGACGGCTCTGGTCGTATGGATCACCGACTCCGGCGCTTATTTCATTGGCAGGCGTTTCGGCAAACACAAATTCGCCCCGCGGATTTCACCCAAGAAAACCTGGGAAGGTTTCATCGGCGGCCTGCTGGTGGGGACCCTCAGCGCTGTCCTGCTCGCCCTGTGGCTGGCGCCAGGATTGGCCTGGTATTATAGCCTGGCGGTGGGACTTGTTGTCGGGCTGGTCGGCCCGCTCGGCGATCTCAGCGAATCCTTGTTCAAACGACAGGTTAGCATCAAAGACTCGTCGAACCTGATCCCCGGTCATGGCGGCGTTTTCGACCGTATCGATTCATTCTTTTTCGTTGCACCCTCTATCTATATCCTGATTCTCGTTCTGGGACTGAACTAACTCTAGCCCGCCCACTCTCCCCTGGGTTGGCCCGCAAGGAGAAATGCGATGATGCCGCTGCGATATTTGTGGTCATTGCTCCTGCTGGCCGGTTTGCTGGCGGGATGCACCATACCACACCCCATCTGTGATCTCGACCTTGTGCACTATCCCGATGGTGCGCAACTTGACGGTGGGCCGCTACGGCTGGGCGTGATCGACGCCAGCCGCCAGTTTCCATTCGATCTGCCTGAGCCATTGCGTCAATCAGGCGCGGCCCTGGCTGTTTTGGATGATGTGCGTTGGGGCGTGATCGAGGCGCAGCCGCCCCAGGATGGCGTCCATACCTACGATTGGGACGCGGAAGCCGTCTTGCTCGATACCCGGGTCGAAGCATATCAACGGGCGGGGTTCGATCTGGTTGTGGTGTTGCGAGCCTGGAATCCCTGGGCGCGGGCGGTCGCGCCGCAGGGCGGGCAGGCTGCGGTTGCCGCGTCGACGCCGCCCGCCGCCGAATACGCTGCCGATTACGCGAGTTGGGTGCAGGCGTTGGCCGAACGCTACGACGCGGATGGCCTGGATGATGCGCTGCTCGTCGACGTCGATGGTGACGGCGCGCCCGACCCTGTCCGCTATTTTCAGATTGAATCGCACGCGGCCGATGGCGTCGGCTGGCAGGGCACGACTGCAGAAGCGGCGACGCAGGAATACCTCGATCTCCTGGCTGCGGCTGCCGATGCCATCCATACCGCCAACCCCGATGCCAAAATCATCCTGGCTGGTCCACCCGCCCTGGACTTATTGGACAGCTTCCCCGACGCCGCCGGGCTGCAGGATGTGGTCCGCAACATCGATCCGGCGGTCTGTGGCGGCATCCTGGCTTTCCACCAGATGATGAGCAGCACCGACACCTATGACATCGTCGCCGTGCAGAGCGTGGCCGATTACACCGGGCTGCAAACCCTGGCGCAATGGACGGCGACCCTGGCCGGACGACCCGTGCCGGTCTGGATCACCGGCGCCACTTCGGCCCCGGCTCTCACCGGCGACCCGCAATCGTTCCAGGTGAATCCGCTCTACCCCGGCCAGGGTGAAGCGCTCTGGTCGAGTTTGCAGAACGGATTCGATCCGGCCCACACGCAGGTCGAGACCTGGTACCGGGCTGAACAGGCTCGTCTTTCCTTCAAAAAATGGGTGTATGCGGCTGCCAACGGTTTTTCGGCTCTGGTCATCGGCTACGAACAGGATCGGCCCGCCTGGGAAAATGCGGCGTTGGGCCAGCGCGACCTGGCGTTTCAGGGGTTGTTGGATCCGGCGGACGGCTTCTCCCCGCCCGACCAGCGACCCGTGATCCCGGCTTTGGCGCTTGCCCAGGCTCAATTGGGCGGATACGGCAGCGTCGAGCGGCTCACCGGGTTGGGCGAGGGCGTCGAGGCGTTTCGATTCGTGGTGGAGGGATTGCCGGTGTTCGCACTCTGGTATAACGACGGCATCGCCCAGGAGCCGGAGGATGCGCCCGTATCAATTACCGTAAAGCTGCCATTGCGAGCGCCGCAGGTCACCCTGCTGACAATCCCCACCGAGCGTGGCCAGCCCGGCCCCACCGTGCAGATCGTGAACCCGGTCGATGGCGTTCTCACCCTGGCGTTGAGCAAGACGCCGGTCGTGATCCGCGGGGAACTGGCGACGCTTTACCTGCCAAGTCAGTTGCGCTAAACGAAAAGCGGCCGGGTGTATGAGGCCCGGCCGCTGATTGTAGAAATCCGATTCGTTGTCTCAGGAAGCTGCCGGTTTGTCCTCGCCCGGACTTGCCGTGCCAGCCTGCTTCGCCATTTCCTCTTCCACCAGCACCCGGCGCAAGAATTTGCCCACCATCGACTTAGGCAGTTCCGAACGGAACTCGATGTCCTTGGGCACTTTGTATGCGGCCAGATTTTTCTCACAAAACTCGCGAATCTCGGCCTCGCTGCAGAACATCTCTTCCTTGAGGACGATGTACGCCTTCACAGTCTCACCACGCTTGGCGTCGGGCACGCCGGCCACCACAGCCTCGAGCACTTTGGGATGCTCGAACAGCACCTCTTCCACCTCGCGCGGCACGATGTTGTAACCGGAGGCGATGATCAGGTCCTTTTTGCGGTCCACAATGTAGAAATAGCCATCCTCGTCCATCTTAGCGATGTCGCCGGTATAGAGCCAGCCCTCCTCATCCTTGGTTTTGGCCGTCTCCTCCGGCTTGTTCCAGTACCCCACCATCACCTGCGGCCCACGCAAGGCCAGCTCACCCTCTCCGCCCTGGGCCAGTGGCGTGAATTTGCCGTTCTCGTCCGGTTCTAGCGAGACAATCCGGGCTTCCACGTCAGGGAAGGGCAGCCCGATCGAACCGGCGCGGGATTCGCCGTAAATCGGGTTGGCGTGGGTGACGGGTGCGGCTTCGGTCAGGCCATAGCCCTCGCGCAAATGACCGCCGGTCAACTCCTCGAATCGCTTCTGCACCTCGACCGGCAACGGGGCCGCGCCCGAAATGCAGGCTTTGATCGACCTGAGATTATACTCGCTCACCTTGGGATGATTGATGATGCCGATATACATGGCCGGGACGCCGGGATAAATCGTGCAGCCCTCGCGCTGGATCTGATCCATGACAAAACCGATATCGCGCGGGTTGGGCAGCACGAATACTTCACCGCCCGCCTTGAGACCCAGCAGCATCCCCACCGTCATGCCGAAGACGTGGAAGAAGGGGATCGCCCCCATGAACCTCTCTTTGCCCGGCTCCAGGTCGGTCAGCCAGGATTGGCATTGCAGCACGTTGGCCACAAGGTTGTGGTGACTGAGCATGGCGGCCTTGGGCACGCCGGTCGTCCCGCCCGTATATTGGAACAAGGCCACGTCATTCGTATCGATGCGGATGTCGGGCGGGTTCGGCGGATTGTTGGCGATCAGCGAAGTCATCTGGGAAACGCCCTTCCCCTCCGGCACATCCACCCAGGTTCCTTCCTTCTCTCGCGCGCTCTTGACGAGGTTGGCGAAGGGGAAGCCGATGAAGTCGTTGAGATTGTAGATCACGACATTCTTGATCGCCGTGTCGCCCTGGATTTCCTGAAGCTTGGGATAGAGCTCGTTCCAGATCAGGATCGTCTCCGCCCCGGAATCGGTGAATTGATGGCGCATCTCGCGCGGGGTGTAGATGGGGTTTGTGTTGACGACCACCGCGCCAATGCGCGTCGCGGCTAAAAACCCGATCACGCCGCCGGGCGAATTCGGTGTTTGCACGGCGATGCGGTCGCCTTTTTTGATGCCCATCCCGGCAAACGCAGTCGCCAACCTGTCTACTTTGTCCTGCAATTCGCGATAGGTGAAACTCACGCCGATCTTGAGCCCAAGCGGCAGATAGCGCAAGGTCATCGTCAGCGCTTTGTTGCTGCTGTATTCATTGAAGGATGTCTTCAATAAGTCCCAGATCGATGTGTCGGGATAGGTGAGCGTTGACGGAACCCCGGACTCGTATTTGGCCAACCATGGTTTGTCCATGATGCGACCTCCTTGGCGCAAGAGTAAATGACGAATAATCGACGGCGACAACCAGAGACGATCCCGGATTCAGCGAATGGATAGCGTATCCGGTAGGAATTGTTACAGTCGTCACTGCGATTATACGATTGGGAACATGCAACGTCAACAGGGACGACCCTCCGTTTCGGCGAAAGCGCCCAGGTTATTGCCAGCCGGTACGAAACCCAGGCCATTTTGCGGTATACTTCTTGCATCCAACATCTCGCACAAGGAATCCACGATCGTGATAATTCGTCCCAACAAAGGCCTCACATTTGACGATGTGTTGCTGACGCCCCGCCGCTCGCCGGTGAGTTCGCGCAATGCCGTCGATACCGCCTCCTGGCTCACCCCCAGCATCCGCCTGCACATTCCCGTGGTCAGCGCCAACATGGACACCGTGACCGAGGCAAGGATGGCCATCGCTATGGCGCGCGAGGGAGGCATCGGCATCATCCACCGTTTCATGACGGTCGAACAGCAGGTGCGCCAGGTGAGCCGGGTCAAGCGGGCCGAGGGCTTCATGGTGGAACGCCCCTATGCCATCGCCCCGGATGCAAGCCTGGATGCAGCGCGTGAGATGATGAGACGCTACGATGTCGGCGGGCTTGTCGCGCTCGATGCGGATGATGAATTCGTGGGTCTGATCACGCGCCGCGATATTTTGCTTGCCCCCGACCGTTTGCGACTGGTGAATGAAGTGATGACGCCGCGGGCGAAATTGGTGACCGCCCGCGCGGGCGTGACTCCGGCGGAGGCGCAAGCCATCCTCTATGAACATCGCCTGGAAAAACTGCCGGTGATCGACGCCGCCGGAAAGCTGGCTGGCCTGATCACAGCGCAGGATGTGATGAAACCGGAAAGCCATCCTCACGCCACCAAAGATGAGCGGGGCAGACTCCGCGTGGGCGCTGCCATCGGCGTCACTGCCGGAGACCGGGAACGGGCCGGGGCGCTGTTGGAAGCCGGAGCCGATGTCCTGGTGCTGGATATCGCCCACGGCCACGCCGACCATTGCATCGACATGCTGCAATCTCTGCGGCGGGATTATCCCCAGGCGCAGATCGTGGCGGGGAATGTGGCCACACGCGCTGGCGCTCGTGAACTGGCCGAGGCCGGGGCGGCTGCCATCAAGGTAGGGATTGGGCCGGGCTCGATCTGCACCACGCGCGTGGTCACCGGCTTTGGCGTGCCGCAATTGACGGCGATCATGGACAGCGTGGATGGGGTGCGGGATAGCGGGCGGGATATCCCCATCGTCGCCGACGGCGGCATCAAGACATCGGGCGATATGGTCAAAGCCCTGGCCGCGGGAGCGAGCACGGTCATGATTGGCAGCCTGTTCGCCGGATGCGAGGAATCGCCCGGTTCGCCCGTCATCCGCGATGGCCAGAAATTCAAGGTTGTGCGGGGCATGGCGTCGTTGGGGGCGGCGATCGGCCGCCGCGAGGCCGAAGCCCTGGAAAACGAAAGCGCCGAGAGTCAGGAGGATTGGGACAAGGTTGTGCCGGAGGGTGTGGAGGCGGTGGTTCCCTATCGCGGTCACGTGCGCGAAATCCTGTATCAAATGGTGGGCGGCCTGCGTTCCGGCCTGAGTTACGGCGGCGCTTTCACCATCCCCGAATTATGGGAGAACGCCGAGTTCATCGAGATCACCGCTGCCGGTGTGCGCGAAAGCCGACATCATGATGTGCAAAAGCTATGAGCGATCACACAATCACTGAACGCAACGAAGCGAGCGGCAATTGGCTCACGAAAGCGCTGGCGAAGATGATCGTCTTCGCTCCGTGGGCGTGGTTGCTGGTGTTCGGGCTGTTTGTCGCGCTGGTCAGCCTGACATTTGGCGCTCCGCCCAGCTACGGCCAGCCTGACCCGAAAGACGCCGGTCTCGCCAGCATTCTCTATATCCCAACCATTGTGCTGATGCTGTGGACTTTGGCCAGCGTCCCCGCCGCCATTGTTCTTAGTGTGCTGGGCCGTATTTCGGGGCAGCCATCTCCCTTCGCTCGCCGCGATTGGCTCGTCTATGGCATCGGGTTGGCTCTGTACGCGCTGATCGCGTTCAGCAATGTTGGCGGATTGATGACCTGGCTGGCGGATTGATGTAATCCGAAACCGATCCCGGAGGGCGACTGTATGAGCGTACTGCCCACATTAGTCCGAACCCAAGACCCGAACTTCCGGGCCAATTACGATCATCATCGTGGCCTGGCCGACGAACTGCGAGGACACATTGCCGCCGCGGTCAAAGGCGGACCGCCGCGAGCGCGCCAGCGTCATAATGAGCAGGGCAAGCTGTTCGTGCGCCAACGCATCGACCGCCTGCTCGACCCCGGCAGCCCGTTTCTGGAACTTTCGCCGCTGGCCGCCTGGGAGATGTACGAAGGCGAGGCGCCGGGCGCAGGCATCGTCACCGGCATCGGTCGAGTCAGCGGTCGCGAGTGCATGATCGTGGCCAACGACGCCACCGTCAAGGGCGGGACGTACTATCCCATGACGGTGAAAAAGCATTTGCGGGCGCAGACCATCGCCCAGGAAAACCGCCTGCCCTGCCTGTATCTGGTTGATTCCGGCGGCGCTTTTCTGCCCATGCAGGACGAAGTCTTCCCGGACGTGGACGATTTCGGGCGGATATTCTACAACCAGGCCCGCATGAGCGCGCTCGGCATCCCCCAGATTGCCGTGGTGATGGGCTGGAGCACGGCGGGCGGGGCTTACGTCCCGGCCATGAGCGACGAGGCTATCATCGTGCAGGGCACCGGGGCGATCTTTTTGGGCGGGCCGCCGCTGGTGAAGGCGGCCACGGGTGAGGAAGTGACGACCGAAGAACTGGGCGGGGCGGATGTCCATACCCGCATTTCCGGCGTTGCCGACCATTTTGCCGTGGATGACGACGACGCCCTGCAACAGGCGCGCGAGATCGTGGCCACGCTGAACGCGGTCAAGCGCGTGGATGTCGATTTGGCCCCGCCGGAAGAACCGCTGTACGACCCCGACGAGTTGTTTGGCATCCTCCCCCGCACCTTTCGCGAGACTTACGATGTGCGCGAGGTGATCGCCCGGCTGGTCGATGGCAGCAAGTTCCGTGAGTTCAAGGCCCGCTATGGCACAACCCTGGTCACCGGCTTCGCCCGCATTCACGGCTATCCGGTCGGCATCGTCGCCAACAACGGCATCCTGTTCAGCGAATCGGCGCTGAAAGGCACGCACTTTATCGAATTGTGCGGCAGCCGCAACATCCCCCTTCTGTTTTTGCAGAACATCACCGGCTTTATGGTGGGGAAAAGCTACGAGGCCGGAGGCATCGCCAAAGATGGGGCGAAGATGGTGCATGCCGTCGCCAATGCCGCTGTGCCCAAGCTGACGGTGATCATCGGCGGCTCGTTCGGGGCGGGGAATTACGGCATGTGCGGGCGAGCGTATCAGCCCCGCTTTTTGTGGATGTGGCCGAACGCTCGCATCAGCGTGATGGGCGGAGAGCAGGCCGCCAATGTGCTCGCCACCGTCAAGCAGGATCAGGCGGAACGGCGGGGACAGCCGTTGATGACCGACAAAGAATTGGCCGAGTTCAAGCAGCCGATCCTCGACAAATACGAGAGCGAGGGCAGCCCCTATTATTCGACCGCCCGGCTGTGGGACGATGGCATCCTGATCCCCACCGAAACCCGCCGCGTACTGGCCCTGGCGTTGTCGGTGTGCGCCAACGCGCCCGCGAAGGAGACGAAGTTTGGGGTGTTGAGGATGTGAAACAGATCGGAGCAGTGAGAACTCGCTATTCTCTTTGCGCCGTTAAGTCCGCCTCATAATGCTCAATCATCGTAACTGGGGGAACTGGTTTATCGATGACTGAGTAAATCTGTCTCCCGTTCGCATCAATCGCAGTTGAAATACCTGCAGCCAGCTGCGTCTCAAGTCGAACGTGGAAATTATCGCATAGGTTACCAGTCTGTTCATATGGTTTATCGACGATAGTGGTGAGACCGCCGGTCATCACTCGACGTTGGGAACCTGTATAAATGGTGACATTGGAGACCCTTACGGTCGAAGAATAAGCAGGTTCAATTGGAAGATCACTCACCTGTAATCTCGACTCACACTCACCATCATGCTTACGCCAAAGATAATGCCTGTCCGTAAACGTTGTAGTACCTTGATTCATTGCTGCGAAATCTGAATCACTGATTACAAAGTAGGTGCCGTAGTTTTTGAAAGATATTCGATCTGGCTCAATGCGTTCAAACAGAATGCCCTGCGCTGTTCCCGTAAATTCATGATCTATGATTTGTGTCGATACGATGTCTAGATGACTTTGTTGCTGGACAGAAGATGATCCCTGCCAGCGCCAGCAGCCTATGTTGTCCGCGTTCACGCGTGGAGCGAAACCAGGTGTATTCCCCGATGAATGGGAGATCGTGATGATCATTTCCTGCACCCGGTCCACTTTCCGGTCGCGGCAGTAGAAGTTCTTGTCGTACACACTACGACCGGCGCTGTCTCGATGCACGCCTTCGGGTACTTCTTCCCAAACGTCATCTTTCTTTACACGTACCATTATGGCGGCAGTGCTGGCTGCTGGATTTACGCCAAGGGCAATGGACGGGGCATTGAAAGGATAGATGAGACCAACACCGCTTACAGTGTCATCCGGGAAGACAAGATGCACCTTGGTATACCAGCCCGTTTCCGGATCGGGCGGGATCTCGTACTGAAAAGCGCCAGTGCTATCCAGCCGAACATCTACAATTGGGCAGCGTGGAAGTTCATTAAATGATGGCACCTCGTTGCCAAGCAATTGCATTTGTCGCTCGTAGCCAAGCACTAGGGCGATCTGTTCTGGATCACCGATTTTTCTATCCCAATCGAAATCAAAGCAAGGTTCGGCAGCTTTGCGAAGACAATTCTGCAATGCCGCTTCAGTCGCGGCACTTACTGCCGCCTGCTGCTCAGTATCATCACCCTGGCCCAAAAGCTGCATCTGTCTGGCCCAGCCGAGAGCCTGCTGAACGCTGGCGACACTCGGGCAGCCCTCGTGCATTGATACAAGAAGCGGCTTGATGAACTGATCGTAGTACTTATCAAATTCGTTCTGAATCTGTTCGTCTAAAGAGGGATCCGGCGGCAGGCCTGCCTCTGTTCTTGTGCGCATTTCGTGGATGATATCGGCAATTGTCTGTTGCAACTGCGCTTCCGCAATAGCCGGCCGGTAGGTGGGTGCATTGGTAGGGCGAGACTTGCTGACCTGAAGCAAAGGTTGCTGACGGGCCAGACCATAGCTGCGCAATACTATCACCGGCAGCATCACACCCGGCTCATCTGGGAGTAGTGGGTAACGATGAAAGTCAGCGCCGCCTTCATAGAAGGAAAAAGACAATTCCTGGGCCACGGGCAGCGGGTGCGGCGGCTCGATGCTCAACCGGGCCGGCTGGTAGAGGAAGAGGTCGGCGGGTTCCAGCGTCACCGCCCCGATCAATTCATCAGCCGGAAGATCGGCGATAGCAGACAGCGGCGTCATGGTGATGGTCGTTGTGATCACCAAAGCATTGTTGGGGATACTCAACGTGAAGCGAACGCCGTTGGCGGCAATGGCGCTGATCTCGCCGCCTGTCAGCGGTGTTTCCCGGCTGACTGCGCGGGATTCATCCAGAGTTGGTGTGACATTGAGCGGAGGAATAGTGGAATAACGTCTGGCTGCTAGAGGTAGAAAGGTTTGCCAGGTATTGGCGTCAGACGCGAAAACCGCCGCTTGCGTCAGCGGCGGCGGGTCCTGGCTACTAGCGAAAACAATGTCCGGTCCGATATTGCTCCCAAGAGCAATGAGGATCAATATCGTCGTGATGACATGCGAAATGCGTGACATTTGCACCCTCCAAAACCGAAATCACACTTGTGTGCTATGAATATAAACGGGATTATCGCGCTGCTTTGAAAAAGCGCTAGATGCCAGATCACAATTGGTTAGTGACATCCACTTCCTACGCCGCTACAGTCCATTCCTCCCGCTCTCGCCAACCCGGCTCCAACGATGGCAAATCCCAGGCGGCGCGGGCATTGTCGCAAAGGGGATTGGCCTGCCCGTCTTCCCACGAGGGCGTGAACTCGGCGCAGACGCTGGGGCGGGATTCGTAGATCGTGCAGCGCACCGCCTCGCCCACAGCGCCAAGCAGGGCCACACAGCGGGCCGGTTTGCTGCCTGTGCCGCGCATGCTCAGGCGATTGATGTCCATGCGCTCGGTCAGGGCGATGGGAACCGTGCCGCCGGCGTCGTCGGCTTCGGCCCAATAAAACGAGACACGATAGTGGGCGCAGCAAGCGCCACAGGTAAGACAGGGATGGGTCATGGATAGGATCAATGATGAACGCAAGGGCTTGGGCGTACTCACACCGGGAAAATCCGAGGAAAGCAGGTTGCGCCCCGGATATTCCTTGACTCAATTCGTCGCCCCGTCCAACACAGGCCAGCGTCGGGCGACTGACGCAAGTGGCGTCTGACCTATCCCGGCGACGCGCCGTTTACGAATGTACCATCGACCCGCTTGATCATATGGCGGGATTATGATCGAGTCGGGCCAGACTCGCAAATCCATCGGGCTGATAAGGTTTTTTCCACCTGCGTACGAGCGGGATCGCATTCATGAGAAAAGTGGTATGATTAGTGCAGCTACATGATTGCACTTTCCACCTATCCTATTTTCGAGTGTGAAACATGCCAGACCTAACCCCTGGGGAACTCAAACTAAAAACCCAACTTTATCATTACGCCGCAGTCGTCACCGACGTGTATGATGGCGACACCATCACCGTCGATATCGATTTTGGCGTCGGCATTTGGCGGCGGGAACAACGCATCCGCCTGTGGAAGCTGAATACGCCGGAAGTGCGCGGCGAAGAGGCCGAGCGCGGCAAACAGGTGCGTGACTTTGTTTCCGGTTTGCTTCTGGGAAAGACGATCCTGCTGCGCACCATTCTCGATAAACGCGGCCAGGATGAAACCGAGAAATTCGGCAGGCTGTTGGGCGAGATCATGGTCGAAGATGAGACCGGCGTGATCGTCAATGTCAACGATTTGTTGCTCATGCGCGGGATGGCGATTCCCATGCGAGAAGATGGCACGATTGCCGGACTGGCCGGAGCGACCCCGGCTGCGCCCGATCACATCGCCTGTCCTTTATGCGGCGAGACCCGGGCCGTGGATCAGGCGACGCTGGTGGTGGCTGCATGCCCCAACTGCTTCGACGAGGCTTATCGTCTTTGAATCGAGGTATACGGGCGGTCGGTATAACGGCGCGCACGGGAATCCTTTCGCTGGCGCTGGTTGAGACAAAATGAGTGCTAACATACCTCCCGTGGACATCCATGCTCGATAACGCCCGACAGGCGGCTAATCACGAATCATCCCTCGCCGAACTGCTCGCCGGAAACCGTCGATTTGTCAGCGGAAAAGCAGCGCATCCCCACCAGACGAGCGCTCGCCGTCAGGAAGTCAAGGATGTGCAGCATCCCATCGCCCTCATCCTCAGTTGCTCCGATTCACGCGTGCCGCCCGAGATTCTTTTCGACCAGGGCATTGGCGACCTGTTCGTGGTGCGTGTGGCCGCGCACATCCTGGACGAATTGGTCGTTGCCAGCATCGAGTTTGCCGCCACCAAATTCGAGATTCCGCTGGTGGTCGTGTTGGGCCATAGCCAATGCGGAGCGATTCAGTCGACGCTTTCCGGCGAAGAGCTCGGCGGGCACTTGCCGCATGTCGCCGCAGCGCTGCAACCTGTGATCGATCATGTGGGCGAGGTCGATGGCGACCTTGTGCATGAAGCGGTATGCGCCAACGCCTTACGGGTGGCGCATACCTTGCATCATTCGGAGCCGCTATTGGCGGAGTTGGTGAGGACGGGGAAATTGAGGATAATTCCCGCTCACTACGACATCGCAAGCGGTGAAGTCACGTTGTTGACTTGAACTCAACCGCTCAGGCTCGATGATTGAGGAGTCAAACCAGCCGCCGTGATCGGCCGCTTGTATGCGCGCCAACAACTCGTGACCTTGAGGCGAAGATCCGTCAACAGGCCAAAAAACACTTTGCGACTTAGCGTGCGAACAATCTGCCTGATCTCCTTTCTATTCTTCTCAGACCCCTAACCACCTTGATAGTCCCTGGCGTCCGCGAAACCAATATTGACAAAATCTATAGCGATCTGGCCTTCCTATTGCAATGCTTCCGCGAGATGCTGCAAGAAGTGGGCGAATGGGAACTGGCGGAGCGTCTTCAGTGGTCGTACGAGGAATACGACGGGGATATGAAATACCCCAGACGCACGGCCCAGGCCTATTCCATCGCCTTCCAACTCCTGATCATCGCCGAGGAGAATGCCGCAGTGCAGATGCGGCGATTGCTGGAGACGGAACAAAATCTGGCTGAAGTTTCCGGGCTATGGGACCAGAACCTGCAACGGCTCCTGGCTCTCGGGCTTTCCGGCGAAACCATTGCCGAAGGTCTGGCGCAGATCAGCGTCGAACCTGTGTTGACTGCACATCCCACCGAGGCGAAACGAGCCAGCGTGCTCGCCCATCATCGCCAGCTCTACTTGCTGATGGTGAAGCGCGAAAACCAGATGTGGACGCCAACCGAGCAGGCTGATATCCGCGAGGACATCAAGGCGGAGATGGAACGGCTGTGGCGCACGGGTGAGATTTTTCTGGAAAAGCCCAACGTCGCCTCCGAGCGGCAGAACATCATCTACTATTTGCAGCATGTCTTTCCCGATGTGCTGCCCGCGCTCGAACAACGGCTGCTGCGGGCCTGGCATGCCGCCGGTCTCGACCCCGAACTGTTGGCCGATCCCCACCGCCGGCCTCGCCTCACCTTTGGCGACTGGGTGGGCGGCGACCGCGATGGTCATCCCCTTGTCACCGCCGCAGTCACCAAAGAGACTTTGGAAGCATTGCGCACGGGCGCGCTGGAATTGCTGGAAAAACAATTGACCGAACTGGCCGGCCGCATCAGCCTTTCCGCCCGCCTGCAACCCGCCCCGCTGGAATTGCGTACCCGCATTTCACAGATGGCCGAAGCCCTGGGCGAGAGCGGGCAGCAGGCCATCATGCGCAATCCGGAAGAACCCTGGCGGCAACTGGTCAACCTGATGCTGGCAAAATTGCCGCTGCACGACACGTTACCGCATGTGGAATCGCCGTCGTATCGAACCGCAGCCGAACTGTTGGCCGATCTCTGCCTCCTGCGCGATTCCCTGAACGAATGCGGCGCTGTGCGCCTTGCCGCCGCCGATGTCGAGCCGCTCATTCGCATTGTGCAGACTTTTGGGTTCCATCTGGCCGCACTCGACATCCGCCAAAACAGCCGTTTTCACGACCTGGCTTTGGCGCAATTGATGGCCGCCGCGGGCATGGAGGGCGCTGATTTCGCCAATTGGGACGAGCCTACTCGTCTGGCCTTCGTCAACGAGGAGCTGCGCTCGCCCCGCCCCTTCTGTCGTCCGGGCATCTCGGCCGGGCCAGAGGCGGTGGCCGTGCTGAATTGCTATCGGGTCATCGTCGAACATATCGAGAATCATGGACAGATCGGCCTGGGCGCGTTGATCGTCAGCATGACGCGCAGCCTTTCCGATCTTCTCGTCGTGTATTTGTTGGGGCGCGAGGCGGGGCTGGTTTTCAACACGAAGGCGGGGTTGATTTGCCGGCTGCCCGTGGTCCCGTTGTTCGAGACGATTGAGGATCTGCACCACAGCCCCGCCATCCTTGATGCGTTTCTTGCCCATCCCCTCACCAGAAATAGCCTGGAATTTCAGCGCCAACAGGCTGGACATGCGAAGGCTGTGCAACAGGTGATGATCGGGTACAGCGACAGCAACAAGGATGGCGGCATTATGGCCAGCCTGTGGAATCTGCATCGGGCGCAAGATGCCCTGGCCGAGGTCGGGCGGGATCATGGCGTCCGCATTCGCTTTTTCCACGGGCGGGGCGGCACGATCAGCCGGGGCGCTGGCCCCACGCATCGCTTCATCAACGCCATCCCGCACTCCGCGCTCGATGGCGACTTGCGTCTGACCGAGCAGGGGGAGACCATCGCCCAGAAGTACGCCAACCGTCTTAACGCCGCACACAACCTGGAATTGTTGGTGGCGGGCACGGCAGGCGCCACCCTGCGCCACTGGCACACTCCCAAACAGCCGCACGAATTGGAACCGACCATGGACAGGCTGGCGGAAACCAGCCGCCTGGCCTATGAGCGGCTCTTGCATAGCGACGGTTTTGTCACTTTCTTCCGCCAGGCCACACCCATCGACGCCATCGAGGCCAGCCGCATCGGTTCTCGACCGGCGCGCCGCACCGGCCAGGCTTCTCTGGCGGATTTGCGGGCGATCCCCTGGGTGTTCAGTTGGAGCCAGGCGCGCTTCTATCTTTCCGGCTGGTATGGCGTGGGCAGCGCCCTGGAGGATTTGCTGGACGATGATCCATCCGCATTCGCCAAAGTCAAAGCCCAAAACCTGCACTGGCCGCCCCTGCATTACGTCATCAGCAATGCCGCCACCAGTCTGGCGATGGCCGATCTCGATGTCATGCGCCAGTATGCCGACCTGGTAGCGGATAGTGAAGTCCGAGAACGTATTTTCGCCTTGATTGCCGCCGAATTCGGTCGCACGCACCGCATGCTGGAGAACATCTATGATGGCCCGTTGCCCATGCGCCGCCACACCCTTTACGAGTTATTGGCCGTACGCCAGCCGGGTTTACGCGTGCTGCACCGCCAGCAAATCGATCTCCTGAAGGAATGGCGCACCTCCGCCGACGCCGACAAGGACGAAGCATTGCTGGCCCGGCTACTGCTAACGATCAATGCTATCGCCAGCGGCCTGCGCACGACCGGTTGAGTGCGCACATCACACCGTTCCCATCCACCGTCCTGAGCAGTTACCGTTCCACTTTATCCCGTGAGTAGAATGATGAACACATCCCCAACTCTAAATATCGACAATCAACACTGGTATCAGCTTTCTGTGGAGGAAGCCGTCCGCCGGCTGCAAACCGATGCTGAAGCTGGCCTGGCTCAGGCTGATACTGCCGCAAGATTGCAGCAATTCGGCCCTAATGAACTGGAAGAACGAGCAGGCAGGTCACGTTGGCAGATCCTGTTTGAACAATTCGCCAATATTCTCACCCTGTTGCTGGTGGGCGCGGCGCTGGTCTCGTTCGGCCTGCGCGAATATATCGAGGCCGTGGTCATCTTACTGATCGTCATCCTCAACGGGCTGTTGGGGTACACGCAGGAGGCGCGGGCCGAGCAATCGATGGCGGCGCTCAAGCGAATGTCGGTCCCCACCGTGCGTGTGCGCCGCAACGGCAAAGTGCAGGAGTTATCGGCTCGTGACCTTGTGCCGGGCGATATCGTCCTGCTGGAGACGGGCAATCTGGTGCCTGCCGATGGCCGGGTGCTGGGCAGTATGAACATGCGCGTGACCGAGGCGGCGCTGACGGGCGAATCGGAGCCGGTTGAGAAATCGCCTGAATTGGTTTTCGAGAGCGAGCGGGCATTGGCCGACCGCCAGAACATGGTCTATTCCGGCACCATCATCGCCTACGGCCACGGCGAGATGATCGTCACCGCCACCGGCATGTCCACCGAATTGGGCAAGATCGCCGACCTGATCCAATCGGTGGAGCAAGAGCCGACGCCGCTGCAGAAGCGTCTGGATCGTCTGGGCAAGGCGCTGGCTGTGGCGGCGATGTTGCTGGTCGCTGTGGTTTTCCTCCTCGGTATTCGCACTGCCGATACCCGCGAAGAGATATTCGAAGTATTGCTCACAGCCGTTAGCCTGGCTGTGGCGGCCATCCCCGAAGCGCTGACCGCCGTGGTGACGATTGCGCTGTCGTTGGGCGCTCAGCGCATGCTGCGACGACGGGCATTGATCCGCAAATTGCCGGCGGTCGAGACGCTTGGCTCGGTTAGCGTGATTTGTTCCGACAAAACCGGAACGCTGACGCAAAACCGGATGACGGTCACGGCGTTGGACGTGGCGAACCATCGCATCGACCTCATGCAACAACCTGAGGAAAGTCGACTGGCGCTGAGGTTGACGCAAAGCGGAGAACCGGCGGAAGCGCTGCTGCCGACGCTCGACCTGCTCCTGCTCAGCGGAGCCCTGTGTAACGACGCCGTGTTGGTGAAGGATGATGACAGCGACGACTATCACACAGTCGGTGATCCGACCGAAGGCGCGCTGGTGCTCGGAGCCGCCACATTCAAAATCCTCAAGAATGATCTGGACAAAGCGTTCCCGCGTGTGGCGGAATTGCCCTTCGACTCGACCCGCAAGCGCATGACCACCGTGCATCGCAGCCCCCAAGCAGCCCCGGACATTCCCGCCAGCCTGATGCCGGTGTGGGAACGGAGGATGCCGAACGAGTTGCCCCCTTATCTGGCTTTCACCAAGGGCGCTATCGATAGCCTGCTGCCGCGTGTCAATGAAATTTGGGTCGAGGGCGAATTGCAGCCTTTCGATGCAACCTGGCGGCAGCGCGTGGTGGAAGACCATGATGATCTGGCCGGAAATGGCATGCGCGTTCTGGGCGTGGCGATCAAACCGTTGGATAAAGCGCCCGCGCAATGGGAAATGGAAGAATTGGAAAAGGACTTGATTCTGGTGGGCATGTTCGGCATGATCGACCCGCCCCGACCAGAGGTGGCGGAGGCTGTCGCTACTTGTAAAGCGGCCGGCATCCGCCCGGTGATGATCACCGGCGACCATCCGCTCACGGCCCGCCACATCGCCCAACAGATTGGCATCAGCGAAAACCGGCAGTTCATCACCGGCCAGGAACTCGACCAGCTTTCGGAAACTGAACTGCGAGACAAGGCGAATGAGATATCCGTTTTCGCCCGCGTTTCACCCGAACACAAACTGCGGTTGATCGAAGTTTTCCAGAAACAAAATCAGATCGTGTCGATGACCGGTGATGGCGTCAATGACGCGCCTGCCTTGAAGAAGGCCGACATCGGCGTAGCCATGGGCATTACAGGCACCGATGTTTCCAAAGAGGCGGCGGAAATGGTATTGCTGGACGACAACTTCGCCACCATTGTCTCCGCCATCGAGGAAGGGCGGATCATATTCGACAATATCCGTCGTTTCATCAAATACCTGTTGTCGTGTAATGCCAGCGAGATTGCAGTCATGTTATTGGGACCATTCTTCGGCTTGCCCTTACCCCTCTTGCCGCTGCAAATCCTGTGGATGAACCTGGTCACCGATGGTCTGCCGGCGCTGGCCCTCAGCGTGGAACCCGCCGAGAAAAATGTAATGAAGCGCCCGCCCTATTCATCGGAGGAAAGCATCTTCGGCCAGGGGATGGCGGCTTTCATTATCGTGATCGGCATCGTTATGAGCCTGATTTCATTGGGCATCGGCGTGTGGGCGTTCGGCAGCGGCGACCCCAATTGGCAGACGTTGTTGTTCGTCACGCTCATCTTCACACAGCTTGCATTGTCACTCGAAGTTCGCTCGGAAACAACCTCGCTTTTCAAGATGAAGTTCCTCTCGAACCCCTACCTTGTGGGTGCTCTGATTCTTACGGTGCTCCTGCAAATCGTCGTCATTTACGTGCCCTTCTTCCAAAATATTTTCGACACCCGGCCTTTGCCGCTATTCGACCTGCTGCTCGCGGTTGCCGCCAGTATTGTCGTGCTGATCTCGGTGGAAATCTGGAAATGGGCGTGGCGGTGGCGAATGGCGAGGTCATAACACCGGCAAACCCACCGATGAGTCACATTCGCAAAGTCCTCATCGCCAACCGCGGCGAGATCGCCGTGCGAGTGATCCGCGCCTGCCAGGAAATGGGCATCGCCACCGTGGCCGTTTTTTCGGAGGCGGATGCGATGGCGATGCACACCACCCTGGCTGACGAAGCGGTCTTGCTCGGCCCGCCCCCGCCGCCGGAATCCTACCTGCGTGCTGATCTCATCCTGCAGGCGGCGCTCGACCGGGGCTGCGACGCCATCCATCCTGGCTATGGCTTCCTCTCCGAGAATGCTGATTTCACCGATGCCGTGCGGCGTGCTGGCCTGACTTTCATCGGGCCACCGGGCGAGGCGATGCGGGCGATGGGCGGAAAAATCTCCAGCCGGGAGATCATGCAAAAGGCCGGGGTTCCGGTGACGCCGGGGTATCATCCCCAAGGTGAGGCCAACGAAGAACTGGCCGTGGCCGCACGAGAGGTCGGGTTCCCGCTGCTGGTGAAAGCCACGGCGGGCGGCGGGGGCAAGGGTATGCGCATCGTCGAGAGCGCATCCGATTTGCCTGCTGCCATCACATCCGCCCGTCGCGAGGCTCAAAACGCGTTCGGCGACCCCACCATTTATCTGGAAAAGCTGATCGAGCATCCCCGCCACATTGAATTTCAGGTGCTCGGCGACCAGCACGGCCACATCATCCACCTGTTCGAACGCGAATGTTCGATCCAGCGCCGCCATCAGAAAATCATCGAGGAGACGCCATCACCCGCGCTCGGCCCGGAACTGCGAGCCGAGATGGGCGCGGCGGCCGTCGCTGCCGCCCAGGCTGTGGGCTATACCAATGCCGGCACCATCGAGTTCCTGCTCGCCCCTGACGGCCGATTCTATTTTTTGGAGATGAACACCCGCCTGCAGGTCGAGCACCCGATCACCGAGCAGGTCACTGGCATCGATCTGGTAAAGGCGCAGATCCGCATCGCCGCGGGCGAGCCGCTGCCCTGGCGACAGGAGCAGATCGGCCAGCGCCGCCACGCCATCGAAGCCCGCATTTATGCCGAGGATCCGGCCAACGAGTTCCTGCCCTCCACCGGCAAAGTTTTGCTGGCGGCGGAACCAGCGGGGCCGGGCGTGCGGGTGGATGCGGGCGTGACCACTGGCGACGAGATTTCGATTTACTACGACCCCATGATCGCCAAGCTGATTTGCCTGGGCGAAGACCGGGCCGACGCGGTGCGCAAGCTGGATTGGGCGCTGTCGCACTATGTCATCCTCGGCGTCACCACCAACATCCCCTATCTGCGAGCCATCGTCCGGCATCCAGCCTTTGCCGCGGGCGAACTCAGCACCGATTTCATCGAAAGGCATCTGGCGGGCTGGTCGCCGGATATTCCGCCCATATCGGACGAGGCGTTGATCGCTGTGGCGTTGGCCGACTTATTGGATGATCGTCCCGCCGCCGCGACCGGGCCCAGGGTCGATTCTTTCAATCCCTGGGCTGTTCGCGACGCATTCAGAATAGGCGTCAGCTAGATGGAGCTTTCATTCACCCAGGCCACCGGCGATGTCACCGTCCGGGTCGAGCGGGCGGAAGATGGTTACTCGGCCACCATCCTGCGCCCTGGCCTTGCACCTGTCACCTACCAGGTCGAGGCGGCGATGCCGCAGCCAGGCCGCCTTATCCTCAGCCTGGGCGAGCGCCGGGTGCAGGCGTTCGTCGCCCGCGATGGCAATGTGCGCTATGTGGCGATGGGCGGGCACAGTTGGAAGCTAGAGCCGCCGCAACCGGTCGGGCGCAAACGGGAGGCAGGGGGCGGCAGCCTGACGGCGACAATGCCGGGCAAGGTGTTGGACGTGCTGGTCGAGCCAGGGCAGGAGGTCGAGGCAGGAACGCCGCTGGTGGTGTTGGAGGCGATGAAGATGGAATTGCGGGTGACGGCTCCGGGCGCAGGTGTAGTTGGACGCATTTTCGTTAGCCCAGGCGATGTGGTTGAGCGAGGGCAGATTCTGGTGGAACTGGCATGAATGCACGTGCGACGCACCTCGCAGGTGCGTCGCACATCACCCGACCATGAACGAACTCATCCTGCACAGTGAACGCCTGACCATCCGCCCTTTCCGCGAGGACGATCTGGAAGCGATTCACCGCATCCTCAACGAAGGTTTTGGCGAGGACGACCGCTTGGATGCCACCGCCGCATTGGCCGAACGCCGTTCCTGGCTGCGCTGGCAGATCGCCAGTTATGAATGGCTGGCGAAAATCCACCAGCCGCCCTATGGCGACCGCGCCGTTACGTTGAAGGAGAGCGGTGAATTAATTGGCTCGGTTGGCTTCGTGCCGCTGTTTAACGCCTTTTCTCAAATCCCCGAACTGCGTTGTGAACCCGGAGTTGATGGATTGTATCGGGCTGAGTTCGGCTTGTTCTGGGTGATTGCCGCCGAGCGCCAGGGCCAGGGTTTCGCCACCGAAGCCGGCAGGGTGATGATCGACTACGCCTTTCGTCAACTCAACCTGCATCGCATCTTGGCCTGCACCGAGTATGACAATCTGGCTTCGCAAGGCGTCATGCGCAAATTGGGGATGATGATCTTGCATAATCCCTCGCCCGATCCGCCGTGGTTGCAGGCGGTGGGGCTGCTGGAAAATCCCGTTCGCGTTTTAGAATGAATACACCACTCCCCTCTCAACGGTTCGCCACAGTGAGATCATGACCGAAAACTCCAACTTTTCCACCGACTTTGAGACTTTCCTAGCCCGCCCCTTGCTGGCTCGTCTGGGCACTGCCAATACGGAGACCAACCAACCGCACGTCACCCCGGTCTGGTATTTGTGGGACGGAGGCTGTCTTTGGATCAGCGTTTATAGCAGCACCCGCAAGGGCCGGGAATTGTTGGCCAATCCTCGTTGCTCGGTCGTCATCGACGTAGAGGATAGCGGTCTGTCTCTCAAGGCTGTCTTGTTCGAGGGTGCAGCGGAGTTGGTCACTGGCCCGAACGACTTCATGAGGTCCATGTTCACGCGTATCTACAGCCGCTATCTGGGGCCGGATGGCGTGCTGGCTGCCGAACCGCAGGAATGGATTCACTCGTCCGAAAACCTGCTGGTCAAGCTGACGCCGGAGAAAACCTACACCTGGTAAGCATCATTTTTATGAAGTATTGGCCATCCATACTTCACGGACTGAACCCCGGTCTCCACATCGTTCGGCGACGTTGCGCGTTCGTTATGTTTATCGCCGCGCTTGCACTTACGCTGATCTCTGCCTGCACACCTTCGACTCTGCTAGCTCCTCCGGAATTGCCGCCGCAAGCTGGCGAAACAGTCATCGCCGCCTCAGATGGCATGACGCTGGTCTATGTTCCCGGCGGGCCATTCGTCATGGGTAGCCAGGCAAGCGATCCCAATGCCCAGCCAGATGAATCGCCGCAACGTACGGTCACGCTCGATGGTTTTTGGATCGACCGCACCGAGGTCACAAATGAGCGTTATACCGCGTGCGTGAAAGCCGGAGTCTGTGCGCCCATCGTTTCGCCTCGATCCGATATGATTGATCGCCCCGACTTACCGGTGATCGGCGTGGCGTGGGGGGAAGCCAGCGCTTATTGCGCGTGGGTGGGGCGGCGCCTGCCCACCGAGGCGGAATGGGAGAAAGCGGCTCGCGGCGCCAATGCCCGCCTCTACCCCTGGGGCGATCAGCTTGATACAGCGATGCTCGTCAACATTGATTTTCGCGTGGGAGATTTCAATGACGTTGGGGCCAACTCGGACGATCGGAGTCCGTACGGCGTGATGGACATGGCCGGAAACGCGCCGGAGTGGGTGGCTGATTGGTATCAAAGCGACGCCTACGCTCAGGGGGATGTCGTCAATCCGCAAGGCCCGGCAAAGTCGATGGTACGCGTGCAGCGAGGAGGCGCCTGGAACGCCGCGCCGTCGGCTGCACGTGCAGCCAATCGCTTTTGGGCTTTCCCCGATCGCAACGACTTTACGGGGTTTCGTTGCGCCGGGAGTCAGCAATAGGGCGGGTGGATACACTTTGGGGGGTGAGCAGAAAATTTAATATTTTGGTCCGGGCAGGATGTCTTGACAAAATAAAATATACAATGTAAATTTATGATGTAAATTAACACCGTATATTTTGAGAGTGATTTGCCATGCCAAGACCAACCCAAGAGGAGATCATCGCCCGAGGCACGCAGGATATGAGCAGCGACATCAAGGCTGCAGCTCGCCAACAGATGGCTGAACGTGGCACAGCCGGCTTATCGTTACGCGGTATCGCCCGCTCGCTGGATATCACGGCTCCGGCGATTTACAACTACTTTCCCCGACTGGACGATTTGATCACTGCCTTGATCGTGGATGCCTTCACCGATCTGGCGGAAGCTATCGAGACGGCGGAATCGGCGGTGGTCGCCGAGGCCTGCGGGCCAAAGGTTGTCGCCATCTGTCTGGCCTATCGCCAGTGGGCTATTGCCCATCCGGTCGACTTTCAGCTCATCTATGGCAATCCCATTCCCGGTTATGAAGCTCCCGCAGAAATCACTGTTCCTCTCGCCCGCCGGCCATTTGATAGCCTGTTCCGCCTATTTCTCACAGCCCATGATACCGGCGAACTGGTGGTTCCGAGCGAGTACCAGCCTGTCCCAGCCAGCATCATGGCCCATTTTGAGTCCTGGTTGCCGGAAGCAGGTTATGCTTTCCCCGATGCACTTCTATGCCTGCTGATGAGCGGTTGGGCCCGTATTCACGGCATGGTCATGCTGGAGCTATTTGAACACCTGGGCCCGGTGGTCGGCGATCCTGCCGCCTTCTATCGTTACGAAGTCAATGCTTTTTGGGAGCAACTGAGCAGGCCCCGAACCGACAAACAGTGAGGAAAGGAGACGATGAACTTCGTCCAGGTTCGTCTTTCCTTCACCAATAGAAATTTCCGAGTGAATCTACCCTTAGGAGTCCAACCCAACCATGTCTAACCTCCACGTTGTATTCGGAACAGGCCCGCTTGGCCGCTCTGTCATGAACGCCCTCCTGCGCCGCGGAAAGACCGTACGCATGGTTTGCCGCAGCGGCCAAATGGATGAAGCTCCCGCCGACGTCGAAGTTATCAGCGGCGATCTGTATAATCCATCCATCGTCCGCCAGTTGACCCAGGGCGCAGCCATCGCCTTTCAATGCGCCCAGCCTCATTATCACGAATGGCCGGAAAAATTTCCCCCCTTGCAAGCTGCCATCATCGAGGGCCTTGCTGGCAGCGGCGTCAAGCTGGTCATCGGTGAAAACATCTATATGTATGGTGATGTCAATGGCCGGCCGCAGACCGAGGATCTGCCCTACAACGCACACACCCGCAAGGGCAAAGTACGGGCGGCGATGAGCGAAGCGGCGTTGGCCGCGCATCGTGCCGGAAAAGTGCAGATTTCGCTCGGCAGGGGGTCTGATTTCTTCGGACCTTGGGTGCTGGGTTCCTCACATGGCGACCGTGTTTTCTACCCGGCGCTGGCAGGCAAGTCAGCCAGCTTCGCTGGCAAGCTGGATATCCCCCACACCGTCACTTATATCGAGGACTTCGGCGAGGCGCTGGCCATCCTGGGAGAACGGGAGGAAGCTCTGGGCCAGGTTTGGCACGTACCCAATGATCAGCCTCGCATCAGCCAGCGGGAGTTTGCGAATCAGGTGTTTGCAAAGATTGACAAATCGCCAAAGGTGGGCGCTATAGGAAAAACGATGTTGCGCATCGGCGGCATCTTCATTCCAGCTGCGCGTGAGACAGTGGAGATGATGTATGAGTTCGAGAAGCCATTCATCGTCGATAGCGGCAAGTTTGAGAAAGCGTTCGGGATGAAAGCCACCCCCATGAGTGACGCGATTGCCGTTACCGTGGCCTGGTATCGATCTCACCCCAAGAGCGCTTGACTGTTTCGAGCCCATCTCCCCGTTGTTAACTGCCTTCCGCCCGCGCCAGCACCTGTTCCGCCGCCTTCAACATGGGCGCGTCCACCATTTTGCCGTCAAGCGTGAATACGCCCTGGCCCCTGGCCTGATATTCATGATAGGCATCGATCAAACGTTGGGCGGCGGCGATCTGATCAGGGTTGGGCGAGAAAGCTGCCCGGATGATGGGAACCTGGTCGGGATGGATCGCCATTTTGCCGCGATAACCTAGCTCGACCGCCTGCTCGCATTCCGCCCGCAAACCCGCCTCGTCCTTGATATCGACAAAAACCTGGTCGATAGCCTGCAAACCAAAGGCAGCGGCGTTCAGGGCTATCTTGCTGCGGGCATAGTGCACTTCTCGATTTGATTTTGTGCGCACCCCGCCGATGTCGCCGATCAGATCCTCCGCCCCAAAGAACAGCGCCTCGCAACGACGGCTGGCCTGTGCGATATCCCGCACATTGACGACGCCCAACGCCGTCTCGATCAAGACCAATACTCGAATACTCCCCGGCTCCCATTCGAAGCGAGATTCGAATTGATCCAGCATGGCGTCCAGCCAGACCAGATCCGCCGAATTCCCCACCTTGGGCAGCAGATAGGCATCCGGCTTGCCTTCGATCGTACCTCTGAAATCCGCTACTTCCAGCCCCGATCCCACCGGGTTCAGGCGCACAACGCGCTCGGATGCGCCGAAATCCAGAGTCAGCAGACTATGCAGCGTCGTCTCCCGCGCAGCCTCCTTTTGCTCCCAGGCGACGCCATCTTCCAAATCCATCACAATGCAGTCGACGCCAACGGTTGCGGCTTTTTCGATTTTTCTCTGGCTATCGCCGGGCATGAAAAGTACGGTTCGTCGTGGTCTCATGGTCTCCCTGCCTCAGTGATTCTCAATTCATGGTTCAATCTAAGCGTCGTGCACCAGGAACAACGCTGTGCGCACAACTTCCAAGACGATTGTGCCATGTTGGTTGCGGCCAATGTGTTTCATTTGCACAATGCCTCGGCCAGGATTCGAGCGCGATAATCGTTTGTCCAGAATCTCGGTTTCGACGTAGAGCGTGTCGCCATGATAAACCGGATGCGGGTGACGCACGCCGTCGTAGCCGAGATTGGCGACAATGGTGCCCTCAGTCAGGTCGGGAACTGTGATGCCGATAACCAGACCCAACGTAAAAATGCCATTGACGATGCGTTGCCCGAACTGGGTTTTTGCCGCAAAATCCTCATTGATGTGCAATGGCTGCGTGTTCATCGTCAACGCCGAGAACAGTGTGTTGTCCATTTCGGTGACTGTGCGTCCCAGGCCATGCTTTATGCGCTCGCCGACGTTCAATTCATCGTAATATTTGCCTGACATTTTTCTGCTCGTAATAATTGGAAGGTTGAATCTTGAGATGATGGCGACCGTGATCTAAACTGGTTTTCAATGAAAGTGAAATCCGATTCTTTCCAACCCCATTGTAGCAGAAATAAGGAGTAAGTGTGATCATGGAAAAACTATCGATTGGCGATGTCGCCCCGCCCTTCACTGCCCAAACAGACGCCGGTGCTCAGATCCGGCTTGAGGATTTTCGCGGCAGACGCGTGATTCTCTATTTTTATCCCAAAGATGATACGCCCGGATGCACCACGCAAGCCTGCGGATTTCGTGACAACTATCTTGATATCGAAGAGAAAAACGCCATCGTTTTAGGCGTTAGCCCCGATAACGTCAAGTCCCATCAAAAATTCAGAACCAAATACAACCTGCCTTTTACGCTGGTCGCCGACGAAGATCATAGCATCGCTGATGCTTACGGCGTGTGGGGCGAAAAATCAACATTTGGCAAGAAATACATGGGCATCATCCGCAGCCATTTTGTCATCGACGAAGAAGGACGGCTGGCGGATGTCCAATATAAAATCAGCCCCGAGGACAGCGTTAATGGGGCGCTGGCGATGTTGGCCTGAGCGAATTCAATTCTGTTCCCGAAGCAGCGATTCCACTTCCGTCAGCCACGGCATCGCTGGCATGGTGCCAAAGCGGCTGGCCGCGATAGCGCCGCAGGCATTGGCGAAGCGTACGGAGGCGCGTATCGATTGGCGCTGGCAAAGCGACCACACCAGCCCGGCCGTAAAAGCGTCCCCGGCTCCGGCGCTATCCTGCACTTCGATATCAAACGCCGGGTGGATTTCCCGCACCAGAGGCGTGCTTAGCAAAGCGCCGCGTTCGCCCAACTTGATCACGATCGATTGGGGGCCTTGCGAGCGCAGTCGGTCGCCGGCAGCGTGAGCGCTGGCATCGTCCCGGATGGCGTGCCCAACCAGCGCCTCGGTTTCCGGCTGATTGGGCGTCAGAACGGCGGCATGCCGCCACAGTTGGGACGAGTACGGGCGGTAGGGGCCAGCATCCACGTAGATTGGGACGCCGGCCATATGGGCCATGTCGGCGGCCAGGAGCAGGCAGTTTTCTGGGGACTCGAAATTAAAGAGCAGGCCATCCAGTTCGGGGAGCAGCGGCTCCAGGGCTGATCGCAGATCGTGCGGCTTGAGAGTCTGGTTTGCCCCCGGCGCAATCATGAAGGCCGTCTGACCATCGGGTTCGTTTAGTAGAATGCCAGCGCCGGTGGGATGATCGGGGTCACGTCCCAAACCCGCCGTCTCCACGCCTTCAGCTTGCAGCGCCGCCCGCGCCTGTTCCCCAAATAAGTCATCGCCGGTGTTGCCTAACAAATGCACGCGCCCGCCCAATCGGGCGAAAGTGACGGCGGCGTTGGCCGCTTTACCGCCGATCATCGACTCGACACGGGTCACGTGCAAGTTTTCGCCGCTGCGGGGAAGGTGCTCGGTTTCTACGACGATGTCAGCGACGATTGAGCCGATGACGGCAATAGTGGGTTGTTTTTTCATGGGTGAAAACGGGGCAGGAATTTGTGGGGGGGGGTGACGCGACGCAGCATTGTAGCACAGCAATTATCAGCTGGACGCAGGCACGAATGCGCCGCCGGGACGCAGCAGCAGGCTCTTGTCTGGCGGGCAAATCACCACTCCCTGTGCAGATTTGATCTATACGGGATTATCTGCTACAAATCTCTCATCGTCTAGCAAGTTTCACTTCGGCAACTGTTCCGTTTCATTCATCGTTTGTGCTCGCTGGCTGCATACTTGGTTATGTCGCCTGCCGGGCGTAAAGGAGAAATCACATGACCCACATCATTACAGCCCTTTGTCTTCGCGATGGCGCGTGCGTGGACGTATGCCCGGTCGAATGCATTATCCCCGGCATTCCCGAACAGGAGTGGCCCTGGTACTTCATCGACCCCGACACCTGCATCGATTGCGGCGCTTGCGTCCCCGAATGCCCATTCGAAGCGATCTTCCCTGAGGAAGACGTGCCGGATGCTTATGAAATGCCCGCCGGCGTCGAGTATGTCCCCTGGGATACCAAAGAGAAAGTCACTGCGGATGGCAGCGAAGTCGTCGATTTGACCGACGCTGTTCAGCCAAACTATGATTATTTCTCAGATGGTCCCGGTTATAGCGCCCTGGACTAAACAACGAGTCGCAGAAAATAGAAAGCCCCCTGTAAAACCAGGGGGCTTTTTTTGTGGGTGAATCCCGGCCTAAGCGGAAAGACGAGTCCGCAGCCAATTGACGAACGGTCGGGCGACAGGACGGTCCTTGATCATTCCTTCCAGTTGGGCGATGGCTTCGGCCAGGGCTGTTTCGGAGTCGGCTAGAACTTCGCCAAAGGCGGCTGCCGTCTCTTTCAGCGCGTACCGGATGGGCAGAGGCAATCCCACGAGCAGTGATGCCGCTTCCGCCGCCGCCGCATACAGGACGGCATCATCGGCATAGGGTTGGTTGGGTTTCTCCAATTGCAAGGTCACGCGCTTTTCCGTGAGTTGGGCCAGTGCATTGGCAAACGCCATCACCACGGCGGGGTTTTCGGTGCGTGCGGCCAGCATCGAAGCCTGGCTGAAGCAATAGTCGCCGGTAAGAATGGATACGCCGAGCATATACCGATTTTCGCGCGTGCGCGCCAGTTCGCCGCCGGGAATTCCGGCATGGATATTCGTGGCGAGGTGCAGCATCTCAATGGCCGCGGCCAGAGCGGTGCGCTGAGCGACGTCGGTATGCCCCAACCGGCTTGTGCCCAATACGATGATCGCCCTGGGATAATGCGTGTGTAGATGCGCAGCCAGGATATTGTCCAGGAATGGATAACCGCTGGCGATAGCATCTTGCATGTGCCCGCGCACCAATTCGAGATCAGCGCCCAACATCCATTCCAGATTGGATTCCACCACAGCGGTGGGCGATATGCGTTCGATGGCTGCTTTGTCGGGGATCATGTGAGGTTCTCGCTGGGATAGCTCGAAGATATGAGAATCATACCACGGTCGGGGGCTGTGACAAAGTGAACTTGTTTCCAACTCGTGTAAGATTTTGCTCAAAGGTCTACATTCGTCGTCGGATTGCAAAGTGCGTGCTTGCGGGGTGGTTGCCAATCACAAATGACGCCGCACTCCACGCCTGTGCTAGAATGCGGCTATGCCTGAATTGCCCGAAGTCCAAACCATCCTCGACGCGCTGGAACCGCTGGTGGTCGATCAGCCCATTAGCTCGGTAACCATCCTGTGGCCGGGTGTGGTGGAGCGACCGGGCGCAGATGAATTTCAGGCTCGCATGCGAGGGCGGCGCGTCCTCAGTACAGGTCGGCGCGGCAAGTACATGCTATTCAACCTGGATGACGCCAGTTGCCTGGTCATGCATCTGCGCATGACCGGCGAAATGCGGGTTGTACCTGCCGCCGAACCCTATCACAAACACGATCGCCTGGCCTTCCGATTGGCGGACGGGCAGGAATGGCGTTTCAAGGATCAGCGCAAATTCGGGCGAGCCTACCTGGTCGAGGATTCAGCAGAGATTGTGGGCAAGTTGGGGCCGGAGCCTTTGGCCGAGAGATTTACCGGCGATTTTCTGCGCGGCCAGTTGTCGGGGCGGACGGCGGCGATCAAGTCGTTGCTGCTCGATCAGCGCATCGTGGCCGGCATCGGTAACATCTATGCGGACGAAGCGCTATTCCGCGCCCGCCTCCATCCCCAACGTCAGGGCGGCTCCCTCACCCCATCCGAATGCGACGCCCTGGCTGCGGCGGTGAAAGCGGTCATCCGCCAGGCCCTGGCCGAACTGGGCACGACCTTGCGCGACTATCGCCGGCCCGATGGGTCGCCCGGCGAATTTCAAAATAGTTTACAGGTCTTCCAGCGCACCGGCGAACCCTGTCCTTCATGCGGGACGCCGATCAGTCGGATTGTGGTGGGCGGGCGCAGTACACACTTCTGCCCGAAAGAACAAGTAATCAGTCGTCGGTAATCAGTATGCAGTAATCGGTGATCAGGGCTTTGAAACTGACCACTGACCACTGCATACTGACTACTATTTGCTTACGCCTCCAGCGTCGAAATATCCCCCACGTCCTGACCCAGGGCTTGAGCTTTCAATACCCGGCGCATGATCTTGCCCGACCGGGTCTTGGGCAGGCTGTTGACGAATTCGATCTTGGCGGGGACGGCGATTGGGCCGGTTTCGTGACGCACATGGTCCTTGAGTTGGTCGATCAGGCGTTCGTTGCCTTCGTAGCCGCTGCGCAGGATGCAATACGCCCAAATCACATTGCCGCGCAATTCATCGGGGATGCCAATAGCGGCGGCCTCGGCCACGGCCTCGTGGCTGACCAGAGCGCTCTCGATTTCGGCCGTGCCCAAACGATAGCCGCTGACCTTGATCACATCGTCGATGCGGCCAATCACCCAGAAATAGCCGTCATCGTCCTTGCGGGCGGAGTCGCCTGTGAGGTAATAGCCCTTCTCCTGGAAGCGCCTCCAGTATTGATCGATATAGCGATCCGGGTCGCCGTACACGGTACGGGCCATGCCCGGCCAGGGGTGTTTGACGATAAGATAGCCGTCCTCGTTGGCCGCGACCGGCTCGCCTTCCTCGTCCACGACATCGGCCTCGATACCGGGGAAAGGCCGGGTGGCCGAACCCGGTTTGAGGGGCACGGATGGCAGCGGCGTAATCATGAACCCGCCGGTTTCAGTCTGCCACCACGTGTCCATGATTGGGCATTTCTCTTTGCCGATGGCGCGATGATACCAGCGCCACGCTTCCGGGTTGATCGGTTCGCCCACGCTGCCCAATAATCGCAAGCTGCTGAGATCGTGGCGATTGGGCCAGGCGTCGCCGAAGCGCATCAACCCCCGGATCGCCGTCGGCGCGGTGTAGAGCACGGTAATGCCGTAATTCTCGATCATCTTCCACCAGCGATTGGGGTAGGGGTGCGTGGGCGCGCCTTCGTACATGAAACTGGTGGCGCCGAGGATCAACGGCGCGTAGACGATATAGCTGTGGCCGGTAATCCAGCCCGGATCGGCGGCGCACCACCAGCGGTCTTCTTCTTTGAGATCGAAAACCCATTGCAGCGTAGTGCTCGTGTAAACCTGATAGCCGCCATGCGTGTGCAGCAACCCTTTGGGTTTGCCGGTCGTGCCCGACGTGTAGAGGATGAACAGCGGGTCTTCGGCGTCCATCACCTCGGTCTGGCAATTCGGTGAGGCGATGGGCAGCGTCATCAATTCATCGTACCAGAAATCCCGCCCCGGCTCCATGTACACATCCTGGCCCGTGCGCCGCACCACAATCACGTGTTCCACCACGGGCGAACGATGGATCGCTTCATCCGCCGTCTTTTTCAGCGCTACCGTCTTGCCGCGCAGCCACGCCCCATCCTGCGTGATCAGCACCCGGCTTTGCGCGTCCTCGATGCGGTCGGCCAGCGCCTGCTCGCTGAAACCGCCATACACCACCGAATGCACCGCCCCGATTTTAGCGCAGGCCAGCATGGCGATCGGCAGTTCGGGCACACGCCCCATGTAGATCGTCACCCGATCGCCCTTTTTCACGCCCATGCTGCGCAGAACATTGGCGAATTTGCAGGTTTCCTGCCACAGCCGGTAATAGCTGAACGTGCGTTGGTCGCCTGGCTCGCCTTCCCAGATCAGGGCGAGTTTGTTCTTGCGCCAGGTTTTCACATGGCGGTCGAGGGAGTTGTGAGCGATGTTGGTTTTGGCCCCCACAAACCACTTGTAAAAGGGCGGGTTGGATTTGTCGAGCACCGTCTCCCAGGGTTCATACCAATCCAGCGTTTGCGCTCGTTCCGCCCAAAAAGCTGCGGGGTCCTGCACGGCCTTCTCATAAACCTCGTCATAATCCTTGATATACGCCTGCGCGACAACCTCGGCCGGTGGAAGATAAAGTTCGGATTCAGCGGCGAGGATATCTGATTCACGATCCATGACAATTGCTCCTTGTGCGGTGGAAACGATGGGAAAATATCTGAAAACCGGTCAGTTCACTTGTCGAAAAGGTACACAGGTAACTGTTCATCTTGTTTATCGATCTCACGCAAAGGCGCAGAGACGCCAAGATGGTCTTGAAAACTTTGCGTCTTAGCGGCTTGGCGTGAGCCGTCTTTGAGGCCAGATGAATTCATACGTACACAGATTGCACAGATGCTGAAATATTGACGCAGACCATCTGAGAAAACAGTGGCAATCTGTCTCAATCAGTTGCACTTGCGTACCTATTGGATGGGCGTCAGCGAAGTCTAGTTTATCATGCCCGCCGAAGCGCCCGCCAATGCTTCTTCGCTTTGGCGTGAATTTTCGTCGTTTAGGATTCGCCTGGGTCGCCGCGTTCCGGGCGGTGCGCGACCGATTCCAGCAATTCATCCGGCAGCGAAAAATGTTGCAGCCCGACGCCCGCTTCCGCCAGGAATTGCTGAGCCAGATTATCGGGATATTTGCCGGCATAGACCACGCGGCGAATGCCGGCATTGATGATCATCTTGGCGCAGATCAGGCAGGGCTGGTGGGTGACATAAATGCTGCTGCCATGCACCGAGACGCCATGATAGGCCGCCTGGATGATCGCATTCTGCTCGGCGTGCAGAGTGCGAACGCAATGCCCTTCCACCAGCAGATGCCCGGCGTCATCGCAGTGCGGCAGGCCGGAGGGCGAGCCATTGTACCCGGTCGTGAGAATGCGCCGGTCTTTGACGATGATCGCCCCCACGTGCGCCCGGTCGCAGGTCGAGCGTCGCGCCACTTGCAGGGCGATGCTCATGAAGTACTCATCCCAGCTGGGGCGTCGATTCATACCGCTCATCAACCCGTGCCGAACTGCCGATCCCCGGCGTCGCCCAGACCGGGTACAATGAACCCGGCCGGTGGATCGCCCGGCTTCTGTGGTTCCGGCGTCAGGTGATCGTCCAGCGCCGCCAGATGTATATCGACGTCTGGGTGCGCATCGCTCAGGGTTTTCACACCTTCAGGCGCGCCAATAATGCCCAGATATTTGATCCGCCCTGCCCCCCAACGCTTGAGCACGTCCACCGTGGCCGTCGCCGAACCGCCCGTGGCCAGCATGGGGTCGAGGATCAGCACCACCTGCACGGTCGGCGAGATCGGCAGCTTGTTGTAATACTCCACCGGTTTCAGGGTGCGTTCGTCGCGATAAAGCCCGATGTGCCAGACCTCCGCCTGCGGCATCAACTCCCAAATGCCGTTCACCATCCCCAGCCCAGCCCGCAGGATGGGTACCAGCCCGATGCGTTCCTTCAACTCATAGCCATTGGCGATGTCGAGCGGGGTCTGCACTTGCAGTGGTGACAGGGCCAGGTCGGCAGTCGCTTCGAATGCGAGGAGGATGGTGATCTCGCGTACCAGATCACGGAACTTGCGAGATTCGGTGGTGGCGTTGCGCAGGAGCGTGACCTTGTGTTGGATGAGCGGATGGGTCGAGACAAAAACGCGCGGCATAGCGGCTCCTCGGAAGTTGTAGAGGCGATTGGACGTTTCGCCGGTGGCTGGTGTCGCCCGATTGTAAACCTTCGCCAATTAACCCGTCAATGTCAAAACCGCTATCAGATGTGCGTCAAAGACGCACCGAGGCATGAATTGCCCGCGCTTCTAGACTGCGCCCCATGAATTGGGGCTGTTGCGTTTATCGATTCGCCCTTGCACCCCTGATATGAAAAGCGGCGAGTCTATGTTCTTAACTCGCCGCGGTTCATTCGCTTGAATGCGGGTTAATCTTCTTCTGGCTCACCCTCAAGTTCCAGCCCCCAACGCGGGCGCTGGACGACCATACCGCGCTTGAGCAGTTTTTCCACCTCGGCCTGGCAGGTGACGCACAGAGTCGCCTCCGGTTTCACTTCCAGGCGTTCCGGCGGGATTGGGTTGCCGCAGCGCTCGCACATGCCGTAGGTGCCACGATCGATTGATCGCAAAGCATCTTCGATGGAGGCGATGCGCGCTTCCATCGCAGCCAGAAGCACGACGTTCTTCTCGCGTTCAACAACGTCCGGATCCCCTTCCTCAACATCCACATCCACTTCGCCCCGCAATGCTTCACGAAGGATTTCGATGTCCTCCTGTAGATCGTTCCGTTGTTGCGTCAATTGCTCACGTTCAATTTCTGTGCGGGTCGTATTCATATCATTGCTCCAAATTCAGTCATCCAAAAAATGCGAGGCATTCTTTTACCATGATTGTTGACCGGCGTCAATTTTTGCATATCGCCTGCGAAACCAGCTTGGGCTGGCACAAATGTTCGGCTATAATGACCGCACCCTTCCTGCCGCCGACGCAGCAATCTAGCCATGAACGACACGCCACTTTCACCGCAGGCTCAGCCTGGCGATAATCTGGATGCGGCTTTGCGCATCAAACGTCTCGACGAGTTGCATGGACAGGACTACGTGCGCAACAATCTCGACATCCTGATCTCGGCGGCGCGGCAGCGAGGGGACAGTCTGGATCATGTGTTGTTATATGGGCCGCCTGGGTTGGGGAAAACCACCGTGGCGCACGTGGTGGCGAATGAGATGGACGTGAATCTCAAGATAACGGCGGGGCCGGCGATTGAGCGCACCGGTGATCTGGCGGCGATTCTCACCAATCTGCGCAAGGGTGACATCCTCTTTATCGATGAGATTCACCGACTTGGACGCGCCGTGGAGGAGATTCTTTACCCGGCAATGGAAGATTTCGCCCTCGACATCGTCATAGGCAAAGGTCCCAGCGCCCGAAACATCCGCCTCAAACTCCCCCGTTTTACCGTCATTGGCGCCACCACCCGGCTGGCATTGCTCACGTCCCCTTTGCGCGCACGCTTCGGCGCGGTGCTGCGCTTCGATTTCTACGAAGTCAGCGCCATCGAAGGCATCATTCGCCGCGCAGCCGAGCTGACCAACACGCCCGCCACTGAAGAAGGCATCTCCGAGATCGCTCACCGCGCCCGCGGCACGCCGCGCGTGGCCTTGCGGCTTTTCCGGCGTGTGCGCGATTTTGCTGAAGTGCGTGCGGACGGCCAGATCACCGCTCAGGTTGCCGACGACGCCCTGGATTTGCTCGAAATCGACAACCTGGGTTTGGATGGACTCGACCGCATCGTCCTGGAATCGATCATCCTCAAATTCGGCGGCGGGCCGGTTGGCCTCGAAACCATCGCCGCGTCCGTAAGTGAAGAATCTGACACGATCATGGATGTGGTCGAGCCATATCTCTTGCAACTTGGATTTCTGGACCGCACGCCGCGCGGGCGCATGGCCACACCGCGCGCCTACGAGCACATGGGCTTTGCTTACCAGGCTCCGGCATCGGAGCAGCCCACACTCTTCGAAGGCTAATTCGCCTGGAAAAGGCGTCATCAAATCGACAATGACAAATCAGACTTCATCATCTCGCCCACGCATCGGCTTTACTTCACGCGAAGAGAATATCGATTATTTTCTCAAATGGCAACGCGACTACTGGTTTGCCATCCAATCGGCCGGGGGCGAACCGGTGCGTTTGGTCCCGGAAGAAGTGCAGGATTTCGAATCGACCCTGGATGGGCTGGATGGTTTGTTGCTCACGGGCGGCGGGGATGTGCATCCCGCTTATTATGATCAGGACATCGATGGTGCCGACCCGGCCAGTATCTTTCCGGAGCGTGATCGCCTGGAGATCGGTTTGGTACGCGCAGCCGCGGCCAGACACATGCCGATCTTCGGCATCTGCCGCGGCTTTCAGGTATTGAACGTCGCATTGGGCGGCAGCCTGATCCAACATACCGAGGGTCATTCCGGCAAGACCAACAGCTTCGAAGGCCCCAGACCCCACGAAGTGAGCATCCGACCGGGCAGTCTGCTCGACCGCACATTGGCCTGCGGCCCCAGCGTTCTGGCTAACTCCTATCATCATCAGGCAGTGCGCCCGGCGAATCTGGCGGCGGGGCTTGCGGCCAGCGGTTGGGCCGAGGATGGCGTGATCGAAGCGCTGGAAAGCCCGAATGGCGGCTGGATTCTGGGCGTGCAGTGGCATCCCGAACGACTCTATGAGTTGGGAACCGAACATCGGCGGCTGTTTGATGGCTTCGTCGCCGCCTCTCGGAACGGCAAATCCCCCGATTAAGCGTCTTTTATGAGTACGATTTCATTGGCTCCGGCGCTGAGCACTGCTGATTTCGATTACAATCTGCCGCCGGAGATGATCGCCCAGACGCCGGTGGAGCCGCGAGACCACGCCCGGCTGCTGGTTCTAGACCGCGCAACGGGCCAGATCGAACACCGTCATATCTACGATCTGCCCGATTATCTGGGCGCGAGCGACCTGCTCGTCCTCAACGACACCAGGGTGATACCGGCCCGGCTGCTAGGGACGAAGGAAACGGGGGGGCAGGTCGAAGTGTTTTTGTTGCGGGCCTTGGAGAATGGCGAATGGCAGGCCCTGGTGGGCGGCAAGAATCTCACAGAGGGCAAACGCATCCGCTTCGAGACCAGTGATGCTGAATCTGTATGGGCGACCATCCTGAGCGCGGGAGAGGGGCCGCTGCGCCGGATCATGTTCGCGCCGCCCATCGACGACCTGCTCGACGAACTCGGCCAGACGCCGCTGCCGCCCTATATCCACACGCCTTTGGCTGACCCCGAACGCTATCAAACCATCTACAGCCGTCGTGAAGGCTCGGTGGCGGCGCCCACGGCTGGCCTGCACTTCACGCCCGAACTGCTGCTCACTTTGCGCGATAAGGGCGTGCGATTTGCCTATGTCACGCTGCACGTGGGCCAGGATACCTTCCGCCCGGTGAGCATTCTAGACCCGACACAACACGATATCCACAGTGAATGGCTGGAATTCAGCACCGAGACCGCCCGATTGGTCAATGAGACTCGGCTGGGCGGGGGCAGGATCGTCGCCGTCGGCACCACCAGCGTACGGGCGCTGGAAACTGCCGCTAAGATCGCCCTCGGCCTCAACCCCGCCGATCCCGCTCCGCCCGAGCTGATGTGCGGATGGAAAACCACCGCCGCCTTCACCGGCGACACCGATCTCTTCATCCTGCCCGGCCACCAGTTTCGGGCCGTGGATGTGATGCTGACCAATTTTCATCTGCCGCGCTCGACCTTGTTGATGCTCGTATCCGCCTTTGCCGGTCGCGACCGCATCACGCAAGCTTACGACGAGGCAATCGAAAGCGGCTATCGTTTCTATTCCTTTGGCGATGCCATGCTCATCCTTTGAGCATCATCCACCTTCAATCAAACCCACTCAGCCCGGCAATGATTTCTCCCCTTCCCAGGACGGGAGAAGGGGCCGGGGGATGAGGGCGACCATAGCCACAGACTTACCAAATCTCCACGCAATCCATGAACAATAGCGCAAACCCCACGATTTCCATTGTGGCGCCCGTTTATAACGAAGAAGCGATCCTGCACGAGCTCTATCGCCGTATCGTCGCCACGATGGACGAACAGAGCGACACCTGGGAATTGGTTCTGATCAATGACGGCAGCCGGGATCGCTCATACGAAGTGATGCAGGAATTGCACGCCCAGGACGATCGTGTGCGCATTGTCAATTTCTCTCGCAATTTCGGTCATCAAATAGCGATCACAGCCGGGGCCGATTATGCCTCCGGCGACGCCATTATCATCATCGATGCCGATTTGCAGGACCCGCCCAGCCTTATCCTCGATATGGTAGCTAAGTGGCGAGAAGGCTATGATGTGGTATACGCAATCCGAAAAGAGCGAAAAGGCGAAAGCAAATTCAAGTTGTACACAGCCAGCGCTTTTTATCGAGTGATAAACCGAATTACCGGATTCGCCATTCCGGTCGATACGGGCGATTTTCGGCTGGTGGATCGCAAAGCGATGGATGCGCTACGCAAATTGCGGGAACACCATCGCTTCATGCGCGGGCTGAGCGTGTGGGTCGGGTTTCGTCAGACCGGCGTCGAGTATGTGCGCGAGGAGCGCTATGCCGGCGAAACCAAGTATCCGATCAGCAAGATGCTGCGGCTGGCGCTGGATGGCATCACCTCTTTCTCCTATTTCCCCTTACAGATCGCTACCTACATGGGGTTTGTCATCGCCGCCATCAGCGTCATCGGGATTTTAGTGACGATTGCCCTGCGTCTTTCTGGCAGCCAGGCGTTCATCGGCCAAGCATCCACGCTGGTCATGGTGCTATTTCTGGGCGGAATCCAGCTTATTTCCCTGGGCATCATCGGCGAATATCTGGGTCGCATCTACGAGGAAGTGAAGCAACGCCCGCTCTACATCGTGGATGAGGCGACCGGTTTCGCGGAGAAACCCGACAGACGTTAGCTGGGCTGTCGCGCGGCTTTGGCCTGGCGCACGATTTCGGCGATCTGCTCAAGATGGCTGTCATCGTGGAATAAGCCGGCCGCCACGCGTTCCACACAGTTTTGCGGGCTTCTATAAGGCGTGAAGGTGATCTCGTAATGGGGCTCATCCGGCCAGGCGTTCAGGTATGCCAGGCGGATGCGGCGGCTTTCTTCCAGGCGGTGGCGCACGTCGGATGCGGTGCGCATTAGCTGCCAGGGCTTTTCATAGCGATTCCGTCCCAGCACCTCGACACCGCGGGCGAGGGTAGCCGCCTGGGCGCAGGTTTCCTCGCCCGAAGCGGTGGTATGTGCAATCACATGACCCAGCGTCCAGGCCAATGATAAGTTCGTTTCATCCTCCGCATAGGGGTCTTCAGCATCGGGGTCGTCGGGCACATATATGACATCCGCATCGATGATGTCATGCGTCAGGGACAGCATGGTATCAATCATGGCGTTGGTTGCGTCGATCAGGCCGTAGCGGTCAAGCCCAGCTACGAGATCGGTCAGCTTCATTTCGCGTCGCCGTACGGGGCCAAAGTCGATCATGATTTCAATCTCCATAGGATGGCTGCAATGAGGTGACTGTCACCTGGCAATATTCTAATTGGATGTTATTGCACAGCGGAAGATTACATGCGCAGACTATTGTCAACTGCAATGGATGCTGGTATACTTTTCTCATCACACAACTTCGCACAGCCGCTCGTCTAGATCTGACAGTGGGGCCGCACTGGGATCGAAGAGAAACTACGACGCGCCAGGCTGCGCGATATGATAACGCACCCCAACGACGAGGATGACCAGAAAGCTCACACTGAAAACGACGCCCCAACTTTCTGCAAGATAATGTGGATCACGGCGCTGCGATTTCATGCTGCCATCGGAGCGAATGGACTGATGTCGCAGTTGCGTGATTTCTCAACATACGTTCGCTCATAACCCATAAAATCTCCAACGAGGAATTTGAAATGCTTGTACGTGACGCGATGACCTCCGATCCGGTAATAGTTCTCGAAACCACGACGCTTCCGGAGATCACCCGCCTTTTTGAAGAAAAACACATTCGCCGCGTGCCCGTCGTGAACGCAAGCGGCCGACTCGTCGGCATCGTCTCCGACCACGATCTCATGTCAACGATGCCTTCGCCAGCGACAACCCTCAGCCGTTGGGAAATGAATACGCTGCTGGAAAAGTTGCCAGCCAGGGACTTCATGACCAGCCCCGTGTTTGTCGTTTCACCCAGTTGTCCGATTGAAGAGACCGCCCGTTTTCTGTTGGAAAAGAAAATCGGGGCGTTGCCGGTACTGGATGGCGATAAACTGGTCGGGATTGTGACGGAAAGCGATATTTTCCAAATGTTCGTCGCTATGCTCAGCGGCGGGGAAAAGCCTGGTCTGCGGTTTGTTCTGCGGGTCGAGGAAGGTCGGGGCGTTTTGGCTACGCTTGGTTCGATCATCAACGACAATGGCGGCTCCATCATCAGCATCGCCACCCTGGACGAGGGCGATGGCGTCCACAAAAAACTGATGGTGAAAGAGGAAGGCGCAAACGCTCAGGCGGTGCGCGCTGCCCTGGAAGCCGCTGATTTCGAGATTCTGGAGGTGCGTGAACGGCGGCAATGTGCGATCGTAGCCATCAGCTGATCGCACACGGTATCAGCCTTTTCAGACCCGCGTGGGCCGTCCGCGCGGGTCTTGTTGTTTCACGGTGAGTTCGCGCGTTTCACGGCAGCCTCAACCTTATCGCCCCTATCCCACACTATCCCACATTATCCCACACGGCCTGAGATTGCCGCCATCGGATCAAGTATGATCTCATCGTGCACTTCGCCTGTTTCACGGCGAGTACGCGCGTTTCACGACGGCCTCCGATCGTTCGACTATTTCCCACACTATCCCACATTATCCCATATGGATTCGCGGATAATCACACAACGTGAGCTGAGATCATCCTGACAAGAAACAGTTTCACAATAATATCGCGCGTTTCACGTTAATATCTGCGCTATCGGCATCAATTTCCAGCGCCAAGAATATCAAGCGCATGCAACAACTTTTGTTGCCACGCCCCTGCGGAATCCGCGACCACCCACACCGCATTGCTGCCCACGATAGCGCTATCGCCAAGTTGGAATTGGAGGCGTTCCCGATTGAGACGTGCGACCGATTCGCTGCGCACCACAAGTTGATCATGATCCCGACCGATGCTGCTCACCCGGGCGTGTTGGGCCAGAATCTTCACCTTAACCTGATACAGCAGGTGCGCCACCTCCGGCGGGGGCGGGCCAAAGCGATCCTTCAATTCCTTGCTCATTTCGTCGATTTCGCCGGAAGTGTTCAGACTGGCAATACGCCGGTAGAGTTGCAATCGCAGGCGTTCATCGCTGACATAGCTGTTCGGCAGCCCGGCATTCAACGGCAAATCGAGTTGCACAGTGGGGGCCATAGGATCGATCAACATGCCAACATCGAGCGCTCCTTCCGGCAGGCCATTGCGGTCGCGCAGGTCTTCCACAGCCTGGGCCAGCAATCTCACATAGAGGTCGAAACCGATGGCAGCGATGTGACCATGTTGCCGGGCGCCCAGCAGATCGCCGGCGCCGCGTATCTCCAGGTCGTGCATGGCGATGCGGAAACCCGCGCCCAGATCACTGGCTTCTTGCACAGCCTCCAACCGTTGCAGCGCTTCCGGCGACAATGATTTGTGCTTGTCATAAAGTAAATAGGCATACGCCCGCACCGCACCCCGGCCAACGCGTCCTCGCAATTGATAAAGTTGGGCAAGGCCAAATGTATCGGCGCGGTTGATGATAATCGTGTTGGCGTTGGGGATGTCGAGGCCGCTCTCGATGATGGTGGTACAGACCAGCACGTCGAAATCGCCATCGGCGAAGGATTGCATCGTGCGTTCCAACTCGCGTTCGGGCATTTGGCCGTGCCCGACCCCGATCACCGCCTCTGGCAAGAGCTTGCGCAGGCGATTGGCGATCTGTTCGATCCCGCGCACCCGGTTGTGCACAAAGAACACCTGGCCGTTGCGATCCAGTTCGCGCAGGATGGCATTGCGCACCAACGTCTCGTCGTAGAATCCGACCGTGGTTTGGATGGGCAGGCGTTCTTCCGGCGGCGTATCGATGGTGCTCAAATCGCGCACGCCGGTCAGGCTCATGTACAGGGTGCGGGGAATAGGCGTGGCGGTGAGGGTGAGCACATCGACCTGGGCGCGCATTTGCTTGATCCGCTCTTTGTGGCGCACGCCAAAGCGTTGTTCCTCATCGACGATCAGCAGGCCCAGTTGTTTGAACTCGACATCTCTGGACAGCAAACGATGCGTGCCGATCACAACGTCGATGCCGCCCACTTTCAGCTTTTCGATCGCTTCCGTTTGCAATTTGCGGCTGCGAAAACGCGACAGCATTTCCACTTGCACCGGGAAAGGCTTCATCCGCTCCAGGAAGGTCTGGTAATGCTGTTGGGCTAGCACGGTGGTGGGGACGAGCACAGCTACTTGTTTGCTATCCATGATGGCCTTGAACGCGGCGCGCAAAGCCACCTCGGTTTTGCCATATCCCACGTCGCCGCAAATCAGGCGGTCCATGGGACGGGAGCGCTCCATGTCCTCCTTCACCGCTTCGATCGCGACCAGTTGGTCCTCGGTTTCGACATAAGGGAAAGCTGCCTCGAGTTCATATTGCCATTCGGTGTCGGGACTGAAGGCATGGCCGGGCAGGGCCTGCCTGCGGGCGTAGAGCGCCAGCAAATCCTCGGCGATCTCCTCCACCGCCTTTCTGGCCCTGGCCTTGACTAATCCCCAATCGGCAGTGCCTAGGCGATTGAGCTTCGGCTCAGCCTCGCCTGGCCCCACATAGCGCGCCAATCGATCGGCCTGGTGCACCGGCACATACAGCTTATCGCTTTGGGCGTACTCCACATGTAGATAATCGCGTTGAACGCCGTCGATATCGATTTTGATCAGCCCCACAAAGCGACCGATGCCGTGTTCCATGTGCACTACATAGTCGCCGGGCTGGATGTCCGCAAAGAAGGATTCGGGGGACGCAGCCCTGGGCTGCGGGCTACGCCTGCGCCGGGCTTTACCCCATCCGAAAATCTCGGCATCGCTCAGCAGGGCCAGACCGCCGTTGCCGTTGTTCATGCGCCAGCCTTCGTCGAACTGGCCCTGGATCAGGCTGACGCTGCGGGCTGGCGGCTCGGTCTCGGATGAATCCATCACGGAAATGGGGTTGTCGGCCTCCGCAAAGAGATCGGCCAGTCGGCTCGCCTGCCGTGAAACCATCACCACCCGCGCCCCGCCAGAGCGTATCGATTCGACCTGCTCGATCACCCGCTTGAGTTGTCCGCCCCAGCGCGGGCCGGGTTGGAACAGGCGACCCAGGGCGGAACCGACGCTGGTGCTGTGCCCGTCCAATTTTCCCTGCCCCAACACTACCGGTTGGCGCTGCTCCATCTGTGGACGCAATTCCTCCCAAACCATGTGCGGGCGATCAAAACCGGCGGGGAGATCACCGCTTTTGATCAGATCCGCCTGTATTTGCAGGGCCTGGCCTTCCAGGTCGAGCGCCACCGCCGCCACATCAGCCGCCGCATCAATCAACAGCAGCGATTTCGCGGGCAAATAGTCGAGGATTGTGCTGGGCGGAGAGGCGAGGTACGGGATGTAGAATTCGACGCCGCGAAAGGCTGTCTCTCCGGCGAGTTGATCGGCGTCGCGCTCGAATTCAAACTGAGCGGGCGGGTGGCAGGCGCTGATGTCGAGAGCATTGAGAGCCGCCGCCGCCTGACTTCCCCGCTCCAGGATCGCCTCACTGCCGGGGCTGACCAGGGTGCGCTCAACGAACGCATCTGGCAACGTGCGCTGGCTGGCCGGATCGAAGCGCCTGAGGCTGTCGATCTCGTCGCCCCACAATTCGATGCGGATCGGGGTCGTCTCGTTGGGCGGCCAGATGTCGATAATGCCGCCGCGACGGCTGAATGAACCCGGTTCCTCTACCAGCGTCTCGTGGCGATAACCGGCTTTTAGCCAGCGCGCCAATAATTCCTGAAAGTTGATAATGTCGCCGCGGCGCAACGCCCGCAGATATTTGCGGAAGAGGGCAGGTGGCGAGGTCAATTGCATCAACGCCCGGACCGAACTGACGACAACGGGCGGGGTGGTTGGGCCCATGGGACGATCCCACTGAGCCAGAGCGGTCAGGGCGGCGAGGCGCGCTTGGCGAGTCTCGCGCGACCAGAAGATGCGCTCGAACGATAACGCGTCGGGTTCGGCGAAAAGGTGGACGCGCTGCGGTTCGGTCAGCCAGACGCGCAACTGGTCCGCCAGCAGCCGGGCGGTCTCCACACGAGCGGTGACCAGCAGCAAGGGCTTGCCCTCACCCGCCAGAGCCGCCGTCACATAGCTGCGCGCCGCGGCCGTGATGCCGAGCGGGTGGGCGGGATGCTCACCCGCAGCCAAATCTTGGGCCAAAGCCTGATATGCGCTGTTCTGGTGCAGGATCGGCACAAGCCCGCTCAGGCGCAGGGCGGGGGACAGATCGGGCGGAGCGTTTGTGAGCGTCTCAATCACGACGACATCAACCTGATCTCAGCCATTGTACTCATTCATGGCGGCATCGAGGCCGTCGACCAACCAGCTTTCCACAGCCAGCCGCGCCTGGTCTCTCGTCTGCACCATGATCTCTTCTTCCGCCGCCGTGAAATCCTGCAGGACATAGGCTGCCGGATCCATGCGGCCTGGGGGACGATTGATTCCCACCCGCAGCCGGGGAAATTGGTCGCTGCCCAAACGCTGGATGAGCGATTTCATGCCATTGTGCCCGCCCGACCCGCCAAAGGGACGAATGCGGATGGCGCCGGTGGGCAGATCGAGATCGTCGAAAATGACGATGATGTCCGAAATGTCGATTTTGTAGAAAGCGGCTAACGGCTGCACCGCTTCGCCGCAACCGTTCATGAATGTCTGCGGCTTGACCAGTAACACGCGTTGCCCGGCTATCTGTCCATCGCCGAAACGCGCTTTGAATTTGCTCTTGTCGAAGCTGAGCCCGTGCGCGTTCGCCAGTTCATCCACGATCTGAAAGCCGATGTTGTGGCGGTTCCGGGCATAGCGCGGGCCGATGTTTCCCAAACCGACGATCATTTTCATGGGGCCGATTTCAGGCCGCTGTGGTCGCCGCACCCACGCGCGCAAGCGGGAGAAAAGGGCCACGAAAACTGCGATTCCCGGTCAGGCAAGGAAGCGATAATAGAGCCATGTGAGAAGACTTTTGATGCCAAAGAAAACGCCGACGCCAATGAAGACGATAAGAACGGCGCGAGCGCCGCGCACAAAGCCGTTCGTCGCCTGATTCCCCAAATCTGCCAGAACGTCTTCGCTGCTCGTCTCTTGTTCGGCATCAGCAACGGCAACCGGTTCATCTTCGGTCGCGGCCACGGTGGCCACAGGCGACAGGGTAGGCGTGGGGATGTCGGGGGTGATGACGACGGGTGTTGCTGTGGGCGGCTCGTTGGTCGGGGTGATGGTTGGCGTGGGGGATACTTCGGGGGTCGGCGTTGCTACTGGTTGCGAGTTCGCCACCTGCACGCGTTGGGCGAACGATTCGTCGAAGTTCCCGTCCTGGCGCACCACTCGCAGGCGCAACGAATAAAGCCCATCTCCCACAGTCTGGGTGTTCCATTGCCCCAAAACGCCATTAACGACCGGCGTTTCGCTGACGATGATGTTGAACCAGTTCTGTGTGCCGGTGGGGGCGGCGGCGATCTCGTATTTCCAGAAATTAGGGTGTTGGGCGGTCCCCAGAATGGTGATGTTGTCGCGCACGACTTCGGTTTCGGGCGGATAGCTGATGCCAGAACCGCCTTGCGCGTTGACTGCACCCGCGCGGGCGATGATCAGGGCCAGGGCGAGGCCGAGCGGTAAGCTGAGTGATAACAGTCGCTGAATAGCCAGGCTGTTGAATTGTAACAAAAGCATGTTCGGGAATTGAAAGAGGTTAGGATTGCGCGGGGTTAGTGGCGCAATCTCACAGTCTAGCACAACGGCTTTGGCGAGAACAAAAGCCGCGAGTTCCGTTTGGTATAGCCGCTGGGATAAGAATCAGTTTATAGAATGGCCTGTAAATCGCCCTCGTTATCGATTGTGGCCGTTGTCGTGTTCCCTCATCCCCCGGCCCCTTCTCCCGCCCTGGGAGAAGGGGAGAGCGCTCATGTTGATTGGGTGAACTGTATTCGCTTTAAACGTCGAAAACCCATTCGCCCCGGCGCATCACTGCCTCGGCCCGGCCATCCTGCGTGATCCCGTCCACATCCATCTCGCCCGAACCGATCATGAAATCGACGTGAACGGCGCTGGTATTGCAGCCGAACTCGTTGAATTCCTCGTCCGTCATCGCCTCCCCGTCGATAAGACTGACGCGATAGGCGCTGCCCAGGGCGATGTGGCTGGCTGCATTCTCATCCAGCAGCGTGTTGAAAAACAATCGGCCCTGGCTGGCGACACGGGAACTATGCGGAGCCAGAGCGACCTCGCCCAAGCGACCGGCCCCATCGTCGCTTTCCACCAATCCCTTCAGCACTTTTTCCGCTTTGCTCGCTTTCAGATCGACCACCCGGCCTTCGTGGAAGGTGAGGGTAAAGTCCTCGATCAGTGAGCCGCCGTAACTGAGCGGCAGGCTGGCGCGCGCCACGCCTTCGGCTTTATAACGGTGGGGTGCGGTGAACACTTCCTCGGTTGGCATGTTGGGCACGAACTCGATGCCATTCTGAGAATCCTTGGCCCCGCCCAGCCAGATGTGCCCGGCCGGTAACCCCAGCGTCAGGTCTGTTCCCGATCCCTGAAAACGGAGAGCGTTGTATGCTTTGGCATTGAGATACTCGGATCGTTTGGCCAGGTTTAGCTTGTGCGCTTGCCATGCCGCGACCGGGTCAGTTTCGGTCACGCGGCAAACATCGAACAGATTTTCCCACAGGCTGGAAACGGCTTCTTCGACGGGCAGTTCGGGGTAAACCTTGGCCGCCCAGGCCGGCGTGGCAGCGCCGATCACCAGCCAGTTGATCGCATCCGCCCCTACAAAATCCAGTGTGGGGCGCAATTTCTGCCACGCGATTTTCTGGGTCAGGGCTGCGAGCTCGCCATCCTGATCCTTCAGCAGGTCGGGGTCGTCGCCGCGCACCGAGATCAGCGCACCGCCACTCTTTACGTGATCATACATACCCTGCGCCTGCCAATCCGGGTACTCTTCAAACGAGTCGCGTGGGGCATATTGAAATCGGGCGAGTTTGACGCCTTCATCCGTCCACATCACGTCGACGAGTCTCGCCCCAGCTTCGTAGGCTTTGGCGGCGATCAATCGCACCAATGGCGCTGTATCCAGGGTCGCCCGCCAGATAATCAACTTTTGGCCCGGCTGGATATTGGCCCCGATTGTGACTGCCAGTTCGGCATAGCGTTCTAGTTTCTGCTCAAAGTCGTTTGTCATTTTGATTCTGTTGTTTAGCGTTTGCGCGGCGGATTTGTCGGCAATGGAAACCGGTTGGCCGAAGCATTCCGTCCAGCCAACCGGCTATTTGTGTGATATTTGGCTGGATTGTCAGTCCATTTCTTCCAGGCGGCGTTGCCACTTGGCGGTGAGGGTGTTGTAAGTCGATTCGGAAATATCGCCGCTGGCAAGGCGCATGTCAAGGTTATCGAGAAGCGCCTGCACTTCGGCTTTGGTGGTGGGGTTTGCCGGGGCTGCTGCTGCCGCCGGTTGTTGCTGCGGCTGCATAGCGCCCTGCATGGCTTGAGCGATAAGCCCGCCCATGCCGACGCCCAGCCCCATACCCGCACCGAGTCCGACGCCCGTACCCATCGCGTCTCCGGCCGCGCCGCCCTGGCCGCTTGATAGTGCGGCATCGCCCAGCGCCCGCGCCGCCTTGAAGCGCAGATAGGCGTTCATGTCGCCGATGGCGCCCATGGCCGCGCGTTCGTCGATCGCCTTAAGGGTCTCCTCGGTGGCGCTGATCGATTGCACGAACATCTGCTTGATGATTACGCCCGATTGTTCAAAGGATTCGGAGACCTTGGCTTTGAGGGCTACGCCCAGTTCGTCCACCAGCGCGGGCAGGTCGAATAGGCCAGCCTTGGTTTCACCCAGCAGGTCGGTGAATCCGGCCACAATCTGGCTGCGCAGCCAGTCGGTGATCTCGCGGGTGCTATAGAAGCCGCGCTGGCCCACGATCTGGGCGACGAAGCGCTGCGCATCCTGCACATGGATGGAATAGGCGCCATTGGCGCGCAATCTCACCATGCCCAGGTCTTTGTCGCGCAGGGCGACCGGCTCGGCGGTTCCCCACTTCTGGTCGAGTAGGTCAACCATGTTGACGAAGTAGACTGACGCCTTGAAGGGCGATTCGCCATCGAAAGCCAGGCCCAGCAGATTGATCAGCAGCGGGATGTTGGCGGTTGTGAGCGTGTGGCGACCGGGGCCGAAGGTGTCGAGCGCTTTGCCGTCGCGGAAAAAGACGGCGTTCTGGCTTTCGCCGACGATCAATTGCGAGCCAAGGCGGATGTCGCCCCAGCCCTGGGCCGGAACTCGCAAGACGAGTTGTTCGGGCGGTTGATCGGGGGCCTGGATGATGTCAAAAATCCGAGCCATGTGGGTGTCCTCCTAGGTGGGAATGGCGGAATGAAGTGTCAAGTGTCAGGTGTCACGTATCAGGCGGTTGGCTCTGCGTCGGGGGTTGGGGCGTCGCTGTCGCCGCCGAGGTAACTGATCATCTGCGCTCGCTGGTCGAATAGCTGGTGTGTTTGCGCCAGGGTATCCATGAGTGCATCCAGTTCATCGCGGAAGGCGTCGGCGGCGTTCACAGCCTCGGCCAACACATCGACTTCTGATTCGATGGTGGTGACATGCGTGGCCAGTTGCTGGTCGAAGTTCAGTAATTGGTCAAGCTGGGGTTCGCGTACTTCATCGATATCCCAGAATGGCGCATAACCATAACTGGCAGTCCTGATGCGGTCGATCAGCAATTGCAGTCTGCCCACAGCGCGTTCCATGCTGGGCAGGTCGCGCAGGTTGCCGGCGGAAACCATGTCGCGTTGCAAACCGGTCAGTTTACGTCGCGAGTTTTCGAGATACCTGGCGATCTGTTCGCGCAGGCGCTTGTCGGCGTCTCGGCGCATCTCTTTACTGCGGTATTCGCTGATCACAGGCAGGCTGCTGATGGTAGCCTCCACTTTTGTCATGCCTTCCGCAGCACGATCATACAAATCCATGTAAACCTCCGAAGGTGAGTGGGAAGTCAGATTCTAGTCGTCAATCCAAATGCAGGAACACTTCGGAACCGCACCAGGGACATTCGATGACGCCCTTGCCGGCGAGTTCCAATTCGCCGCCGCAATTGGGGCATTTGTGGTCGGCCTTGAGTTGGGAAGCCTCTTTCGAATAGAGGATGCCGTCGTTCCAATTGATGGCGCCAGTAAAGAGTTGTTTGCCGACCAGGTCGCGCACGAGGTCTTCGGCTTCGTCGCGGGTTACGTCCAGTTCCAGGGCGACTTCGTTCAGGCTGACCTTGCCCTGTGTCAGCACCATGTTGAGGATTTTCTGCTCCTGGCGGGCTTTGTCCATCTTAGCCTCTTCGCCTCGCCCGCGCACCAGCAAATAGGCGCCGACGGCGGCGATGGGGATCACAACGAATACGATCACCAAAACCAGGCCCAGAAGTTGGCCGCCCGCCGTGGCAGCCGATTCGGTCAATAGCTGTGTGCCAAGCAGCGAGATTGCCGCAATGCAGATCAGCGCCGCCACCACGAGCAAGATGATTCCTGAAATTCGTCCGGTATTCATATGCAGATTGGGTTGAGAGGAGTTGATGGGTATTGGATATTAGGTATCGGGTATGCTACGAGGTCACTGAAGATCGATGATTAAAGATTGACTCGGATACGGCTGGTGCAGGTCGGGATTAATCGATTAATCATCATCCGAAACCGCCGCCACCGCCGCCGCCACCGCCGCCGCCAAAACTGCCGCCACCGCTCCATCCACCGCCCGACCAGCCGCCCCCACCCGAACTGCCGCGGCTGCTCGACCAACCGCCACCGCTGGGTTCGGGTTTGCTGGAGAGGGTGCGAGAGGCGGAGGAGAGCATGGAGGTCAGTCCGGCGCTCATTCCGGCCAGACCGGCGCTCATGCTGGTGCTGGCCTCGCTGAGACTGGGTTTGGGCATGGATGTTTCGGACGGGCGAGGCGCGGGCGAGGCATTTACGCCACCGCCACCGCCACCGCTGCTGCCGGCAATCGGCCCGCTGGGATAGCCATGATAGATCGGTCGGGGATAAGGCAGGTACCAGGGCGGGACGGGTGTGGCCGGGGTCTGTTCCCAACGCTTGAGATAGTTCTTTTCCAGGCCGAAAGCGATGGCGTATGGCAGGTAGCGCTCGAACAACTCGGTCGCCCGGTCCAATTGCGTGTATTTGTCGATGTCCTCAAGATAGGTGCGAAATGCTTTCCATCGCGCCGCCGTTTCCGCTCCTTCGGCGGTCTTGCGCGGCATGAAGCGCGCCAGGATGATCAGCCCGAACGAAAACGCGCCCAGGCCGATGGGAAGACATATAGCCAACTCGCTATAACTAGAGAGGATGGAGACGACAGCGCAGGCGAAGACGACTGTCAGAATCACCATGACGACGCCCAATGCCCCCCAGCGGCTGCGTGTTCGTTCCGGGTTGGCGACGAACAATCCCGCATCGGTCACTTCGGCATAGATCGCAGTCTTAATCTTGGGCAGGTGTTTATAGAATTTCGCCTTCAAGTCCGACAGATCCCGCTCCGACCCTTTGCCAAAAACGGCGGTGAGCAGCAATTGCTCATAGTTGCGCAGAGATTCGTCAGGGTCTTTCACCAGTTCGTAGCGGAAATCGGACGAGCCTCGGCCAAAGATGTCTGTGCTCTTCGGCTTGAGTTCTTCCATGGTGATGTACCCGCGCCGGGCCAGATCGACCAGCGTTGCCAGAATGTCCTCCATGTCGGCCTGCTCATCCAACAGGGTTCCGGCCATGCCCGGCGGCATGTTGGACGGCGGCTCCGGCAGATACTCGGCAGCGAAGTCGGTGGCGGTATCGCGGCCGCGCGTGTACCACAGGAGGTAGAGACCCAACGGCGCCAACACGAGGAACATCAAGGCAAAGCCGCCAACAACGAGATTGACGACAGGCCGCCAGCGAGTATCATATTCGGCCTGCGCCTCAAGTTCCGCCGCCCGTGCGTCCTCAGCCTGCTGCCAAAACGCCGGCGCTCCCTGCACCACCCCCGGCGTGAACTGCGCCCTCACTTCGAACACCTGGCCTGCAGGAATTCGATCCAGAGCCGTCAGTTGCGCGGTCTGCGGATCGACCAACACGAGATCGGCCTGGGTGAAATAACTGTCGAAATTCTGGATCTCGGCTGGGGCGGGCACATGAATCGTAACTTTGCTGTTGTTGACCGGGAATGAACGGTCGCCGTACACCGCCTGCCACCATACCTGATCCCCTTCGTCATAATAGCGCAACCCGCCCAACACCGTGTAGCCGACCGTAAAACTGCGCATGTCATCTTCGACCGGATCGAAGTACCAGCGCACGATCGTGTCACTTCCTTCCTGGCTCACCGAGTAAGTGCGGGGTGCGCCGCTATTGCTCTTGGTATAGGGGCCGTCTGCATCCGCCACCTCAATGGATGTGATGTCCGTCAGCAGATGGCCATCGATGCGGCGAAACCCGTTCGTGAACGTGCCGCTTGTAAATACGATATCCTGAATTTCCTGCACATCGAAGGCGCCGTTTTCATTGACAATGATGTCAACGTCGAAACGATCCCAATAAAGCGTCTTGCTTTGGGCGGCTACCGGCGCTACAAGGGCGACCAGTAAGAGGATAGCCACGGGAAGCAAGCGCAACGTCTTTGTCAGCATTCTTTCCTCTGCTCGATCCAGCGATGTCAAAAGGGTTGTGACTCTGCGGGCTCTTACTCGCAACAGAACTGAACTAACCTGAGTTCGATGTCCTGGGCGTCGAGTTCTGAGTTACCCGCCGGAGAGATTATCGCGTGATTGACTGGATTGGCCTCTCGTTTCTCGAACGCAGAAACCGTCGACGGGTGTGCAACTTTGAACCTGGGACTCTGAACTCCGAATTGAGATTATTCTAGCATAGTGCAGGGTGACGCGGTAATACTCGCTCTCCTGCCATCGGACTTTACGTGCCAGCGCGGGTTTTGGTTGCGCTACCATCCGAAGTATCGCGCAGTTCGCCCATTTTTCCCGACCTGACCCCGACATCCGGCTGACAACCGCATCACTCCGCCCTTCGAGCAATGGTTTACGGCGTCACATAGACGTGCGCAAACCCGGCCAACTGCACGTCGTCATCACCCAACCATGCCACCCGCAAATCCAGCCAGTTCCCGATTTCAGGCCGCACCGTGCCGAACCATTGCAGCGAGTCCGCCAGTTTGCGGTAAGGGAATTGCTCGGTCGGCCAGCCGGTGAATTGCGCCCCACGATCTGGGTCGATGGATTCCAAAACCAGGGTCGAGCCGGGCACGGTATCGCCCACGGAAAGCTGATAGGTGACCGGCAACACGTATTCGACTATCCCGCTGGGACGTTGTTGTAGGCCGCTGGGTTCGGGATTTTGGATGATGATCGAGTTAGTCCCGGCCAGCCGCATCGCCCGATCATTGTAGAAAAGCACGCGCAACGCCAGTTCCAAGGTGGCGTCATCGGTCAGCGGCCCGATCCAGTCCACACTGTCCGCGACTTTCTTGAAGGCGGATTGGCCGTCGATGCGCACCTCGGCCCCATTGTCGCCCGCCAACCCCACGTACTCGATGCCGGTTCCCGCCAGTTTCTCGCCGGCGATGATGGTTTTTTGCGCCGGGGCCGTATAGACGAGCTCGGTCGGATCGGCCGGCCCGAATTCAGGCAGCAATGTCGAAATGCAACCTGAGAGGAGCAGGGTGGTGGCTGCGATTAGGAACAGGAGGGGAAGAATTCGTTTTGGCATTCTCATCGGCAGGGGAAGTGCGATCGTTGTTCGAGAGACGAAATCCTGCGCAGCGTGATTTTATCGTCGCACCGCAGCCTCCGGCAGGCGAAGCAATCTGCGCCCAACCCGCCGGAGGATTGACTCCGGATTGCGGTACGACACTCAATAAGACGTAGAATCGGCGAATTCAGTTCCGCTGGCGCGGTGAAGTCACGGCCAATCATAACAAACAAGCCCGGAGATGTCTGTAACAGCGCCGGGCTTGGGGAACGTTGAAGGCGGCAGGTTGAAGGTTGAATGGCGGAAAACCTCTTCAACCTTCAACCTTGAACCTGTAACCTTCTCTAAAGGTCTTCGATGAACGCCATCTTTTCCTTCAGGGCTGCCTGGGCGGCGGCCAGTCGGGCGATGGGCACGCGGAAGGGCGAGCAGCTCACGTAATTCAGATTGAGCTTGTGGCAGATGGCGATGGACTTGGGATCGCCACCGTGCTCGCCGCAGATGCCCACTTCCAGGTCGGGCCGGGTCTGGCGACCGAGCTCGACGCCTATACCCATCAGCTTGGCCAGGCCCTTCTCGTCGATGCTCTCGAACGGGTTCTCGGGCAGGATGCCGCGCTGGATATATTCGATCAGGAAGCCCTTCTCGGCGTCATCACGGCTGATGCCAAAGGTGGTCTGGGTGAGGTCGTTGGTGCCGTAAGAGAAGAACTGAGCGTATTCGGCGATCTCGTCGGCGGTGAGGGCCGCGCGTGGGATTTCGATCATCGTACCGAACTTGTAATCGATCTCGATGCCCTGTTCTTCCATCACCTCTTTGGCGACTTCCTCCAGGGCCTCTTGCTGTACCTTCAGCTCGTTCACATGGCTGGTCAGCGGGATCATCACCTCAGGGTGCACATCCACGCCCTCCTTGGCGACCTGGCAGGCAGCTTCGAAGATGGCCTGTACCTGCATCTTGGTCAGGCGGGGCATCATGATGCCCAGGCGCACGCCGCGGGTTCCCAGCATGGGATTGGCTTCGTGAATGGTTTCGACGCGGCTGAGCACACGCTCTTCTTCGCCGATTTCCTTCAGCAGACCATCAACCTCTTGCAGATTCTTGGCGTTGAGCAGCCGGATCTTGTGATCGGTGAGCTGCTTCATCAGGTCGGTGTGGCTGGGCAGGAACTCATGCAGCGGCGGATCGATCAGGCGGATGATGACCGGGTAGCCATCCATCGCCCGGAACAGCCCGGCGAAGTCTTCGCGTTGGAAGGGCAACAATTCGGCCAGGCACTCGCGCAGCACGGTGGCCGAGTCGCTCATGATCATTCTCTGCACGATGGGCAGACGCTCGGTCTCGAAGAACATGTGCTCGGTGCGGCACAGGCCGATGCCATGAGCGCCATATTCGCGGGCGCGCAGCGCATCTTCCGGATAGTCGGCATTGGCCCACACGTCCAGGCGGCGGAACTCATCCGCCCAACCCAGCAGCTTCATCAACCAGGGATCGGAGATGTCGGGAACCATGGTGTCGAGATCGCCTTCGTACACCTCGCCGACCGTACCATCGATCGACATCCATTCGCCCTCGCGGATGATCTTGCCATCGACTTCGATGCGGCGCTGCGCCATATCGATCTGCAGGGCGGCCACGCCGACCACGGCCGGCTTGCCGAACTGGCGGGCGACCAGAGCGGCATGGCTGGTGCGGCCGCCGCGGCTGGTGAGAATGCCCTGCGCCGCCAACATACCATGCACATCGTCCGGCTTGGTTTCCGGACGAACCATGATCACCTTCTTGCCCTCTTTGGACCAGGCTTCGGCCAGATCGGCATCCAGGGCGATCACGCCCACGGCCGCGCCCGGCGAGACATTCAGACCAGAGGCCAACATGCGGCCTTCTTCTTTGGCGGCATTTTTGGCGGCGGTGGAGAACTGCGGGTGCAGGAAGAAATCAACCTGAGCCGGGGTGACGCGCAACACAGCCTCTTCGCGCTTGATCAGGCCTTCTTCGGCCAATTCCACAGCGATGCGGACGGCAGCCTGAGCGGTGCGCTTGCCATCGCGGGTTTGCAGCATCCACAGCCTGCCGCGCTCGACCGTGAACTCGACATCCTGCATCTCACGATAGTGCTGTTCCAGGGCTTTGGCGATGTCTTCGAACTGATCCCAGACATCGGGCATATCCTCTTGCAGCTTGCTCACCCGCTCGGTGACACGAATGCCGGCCACCACATCCTCGCCCTGGGCATTGAGCAGGTAATCGCCTTCGATGTGCTTCTCGCCGGTGGTGGCGTTGCGGGTCATGGCCACGCCAGTAGCCGAGCGGTCGCCCATGTTGCCAAAAACCATGGTCTGGATATTGACGCCGGTTCCCAGGTCGTGGGCGATGCCGGCGGCGTTGCGGTAATCGATGGCGCGCTTGCCGTTCCAGGATTTGAACACGGCCTCGGTGGCGAGGCGCAATTGCTCGTAGGGGTCTTCGGGGAAATCGATGCGGTTGTAGCGCTTGAAGATCGCCTTGAAATCCTGGGCGATGGCTTTCCAATCCTCGGCGGTCAGATCGGCGTCGCTGTCCACGCCGCGCTTCTCGCGGTATTCGGTGATCACTTCCTCGAATGGCTCATCGGGCACGCCCATGACCACCGAGCCGAACATCTGGATCAAACGGCGATATGAATCATAGACGAAGCGATCATCGCCCGTGAGTTTGATCATGCCCTGTACGGTTTCGGCATTGAGGCCGATGTTGAGGACGGTGTCCATCATGCCGGGCATGGAGAACTTGGCGCCCGAACGGCAGGAGACGAGCAACGGATTCTTGGGGTCGCCGAACGTCTTGCCGGTCTTTTTCTCGACCGCCTTCAGCGCTTCAAGTTCCTGTTCCCACATGCCAGCCGGGAATTTCTGACCGGCAGCCAGGTAGGCGTTGCAGGCTTCGGTGGAGACAGTGAAACCGGGGGGGACAGGCACGCCGATTCGGGTCATGTCGCCCAGGTTGGCGCCCTTACCGCCCAGCAGCCCGCGCACAGCATCCCAATTGCCTCCTTTCAGGTTTTGGGCTTCATCGACTTCGTCAAATAGGTAAACCCACTTTGTACTCATTCTGGTTTTTCCTCCAATGGTGTTGTTTTGGGGTTTTGGTTTTTCTGATTGATAACTGAGGTGACTAAAGAATGATGATCAAAGATTATCGATAAATAATTAATCTTCAATCGTTCGATTTCTTTTTCGACATTTTGATGGGTGATGATGTTTTCGATTGCGCCGTAAACAAAATGAAGACCCCATTGCCTGGGGTCCACAACGTTGTGGCGTCGCTGATATTATGCCCATCTATTCACATTCCCGCCATGATCTAGGTCATACGCGCGGCCCCACATCGCTCGGACGTTCCTACTCTTCCAAGACGATGTCCATGCTGTACAACAACGCCATCGCCTCCGGCAGTGAGAAGCGCGCCTGTTTGAGATTGTTGTTGCCGGGATCGATGCGATAGTTGCGCGCCTTGCTCAGATCGGCACGCGCCAGATTGGTACTGCCAAACAGACTGCCGCTAAGATCGGTTCCGTCGAAGTCGACCTGAGAGCAATCGGCGTCGCGGAAGTCGACTTCGTGAGCGACGCAATCTTGGAACTGGATGCCCTTGAGGGTGAGGCCGATGAAGGTGCTGTGGTTGAGGGCGCAGCCGAAAAACCCGGTCAGTGCGCCGAGCGCTGATCTCGACCAGTTGGCCTGCGTCCAGTCGATGCCGATCAGCCAGGATTGGGCGAAGCGGGTGGAGGGAAACGAACAGCCGGGGATTTGGCACAGGCTGAGGTCGCAGTCCTGGAATGTGCAGTTCATGAAACGGCAGTCGCGCAGAATCGCTTCCGCAAAATTGCAGCGGATGAATGTGCAGTCGTTGAATCGCCCGGTCAGCGTTTCTTGCGGCTGCAGGCGAATCCCTTCGAAAACCTGATCGAAGCGCTCTGAGCCATTGGCGAAGTTTGCCATCGTTCGGCGTCGTCTAATCCTGGGGCGTCACTCTCATAATGTCATGTTCCGCGGCGATTAACCGGGCTGGCTGATAAGAATTGATCAGCGCCCGGACTTCATCCAATTGCGGGTAGTTGGGGTCCTGCCCAAACTCGCGCATGTCGTCGATCAGGATCACATGCCCGGCAATCGCTGCGCCGAGAATATGATGCAGTTCGTCCAACAGCGGCGTGCCGTTGTCCCGCTGGGCGGTGAGCCCGCCGCAATGATGCCCGTCGAGCCAGAAGAGCGCGGGCCTGTCGAGTCTTAGCATGATCTTGGCGAGTTCCTTCCCGCTATCTCCGTGAATGATCTCGATGTGAGGTTGTCCCTCGAATCGCTTGCTGGCCCGCGCGTAAAGGGGAGCGCTCAACTCGATCGAATAGATCCTGTCGAAATGCCGCTTCATCGCCTCGACCATATCACCGGCGTAGGTTCCCGTTTCCACCAGCGTCCGCAATCCGAAAGCGTTCGCGTACAGCTTGATGATCTGCTGTTTGTAGAGATGCGGGGGAGGGACAGGTCGCCCTTGCGCTTCCCAGGCGTGAAATTCTTCAGCTCGTTTTCGGCTCATCACCCGGTTGCGCACCGGATAGCGAAATGGGGATTGTCTGATGAGTTGGAACAGGAGCGTTTTCACCTGGCATTTTCACCACATGCGCCCGCCAAAGTCGATAGCGTGGGCCTAACGGCCTATGGCACAACCACCTCGATCGCTTTGGGCAGGACTCTGGCGGTGATGGGCGTCGGCCCAAATTCCTCGCCATCGATCCACACCGTCTGCGGCGGGTCGGCATCGATGGTGATCTCTTTGGCCTGAAAATGATAGATGCCGGCATTGAAATGCCCGAAGTCAAACACGTGTTCCGAGAGGGCGCGCAGGGGGCGCAGACCTTTGGTAATGGCATAAAGGTCGAGCAAACCGTCATCGACCTCGACCTTTGCCAGACCCGGCAGGCCGACGCCGCCGACAGAACCAGCATTGAAGATGTAGGTCATGATCAAGTCCGCCTCACGCGCTTCGCCGTCGATCAGGGCTTTGTAATGCGCTTCGGGCGGATGCGTCACCATTTTCATGCCCTCGGCCACATACGCCAGATTGCCAAACTTGTCTTTCGATTCACGGCTGGCCCTCGATTCCGCCTGCACGCCGGTATAGAGGCGCAGCAGGAACACACGCTCGCCGATCTGGCCCAGATCGACAACCTTGCGATTGGGGCTGTTGACGATCAACTCCGCCGCCTGGGCCAGTTCGCGGGGCACGTTCAGTTCGAAAGCCATAGCGTTGCCGGTGCCGCCCGGCAGGATTGCCATGGGCACATTGCTGCCGACCACGCCGTTGGCGATCTCCAATTGCGTTCCGTCGCCGCCATAGCCAGCCACCAGATCGACGCCATCGGCCACCGCCTCTTTGGCCATGCGGGTGGCGTCGCCAAATTTGTGCGTGACGCGCGCATCCCATTCGATGCCTGTGCCGGCGAACACAGAATTGATGGTGTTGAGTATGGGTTCGTCTTTCCCCGATGCGGGGTTGATGATGACCTGAACGCGTTTGTAAATGGAAGCCATGACACTGCCCTTCCTTATTCGGTTCGTTCGGTTTGTTGTCAGACGATGACGTTATATTCTTTCAATGGAATGCCCCCACTATAATCGATCCAGGGCTTCTTGCAACAAATCTTCCAACATCACGCCCTGATTGAATGCCTGCTCCTTCCAACCAGGCATTAGACGGTCTAACAGTATCGCCTGGGCCATACCGCCATAATAAAAACGTGTCTCGCCTTCACGAACAGCAGACCGCTTCACTTCATCTATTTGTCCCGACCAGAATCGTTCACGAGAAGCGTAATCTCCAAAATCAGGATCAATTGACAAGACAGGCAAGGGCGTGTAGCCGGGAGTTGTAGCGGCGGATCGTCCAATTGATACTTCGACATACTTGGCAAGTCCCTCCAACCATTCGCGTTGACGCTCATAGTTCACCAGATTCGTTCCTAACCCCGCAGTTGTACGCCGCTCATCCCTCTGGGTCAGAAATTGGCGGGCTAACTCAATAGTCTCCTCATGCGATTCAGACCGAACTGCCCTTACCAACAAATCCGCCTCCGTGCTCCAATCGTTCTCAAGAACAGGATTGTCCCAAGGATACAGATTTTCGCTTTGAGCAGCCATTTCAGCTTCGGCTAAGCGAGATGGAGCCATGCTTCCTTGAAACGCATGAAACGCCTCATGTTCAAGACCCCCAATATAATTCTCGGTCTCGCCCATAATGACACCCCAGGCCAACCGATACGGGAAGATGGGTCTCAACGCCGGGGGAAGTTCCTCTTGGAAATCAGTATAAAATACGGTCTCCGCATACTCCTTTGTTTGCAACGTTGCAACCCAACGCTCGCCAACTAATACGGTGAAATTCTCCGGTGTGATTTCAGGATTTGGGAGTGGCTGGCGATAGTAGGTTTGACCCTCAAAGGCGTCGTTGGGCACAGCTTCCCACGCCCCGCCCCGGGGCTCATTTTGCGGCATTCTAACCCACCCATCGGGTGGATCAGGATATCCCACCAGAAAGGCATACTCCTCGTTGTAAACGATAGTGGGAATCTCCGGAAGTCCCCAACCCGGCCAAACCGCTTCTCCTAAAGAGTGTCGTAAGTGGGCGGCCTCGGCCAAACGTGCCTTTTCCACATCCGAAAGCCGTTCTGTCGTTTGTGAATGCGTCGGCAGATTGAGATTGATGAACGCAGAAATCCCTAGCGCAGCAATGCACAACAATATCAATCCCATTACGCTGAGAAGCATTATGGGAAAACATGATTTTTTCATGTGTATGGCTCTTTGAGGATATTGCCCTATGACATGGCTCTCGAAAGAGAAAGGCCGCCCCAACGGTCTGCGTTACCTGCGTGTGGGCGGGCGCGGACAAATCTCCGAGAGCAGGATTCAGCTTGGGTGTAGATAAAGCCTGAAGAATGGCGCAGAATCCCACCCGTCAAGTGCCGCTTTGTTGGGTTGCGCTGATGCAATCACACCTTACGGGCTTTTGATGCCGATGGCTTATTATCACTTCTTGCGTCAATTAGTACGACATCAGGATTGCCTATCAGTCCTAGTTTTCTCAATATTCGGTTGACTTTATTGAGTTCACGATTGGAAAAATAGAATATTACTTTGATGGCTTGATGTGTATTATTGGCGGCTTGATAAATCTCAACTTGATTTTCTAGATTCTTTTCCAGTTGTGTATTTTTGGCGAGTTTGAATTCTACGAGGGTAGAGTCCTTGCTTCCCCTTGAAATTTTGAAATCTACGGGTCCCCTGCCGTTGTTCACTTCGCGATTAACATCAGACTCGCTTGCAAACCAAGTGAGCCGATAGAGTATCTGCAAATCGTTTTCTCTTTCTATCGGGTTTCCGTTTATGTAAAACAAGCGATAACCATCTTTGTTTTCAATGACATCTTTCAGAAACGTTAATCGTGAATGTGCTTCTTGGTACGTTTGCCCGCTAGTTTGGTAAAAATCACTTCGCTGTCGGAGAATCTCAGACAACTCTTTGATTTGTTGTATGTATTGTGTTTCTGCTTCCGTTACTTTGTCATTACTGACGCTTACTGCTCTCGCCCCATCGTCTTCTTTGCTGCGGATATAATAGTCTAAAATGGCTGGAAATTGACCTATTGCTGATGATATTGCCGAAATAACTTGTTCACGAGAAGGCCGCTTGTTTTTAGGCAAGACAGACCGAAAATAGTTATTGACTTGTGCTCTTAACTGCTCATTTGAAATTGCTTGAGGAATTTTATGATAGTCCGAATAAAGGTCATCCTTGTTAATCCACATTTCATCTTTTGTGAGAATATCTTTGGGTGTAAGTAAAACATAGTCGCCATTATAGAAGGGAAGGTCATATTGTCCGCTTTCCCAAGATTCTGTTTCGTAATTGAATCTCACCTTATTTACAGCAACCACTTGACGCAATTCTTGCCTGATATTTTTTACAGCAAACTCTTGGGTGTATTCAAGAATGTATTCTTTTATTAGATTGGTTGTGAAGTCACTTATCTTGTCCCTGCCTACCCCGCTTTTTATCAAACACAGTTTTTCAAGATGGCTACTACGTGTGATTTTTTCAGAGCCAAAATCCGAAAAAATGGCGTGAAGGTTTTTGTGTAAAGAAATCGCAAAATCTCCCCTTAGACCTGCGCCACTATTACCGACTTTTGAAAAACCAAACCAATTCTGCTTGACTTCGGGAAAGAGATACCAAGAATTTATGAGATGAACATCTAAATTGACGTCACTTGATTTCTCTCGCAGAAATCTCAAATACTGGAGAATATTTTCGTGGAGTTGCCTGTATTCTGCTTTCTTACTATTGAAGAGTAAAAATGGGTCAACAAATAGAGGCAAATCATTAATCAATGAGACATTGAACGCCCCATATTTTTCTAAAACTTTGGGAGATACCTCAAAAAAGTCTGAGAAATAAATGTCCATTGACTTTCACTTATTTACGTTTGTTTGTATTATAGATCATCAACCCAACTTCGGCTTCGGCAGAATCAATTCCGTATAACCTCTTGGATTTCGTGATAGTGCGGAACTATTTCCGAATAACTCCGGGAAACCGGCGGCTTAGGACGATTCAATTCCAAAATATCGATTTTGGGTGTGCAATCTTGCGTAGATACCGTATTATAACCAATACTTGGCCAGCAGCGTACTCGGGATTACACAGGCTATCCATTGATGTGATTCATGTCAATACAAAAGCCAAAACTGCTGGATCAGGTGCGGGGGAACTGCGAAAACGTCATTATTCGACCAGAACTGAAGAAGCAAATATCAGTATGTCTTGGAACGCAACGGCAACTGACGAAAACGAATTCGTCCCGGTTGTACCGTCAACACCGTTCCTTTCACAATTTCGTCGGTCCAGTCGCTCAGGATTCTTTGTATCAAATCCGCCATCGCCTCGGCGCGTAACCGCTCAATGCGGATGCGGATGACAGACGGCGATATGTCGCCAGAATGCGCCAACAGCGCGTGAAAATCTGCGTCCAGCGTCACGATGATTCGCTCTTCCCGCCGCGCCAATTCGATAATCACCGCATCTTCTGCCGTTGCGTAGCCGATCTCGCCCGTATGGACGGCATCAAACCCAACTTCTCTCAATAAAGAAGCCGCTGAACGGGGCAACCCCTGATCAAGCAGCAGCTTCATAGGGGAATTCGACGATGCGATCTTCGAGAGAGGCTGCGGCGTAGGCTAACGCCTGGCGAATGTCCTCCTCTTCCAATTCAGGGTATTCTCGCCGAAGTTCCGCCCGATCCGGATAAAGGGCCAGTATTTCGAGAACGCGGCGAACCGTCAATCGCAGATCCCGAATGCAGGGCTGTCCATTCAGTCGCTGAGGGTTGATTGTAATTCGGTCATAAAACATAGTTGGGTTTCCAGGATGATGTTGCCTCAAATGTATAGCATCGACATGCGCGCGACACGAACCATCTGGTGCGATAACGCTCATCGACGGTATGATGGGCATATGTTGCACTGCTGGCATTGTATGACCCATGTAGACGACCGTCAAATGAAATTGTATGAGGCTTCATGGGCGTTCGCAGCCCGCTCGACGTGTGGACGATTTTCGGTTCGCCGTTGGCTGTTAGTTGTTGACTGTTGACTGCTACTCCCTCCCTATCCCTCGCCTCCCCTCCATGCCGACCTCTGCCCTCCGACCCCCGACCTCTGCCCCCCGCCCCCTTCTCTACGCCCTCGTCTTCACCGCCGGCTTCGTCAGCCTGGGCGTGGAACTGGCCGCGGGCAGGCTGCTCGACCCCTGGTTCGGCAATTCCATCCTGGTCTGGGCCAGCGTCATCGGCCTGATTTTGCTGTATCTGTCGGTGGGGTATTGGCTGGGCGGGCGAGTGGCCGATCGGGATCCACGCGCCTTGACGCTTTTCACGCTGGCCGGGTTCGCCGCCGTGGCCGTGGGGCTGATCCCGTTAATTGCCCGGCCCATCCTGGCCCTGGCCGCCGATGTGTTCGTCACCTATAACGCCGCCATTCTGCTCGGCTCCTTCGCCGCCACTCTGCTTCTGTTCGGCCCCGCCGTCATCCTGCTGGGCATGGTCAGCCCCTTCGCCATCCGTCTGCTCGTGCAGGGCCGCGAGGATGCGGGCAGCGCCAGCGGCGGCGTCTTCGCCCTGTCTACGGTCGGGTCGATCCTGGGCGTCTTCGTCACCGTGCTCGTCCTCGTCCCCAACCTGGGTACGCGGCGCACGTTCTTCACCCTCGCCCTCCTGCTGCTCACCCTGGTCATCCTGGGTATGCTGCGCCTCGACCGCCGCCGCGCCCTGTTCTTCACCCTGGCCTGGGCCCTGTTGCTCGCCCTGACGTTGCTCCCGCCCGGCCTTGTCCGCGCCGATGCCGGCACCATCGCCGAGCGCGAATCCGCGTACAATTACATTCAGGTCGTGCAAAATGGCCCCGAAGTCTTGCTGAAATTGAACGAAGGCGCGGGCGTGCACTCGGTCTATCGCGAAGGCATGGGGCTGGCCGACGGCATCTGGGATTACTTCCTCCTCGCCCCTTACTTCAATCCGGTCCCCGCCCGCCCGCAGGACGTCGACAGCCTGCTCATGATCGGCCTCGCCGCCGGAACCGTGCCCAAGCTTTTCACCGCCGCCTACGGCCCCATCCCCATCGACGGCGTGGAACTGGACCCGGACATCATCGCCACCGGCCAGCGTTACTTCGCCATGACCGAGCCGAATCTGCGAGCGGTCGCTCAGGATGGCCGCTATTTTCTGCGCGGCCAGGCCGGGACTTACGATGTCATCGCCATCGACGCCTATCGCCCGCCCTACATCCCCTTTCATCTCACCACGGTCGAGTTTTTCCAGGAAGTGCGGCATCACCTCAACGGGTCGGGCGTGGTGGCGGTCAATGTCGCCCGCACGGAAGGGGATTACACTCTGGTGGATGCGCTGGCCAGCACGATGGCGCAGGTCTTCCCGTCGGTTTTGATCATCGATGAGCCGATGGCCGGATTCGATCTGGGCAACAGCCTCGTCGTGGCCTCGATGCAGGCCGCCACGCTGGATGACTTCCTCGCCAACACCGCCGATCTGCCCGAACCCCTGCTAGCCGAGGTCGCCCGCCGCGCCCGCCCAAACGCTCGCGCTGCCGTCGCCACTGGCCCTGTCCTCACCGATGATCTGGCCCCCATCGAGCAGATCATCCACGGCATCGTTCTGCGCTATATCTTGCGTTAGTCCAGGTGACTGTCACTTCGGCAAGTGACAGTCACCTCACGGGATTCGCCGCTATTCCCCGCTCTCAGGATTCGTTGCCGCCTCGTCCTTGGGTTGTCCATCGAGAAAACACATAATGCCTGCCGCCACACCATCCGCCATCCGCTCCTGATGCTCGGTCAATAGCCCCTGATCGCCGCCCATAAAGCCAAGCTCGATAATGGCTCCGGGCGTGGTGTCGGCAACGCGTTGGAAGGCGTGATAACCGGTCATATTATCGGTGACAGTGGTGGGATGAATTTTGAGGCCAGTGATAGCGCCATACTGCGTTTCAATACAGCGCACCAGATGTTCATCTTCATCGGGTATGACAGTTTCAGTTCCACTGGCTACCTTGAAACCAGTCAATTCCACACATGAATCGGCGTGTATGGAAACCAGGGCTTTAACATCGAGGTCTTCCAATCGCCGGTCGTATTCGTCCAGCACAAGTACCGCCACGTTCTCTTCTCGCAGGCGCTCACTCGTCAGATCGGCGACCCTGGTCGTAATCGCCAATTCGGTGAGGCCGTTTGCACAGGTGGCGCCGCTATCCGAACCGCGATGCCCCGCCACCAGCGCAATTGTGGTTTTCGGCAGACCGGGCAGGCTGGTCAGTTGGGCGAGCGCGCGCACGGTACGTCCGGGCGTTAAGCTCCCTCGCCACACGCCGAACCCGGCGATGGCGATTGCCAGCACGATTGCCAGCAGAAGCAATCGCCGCAGCCAGGTTTGCATCCCTTCCAGCAGATCATCGCGCATCATTTGCCCTATTGTGCCCTGATTTGACGGCGTCTGCAAGTGGAAATGAAAGCGCATCTACGCTGGCTGACAATGGCGCGCTCGGCAATCCGGGCTGCCAAATGGCTTGACATTTCCGAAACCCCCTCGCATAATCCAACAGCCTCACTACCTATGTTTCCTAAGGAACATCCCAAACCATGATAGATGTTGGACAACTCCTGCGCCAGCAGCGCGAGGCGCAGGGGCTTTCGCTTGCTGATGTCGAGGCGCAGACCCGCATCCGTCGCCGCTATTTAGAGGCGCTGGAGGCCGGCGACTGGGAACAGTTGCCGAACCAGGTGGTCGCCCGCGGCTTTCTGCGCACTTACGCCACGCATCTGGGGCTTGACCCCGATGAGTTGCTGGCGGAGTCGAAGCCTAAAAAGCCCGACGCACCGATCAACGGCGAAGCGCAAGATAACGAGTCCTCCCCGGCAGATGCCGTTTATACGCCCATTGACCTCGACCTGTACGAAGACCCGACCGGCAATGCCCGGCGCAGAGGCCGCACGCTGCGGCTGATCGTACTGATTGTTCTCGTTGCGGCGCTGTTCATCCTGCTGGTGCGATTTGTCCTGCCCTATCTGCAAGACCTGACCAACGCCGACATCGGCCCCGTCAGCACCGTCACTTTGCCGGAGCCGGGCGCCCAACCGACCACGCCCCTCATCGCCGCGGCGGAAGATACCCCGGAATTGGGGGAAACCATCGTCGCCACAGAACCGCCGACCGAGACCGCCGTGGCGGAGCGACCGACGAATCCTTCTCCGACCGACGCCCCGACCTCGACCTCGGAACCCATCCCCACGCCAACGACAACGCCCGTAGGCCAACTGATTGTGCAAATCACGATCGGTCAGCGTTCGTGGGTGCGTTTGCTGGTCGACGGCGTGCAGATCATCGAAGGCATCCTCCAGCCCGGCTTCTCCCAGACCTATTCGGCCAATCGCAGCATCGACCTGCTCGCCGGGAACGCCGCGGGCGTATCGGTCGATGTCAACGGCGAGACGCAATCCCCGCTGGGCGAGCCTGGTGAGATCGTGCGCCTGATCTGGACGATCGAGGATGGCGTTGTCATCGAATCCACACCGCAAGTCCTGCCGGCGGCGACGACGGCTGCCGAAACCGCCGCCCCGGCGGAAGGCACGCCCACGCCTGAATCGTAACGATTTCAGGTCTTTCCGAAATGAGTCGAAAAACCCGCCAATCATCCTATTACCTCCTCACTTTGGGCTGTCCCAAAAATCAGGTCGATAGTGATGGCATGGCGTCCTTGCTCGACGAACAGGGGTATCGCCTCACCGACAACCCTCGCTGGGCGGATGTCCTGATCGTGAATACCTGCGGTTTCCTGGAAGCGTCCAAAGAGGAATCGATCGCCGCATTGCAGGAGTTGAGCAGCCGCAAGAGCAAGAACCAGGTTTTGGTGGCAGCGGGTTGTCTGGCCGAGCGAAACAGTCAGGAGATCGTACAGCGCGTGCGGGGCGTGGATGGGCTTTTGGGCACGAACCGTTGGATGGACATCGCACCATTGGTCGAGAATTTGCGTTCAGCCCGGCGCGGTCGCGGCTTCGAGCGCATCGCCCTGTTGGGCGAGCCTGAATCGCAAAACGCCGAGCCGACGCCGCGAAACCCCGTGCAAGGGGCCAGCGCCTATCTCAAAATCAGCGACGGCTGCAACGCCCCCTGTACGTTCTGCTCGATCCCCTCTTTCAAGGGCAAATTGCGTTCGCACGACTTCGAGGCCGTGATCGCCGAAGCCCAGGCATTGACCGCAGCCGGGGCCAAAGAATTGATCGTGGTGGCCCAGGACACGACCGATTATGGGCGCGACCGGGGCGAGGCCAACAGCCTGGCGCGGCTGCTGGCGGCCATCGCCCATCGCACGAACGATCTGCGCTGGCTGCGACTGATGTACGCCTATCCCGGCCATGTCACGAATGAACTGATCGAGACCATGGCGGCGACGCCGCAAATCCTGCCCTACCTCGATATCCCCTTACAGCACGGCCACCCCGCCACGCTACGCCGAATGCATCGCCCCAGCAATGTGGACATGGTCAGGCGTTCACTGGAGAGCCTGCGTGAGGCCATGCCCGATATCGCTCTGCGCACCACTTTCATCGTGGGTTTTCCGGGCGAAACCGAAGAGGAATTTCAGGGTCTGCTCGATTTCGTCCAGGATATTCGTTTCGATAAAGTGGGGGCGTTCACCTTCAGCCCGGAACCCGGGACTCCGGCGGCCACCTTGCCCGACCAGGTTGAGGACGAGGTCAAACAAGAACGTTGGGAGCGGCTTATGGCGGCACAACAGCCGATCTCATTGCAGCGAAACCAGGCGCAGATCGGCAAGTCTCTGACCGTGCTGGTCGAAGGGCATGGCGACGGCCTGTCATTGGCCCGCTCCTATCGCGACGCCCCGGAAATCGACGGCTTTGTGCTGTTGGCGGGCATCCATCCCATGGGCGAAATGATGGACGTAAACATCACCGGGGCGATGGAATACGATCTGGTGGGGGAACCGGTGCGGGCGGAGGCGAGCATCGGCGCGGTCACGCAGATTGCGTTGGTATAACAGGGTATTGAGTAGCCGGTAAGTCTTATTTGCCGAACCACTTTCGCCACCAGCTTTGTTTGAGTGGCGGCTCTGGCGCTGAGGGAGATTGAGAGGTATCGGCGGGGTTTGGAACAGGCGGGGAGGCCGGCGGCGCGGGAGTTGGAGCAGGTTGGTTTTGCGGTTGCGGCTGAGGTTTTGGCTGAGGCTGGGCTTGCGTCGTCGCCGTTCGGGTCACGACCTGCGCCGGGGAGGATGCACCCTGGCGGCTGACTTTCTGTCCGCCCAATACATCCATCCGCCGCTGCAACTCGAATAGACTCGCCTCCATCTGCCGCATTCGTTCTCGCTCGGTCGTTTGCACCTCGTTCATATCCCGTTTGAGCTCGAACAATTTGCGCTCTGCTTCCAACATTCGCTCGCGCAGGCGGCTGTTCTCTTCCTTCAGATTGAAATTGTCTTGCAGCAACACCCCCATGAGTTGCCGCATGGTTTGCTGCCCCGACACCACCATCTTCTGGCTCTCCGAGAGCGAACCTAGGGTTTCGGCCATCAGTCGGCCCAGGTCGATGACATCGCCCCCGTCACCCTGCGCTGTGATCGCCCCGCCATCACTGGCGACGATTTCGCCAACCAGCGAGGCCAACTCCTCATCGTTCATAGCCACGACCTCCCCCTCACTCGCCTTCCTCTCATCCTCGTTCACTTTCTCCCGCTCCTCCTCACCTTGTAAAGCCTGTTCCGCCTGCTGATAAGACATCCCTTCCGCCAGCAGGCGCTTGATTTCCGTCAGGGTTTCCAGATCGGCGTCGTTGTAGCGCGAATGCCCGGCTGCATGGCTGTCATCCGAAAGAAAAGCTGAGAACTGACGCGTCCACCGCCGTAATGTGGAAGAAGAAATGCCCAACTGCCGGGCAACGATCGAAGGCGCGAAACCGGATTCTGTCATAGCGCGCTGCCCGGCGGAGCGAAATTGTTACTCGACAACGCGATACGCGCCATCCACATAATCGCCATCGTCACCAGCGGGGCCCGCCTGCTTGCCTTTGCGAGTCCGGTACTCGTCCACAATCTCGGGCGAAACCGTTTTGACGATGAACTGCAAGGCCAACACAATGGCGGCAAGATCGTCGATCTGACCCAGCCCCGGAAAAACATCGGGCAACAGGTCGACCGGGAACAGTACATAAGCCATGGCAAGGGCAGGCACGCCAAATCTTAGCCAGGGGCTGACCCGCTTATCGCGGATCAAGCTCCAGGCAAGGCCCATGTTGTCAAACAAGTCCTTGAGGAGAGAGGAATGATCGGCGGAACCGGTCTTGGGATTATTGCTCATTCTTGCGTACTCCTGGGGTGTGGGTGTGTCACCCAAGCGGGCACATCGTACCACAGCGCCGAATCGCCTGACAAGCGATCTTCTGCGATTGGCTATCGTCGTGTAACCTCACTGAAATCCGTGGCATAATGTGCGTGGTTTGATTAATCAAGCGTTTTGAAAGAAAGGGCGGTTGCGAATGCCAGCGTGCTGCGATTGCACCACCCTTGTACATGCTATACGCTCTCGAATCGAGAAAGTCGCGACGTGAAGAACCTTCTGCAGCATCTCGGTGAACTGGACCTGATAGTCCTGCAGGCGCTAGCCCAAATGCACGGTCTGGAAGCGCTTTCCGGCGATCAGGCAACCGCAGCGAGCGAGCTGGTCGCAGCCATGCAGAAACCCGAACACGTCGCCGCTATTTGGGAGGGGCTGGATGTGTATTCGCAGGCGGCGATGCGATCTTTGCTTGCTGCCGACAACCGTATGCCTGTGCCCGCATTTGAGCGACGCTACGGGCAGATACGCCGCTTTGGCCCTGGGCGACTTTCCCAGGAACGCCCGTGGGCCAACCCGGCCAATGTCGCCGAGCGCTTGTGGTACCAGGGTTTGATTGCGCGCAGCTTTCTGGATACGAAAGATGGTCTGGTGGAATGCGTTCACGTCCCCCGTGACCTCGTGGACTTGTTGCCCATCGGCGCTTCTGATCCGCTGATATTACGCCCGCGCCCTTGCCCCGAACCGGCTCTCGCCCGCAGCGCTGGTCAGGCTGTGCTCGATGACCTGGTCACTTTGTTGATCCACGTGCACGGGCATCGGGTCTGGCTGAGCGATCATGGGAATTGGCGCGCTCAGGATTTTAGCCAACTGGCCGCGCAGTGGCTGGTCCCGCCGGATGACCTGGAACAGCCATTGGCGCCGGGCAGCCGATTGGCCCTGGTTTTTCGCTGTGCACACGAATTGGATTTCTTTGAGATCAACGGGCGTCGGCTGCGTCTCAAGGGGGCGCAAGCGTGGTCGTGGCTACAACGGAGGCGTGCGGAGCAGATGCGTGACATCGTGCAGGCGTGGCGCAATTGTGTGGATTGGGATGACCTCTGCCTGACCCCTGGCCTGCAATGTGAGGCGGGCAACTGGCGTCACGACAACTTGCAGGTGCGGGAAGCGGCGCTGGCGTTGCTGGGTCACGCTCAGGCCGGGGAGTGGTACGACTGGCAGGTTTTCATCGAACTCGTCCACGCCAATCATCCCGATTTTTTACGGTCGGATGGGAACTATCACACCTGGTACATCCGCAACAACGATGGGGATTATTTGAAGGGTTTCGAGCACTGGCATGCCGTGGAAGCACGGTTTTTGCACTATCTTTGGTCCGGGCCGTTGCACTGGCTGGGTGTGATCGATTGGGATGAAAACGGCGAATGCTGGCGCTTATCTCAGCCCGGCGCAAGCGTTCTCGGTCGGGCGGCGGACGACGACGTGGGGGATCCTGTACGGCTGATTGTCACCGACGATTTCCGGGTTCTGATCCCCACCGGCGCGCGGCCATCCGACCGATTTCAGGCCGCCCGTTTCAGCGAGTGGGAGGCCAGTTGGCCGGGCTATCGATATCGCATCAGCCAGCGGATGTTACGCAAGGCTGGGCGAGCTGGCATCTCGCCCGCCCAGGTGCTAGACTTCCTCGACCGCGCCAGCGGCGGCAGGATTCCTGCCAACGTGAGCAAAGCCCTCGCTGCATTCAAACCGTGAGGCGTGAAACGCAGGGCGCAGACTGTAAACTGACAACTGACAACTGAACACTGATCTCCGTCCTCTACCCCCCCCCGACCACCTCATGCTTCTTCTCGTTTTCATCCCCATCCTCATGCTCGTGATCCTGGCCAACCTGGGCCAGGGGTATGCCTGGGCGCGCTGGCTAACCTATTTCGCATTGCTGGGCATGGCCGCCTTCGCATTCGTGGGCGGACTGGCTGCCTTGTTCGCCCCGCCTGACGCCCTCGCCCCGGCTGTCGATAGGCTGCCCCCCGGCCTTAATGCCGACTTGCGCGGCTTTGGCGGCTGGCTTCTGGCGGGCGGGATTCTGACAGCCGTGCCCGTGGTGGCCGCAATCGTAGCGACGCTCATGGGGAAAGACCCGCGGATCAAAGGGCGACCCTGGACATGGCCGGTGCAACTGACGGCTATCTGCCTGGCGGTGTTGTACACGTGTTTCAATCTGGCCCAGGCCGCCCTCATCTCCGATCCGTCGCTGCTTTCCGATCTCGGCCTGGAATTCGGGCTGAGCGATCTGGCGGCGCAGGCGGCAGGGTTGGTGGCGCTGGCACTGGTGGGCGTCGGGCTGGGGTTACGCCGTGATTGGCGGCAAAGCCTGGCCCGTCTGAAGTTATCGCCGGTCGGGGGTAGGGATTTGTCGGCGGTCGTTGTCGTCACCGGGCTGATGGTGTTGGGGAGCGCGATGGTGGGCGGGCTGATCACGCTGCTGTCGCCGGAGAGTGTGGCCGATGCTGACGCCTTCAATCAGATATTAATCGGCGCGTTCAGCAGCCCGTGGGGCGCTGTCGTGCTGGGTTTGCTGACGGGCATCAGCGAGGAATTGCTTTATCGCGGGGCGTTGCAGCCGGTGTTCGGGCTGTGGCTGACAGTGCTCATCTTTGGTCTTCACCACATCCAATACCTGAACATCTCCATCATCGTGGTGCTGTTGTTGGGCCTGACGCTGGGTTGGGTGCGCAACCGCTGGAGCACCACGACCGCCGCCCTGGTTCACGCGGCATACAATAGCACGCTTGTGTTGCTGGCAGTTTTCGCCTCGCAGGCTATCGCTTCCTGAGTCGGTATGAAACCACAGTGTTTTTACTCGACGATGGACGACAGACGATCGAACTTGTTGTCAGTGCATCCGCCATCGTCCATCATCAACGGTTGGTCAAAAGTAGCGGTCTCAAACTGACGACAGTTTAGTTTGGTTCTGGCTTATCCGGGCGCCTATCTCGGGACGATGATCTGCACTGCGGCGGGGATTACCTTAATCCTGATCGGCGTATGTCCCCAGATTTCGCCATCGCCATTGATCGGTTGCGGGGGATCGGCGACGAGATAGATTTCCCTGGCGTGCGCTCTGGGCCGGGTCTTTGACTTCTTTGTGCGCCCGGCCATTTCGGCGAAGGCTGCGGTGAGCGGTTTCAAGCCCTTTGACTTCACCGCCAGAACATCCAACTGGCCGTCGCTTACGTCAATCTCCTTCCAGCGGGTAACGCCTTTGACGCCGATAGTGCCCGCGTTCGCTACGATCACATTGACGGCTTCAGCCTCGTATTCCACGCCATCCAGCGTTGCGTGATATTTCGCAGCCTTCGCATCATAGAGCGCCTCGATGCCGCCGATGGTGTAGGCGAATTCTCCATACTTATCTTTCATTTCTCGATCCGCTTTTTCGATCTTCAGCCCCTCGAACCCGATGCCGACCCGCAAAATAAATTCATGCTCGTCGGCATCCCCCACCACCGCATGGCCCATATCCACCGCTCGCGTGGCGCTGTTTTCGTCCACGGCCAGCCGGGCGGCCTCCGCCAGCTTTTTGGGGATGCCTAGCTCGACCGAAAGGAGATTCGCCGTCCCGCCTGGCAGAACCAGCAGCGGCACATCGCTGCCCCGCAAACCCTGCGCCACCTCCATCTGCGTGCCGTCTCCGCCATAGGCAGCGACCACATCAGCGCCATTCGCAACCGCCTGCCGGGCGAAACGTCGGGCATCGTCCGCGGCAGCCGTAATCGAAACGTCCCATCTGATTCCGGCGGGATGAAAGACGCCGTTGAGGGCGCTCAACACCGGCTCGGGTTGGCCTGAGGCCGGATTGATCACGACATGGATGTATCGGGGAGAAAGTGACATTTGCCGAATCCTCTTGTCTGCGCGGTTGTTTCTGCAGAAGATGAAGACTATTGTAACCTACATTCGAGAACACCCGGAACCGGATCAGGGTAGATGCGCCGCATTGATTTCACATAATCCAAATCCGTTTGGTATACTGCCCTCACTTTGGAAATGGCCTTGATGACCCGATCATTCCTGCCTTTGGAGGTTGTGACGTGCGTGTATCCGTCCTGCAAGAGAATTTAGCGAAGGGTCTCGCCATCGTTGGGCGAGCAGTGGCGACGCGCAGCACTTTGCCTGTGCTGAGCAACATTTTGTTGGAGACCGATCAATCTCAATTGAAGCTGTCGGCCATGAATATGGAGATCGGCATCAATTGCTGGATTGGGGCGATGATCGAGGATGAAGGGGCGGTGACGGTGCCGGCGCGTTTGCTCAGCGATTTCGTGAATTCGCTGCCCAAAGAGCGCATCGACATGGAATTGCAGGTGCGGACGCAGAGTGTGCATTTGAACTGCGCCCGCTATGAGGCCAACATCAAGGGCATCGACGCCTCCGAGTTTCCCATCATCCCCACGCACAAGCGCGAGACCGGCCTGCCCAATATCGAGCTTTCGCCGCACAAACTGCGCCGCATGATCGAACAGGTCGCCTTCGCCGCCGCCACCGACGAAAGCCGGCCTACGCTGACGGGCGTTTACACCCGCTTCGACGGCGAACAGATGACCCTGGCCGCCACAGACGGCTTCCGCCTGGCCGTGCGCAAAACCCTGCTGGAAGAGCCAGCCCCGGCCTCGGTGGGCGTGATCATCCCCGCCCGCGCCCTGACGGAACTTTCGCGCATCATCGGCGGGCAGGAGTTGGGCGAGGATGACGGCGTGGACGTGACCGTGACCGAGGCGCGCAATCAGGTGATGTTCCACCTGCCCGGCGTCGATCTGGTCAGCCAGTTGATCGAGGCCACCTTCCCCGATTATCAGCGCATCGTGCCCGGCAGTTGGGGCACGCGCGTGGTGGCCAACACCGCCGAATTCCTCAAAGCCCTGCGCCTCACCTATCTCTTCGCCCGCGACTCCGGCAACATCGTCCGCATCAACATCCAGCCCGGCGACCCCGGCAAGCTGGTGATCACGGCGACGAGCACGGAGATGGGTGACAACGAGGCCGAGATCGATGCGATGATCGAGGGCGAGCCGTTGCAGGTCGCGTTCAACGGCAAATTCATGATCGACGTGTTACAGGTCATCGATACGCCCGAGGTGATGTTCGAATTGACCGTGCCCTCCAAGCCGGGCGTTTTCCGGCCCGTGGGCGCTGGCGATGAGGAGTACATCCACGTGATCATGCCGATGAACCCGAAATAGGTTCAAGCGCGGGGTGAAAGAAAATCGAGAGGCTGGCATTGCGCCAGCCTCTTTTTACCTTTTGGAAAACATGCGACTCACTTCGAAGTGAGTCGCATGTATCTCATAGATTAGGACATCTTCTCACATCCTACACATCCAAATTCCGCACTTCGGCGGCGTGGGTGGTGATAAAGCGACGGCGGGGAGCCACTTCGTCGCCCATCAACATATCGAACGTGCGGTCGGTGGCGGCGGCATCCTCGATTGAGACTTGCAAAACCGTGCGATTCTCCGGGTTCATTGTCGTTTCCCACAACTGCTCCGGGTTCATCTCGCCCAGGCCCTTGTAGCGCTGCAAGTTGATCTTTTTGCCATTGTAACGCGACATCAGGCGTTCTTTCTCCGCCTCGGTGTAGGCATACTGCTTGTCACTGCCGCTGGAAACCAGATAGAGCGGCGGCTGCGCGATATAAAGATGCCCCTCCGTGATCAGCGGTTCCATATAGCGGAAGAACAGCGTGAGCAGCAGCGTGCGGATGTGGCTGCCATCCACGTCGGCGTCGGTCATGATGAAGACGCGGTGGTAACGCAGGTTTTCCAGGCTGAAGCCGTCGCCGATGCCGGTACCCAGGGCGGTGATCAACGCCTGGATTTCACGATTGCTCAGCGCTTTATCCAGCCGCGCCTTCTCCACATTCAGGATTTTGCCGCGCAAAGGCAGGATAGCCTGGAAGCGGCGGTCACGGCCCTGTTTGGCGGAACCGCCGGCCGAGTCGCCCTCGACGATGTAGAGTTCCGAGCGGGCGGGGTCGCGTTCCGAACAATCGGCTAGCTTGCCGGGCAGGGTCATGCTCTCCAGCGCGCTCTTGCGGATGACGAGGTCGCGAGCCTTGCGGGCGGCGGCGCGGGCGCGGGCACTGGTCATGCACTTCTCGACGATCTTCTTGGCCTCGCGCGGGTTGCTCTCCATCCACTCATTCACCGCTTCCACCACCGCCGACTCGACCTGATTTCGCACCTCATTGTTCAGCAGCTTGACCTTGGTCTGGCTCTCGAACTGCGGGTCCACCAACTTGACGCTGACGATGGCCGTCAGGCCCTCGCGCGTATCCTCGCCCGTGAAGTTGGGATCCTTCTCTTTCAGCAGGCTCTGTTTGCGCCCGTAATCATTGATGCAGCGGGTGATGGCGCTGCGCAGGCCGGTGAGGTGCGTGCCGCCGTCAGGGGTGTTGATCGTGTTGGCGAAGGCGTAAACCGATTCGCTAAACCCATCGACATATTGAATGGCTGCTTCCACCGAGGTCGTCTCGAATGATCGCTCGACATAAATCGGCTCGTGCAAAGGCGCCTTGGTCTTGGTCAGATAGCGCACAAAGGAGCTGACGCCGCCCTCGAAATAGAAGCTCATTTCTTTGGCTTCTTCCGGGCGCTCGTCGCGGATCGTGATCCGCAGCCCCCGGTTGAGGAAGGCCATCTCGCGGATGCGCTGCACCAGGGTCTCATAGCGATAGATCGCTTCCTCATCGAAGATCGAGCGGTCGTACATGAAGTGCTGGGTGGTGCCGGATTCGTCGGCTTTGGCCTTGCCGATCGTTTCCACCTCGGTGACGGGCGTGCCTCGCTCGAAACGCTGGCGATAGACCTTGCCATCGCGTACAACGGTCGTCTCCATCCAGTCGCTCAGGGCGTTGACCGCGCTGACGCCGACGCCGTGCAAACCGCCGGAGACCTTGTAGCCGCCGCCTTCGCCGAACTTACCGCCGGCGTGCAACTTGGTCATCACTACCGTCAGGGCGGGCAGGCCGGTCTGTTTTTGGATGCCGACCGGGATGCCGGCGCCGTCATCCTGCACGGAGACGCTCTCGTCTTTGTGGATGGAGATGAGGATTTGGTCACAGCGACCGGCCATCGCTTCGTCGACCGAGTTGTCGACCACTTCGTAGACCATGTGATGCAGCGCTTTCTGGTCGGTGCCGCCAATGTACATGCCAGGTCGGCGGCGCACGGCTTCCAGGCCTTCCAGAACCTGAATCTGGTCTTCGGTGTAAGTCGGATTATTGTTATTCTTTGCCACGTGTACCTCGGGACTAAATGCTAATCATTTCGGGCGCTAATGCGATAGCTCCGGCGATGGACGACGAATGTTGGTCATGCTATCGCCAATTCAGCAAAACAATGTATGAAATTGAATGATGTAACTTCACAATGAATCTTGCGGGGGACACCCCCGCTCCCCCGTTTGGGGGGATATTACATTCCCCCAAACCCCCTCGAAAGGTCTGTGTGTATAACACGATGTTGCGTTTAGAAGCGAGACCTTACGGGGGGTTTCAGGGGGACGTAGTGCCCCCTGAATGGGGGTTCCGGGGGTATCCCCCGGAGGAAATGGTCTAAGAAAAAAGTTCATTGAAGAGAAACGCCAATGACGTAACCTGCGTGATTCACGATAGCTAACAGGTATGATCATGCTTAAAATTCACCCGAAACCAGCTTAGCAATCGCCAAAATTGTTTGAAAAGTATTTTGATTCAACGCGACGCCGTCTCATCGGCTCCTTGTTGGCGGGCGCTGGCAACCGATTTGCGCACCTGCTGCCAGTGCTGGTAGCGGCCCTGATAAAACAGGAAGGTGGCGGCCATTAGCGCCGTTCCCAAATAGGAATTGCCCAGGATGCCGACGATGACGCCCCAGTTGAAGCTGCTCAGCCTCAGCCATATCTGGGCGAAACCTTCGGTAATGACCAGCATCAAGAGAAGCAAGCCCAGCGTGCTGGTGACATTGCGGCCCACCACGTTGATGCTGCGCCAGATTGCGCGGGCCACATTGACGCCGTCGAGGGAAATGGCGCTAACGACGAAGGTCAGCCCCACCCCCAGCCACACGAGCCCGAACGCAAAGATGATCTGAACGAAACCCATGATGCTAAGCCCGCCTATCCCGGCAATGGCCATGAACATCGCGGCGAAGAGGCTGAACAGCCCGGCGGCTGAAACCACGGCGACGATCAAAATCAGGAGATAGAGCCCGGTGTTCAACCAGATCCACCCTGCCCGACGGACGGCGTGTTGCCAGTCGATGGTTTCGGGCTTGATCAGCTTCGCCATCAGGGCAAGCCAGATGCTGCCGAATATCAGTCCGATCGGGATCAGCACGACGGTGTAGAGCAGAATCTGCTGCACGCTTTCGAGCATGACGGTGGGGACAGGCGAGGTGAGGGCCAGGGATGAGTCCGCTCGCGCCATGAATGAGGGCATGCCGGTGATGGTTCCGCCAAGGAAAGACAGCAAATTGAAGGCGGCGCCCAGGCGGCGCACTGGCTCGATATAGGTGGCGCTATTCGCGGCCAATTCCGCCGGCAGATCGGGGCGCTCGAACAGCAAGTTGATGGCTCGCTCGATCAGGTGCGCCAGCGAAAATCTGGGGCTGCGCCAGACCAGGACATCGACAAAGAGCGGGATCAACAACAGCCACAAATGACGGTTGATCAGAAGGAACCCGCGCTGCAAGGAATCGATGACGCCAGGGGGCTTGGTGATAGCATCGGCAGTCGTTTGCATAACCTGACGATTATACCATAATCTCGGCCAAAGCACGCTATCACGACAGCCGAAATTAGAACGCCTGTGCGTAAATTTAGGCGAGACAAAAACGATGGGATCAGCGCTCAGGCCGGGGTGAGGCGCATTCATCCAAACTACAGTTTGCGCCACGATTGGCGGTTGGATATAATGCCAGGGTTGAGGGCGGTTAGCTCAGTTGGCTAGAGCGCCACGTTGACATCGTGGAGGCCACAAGTTCAAGTCTTGTACCGCCCACCATATTCCACATACACAACGCGTTGAGCGGGAAGAGTAACAGGCGTCTCGGCAGCAGAGAGTAGAGGTCAACGGCTGAAAGCCTCTACAGCCCAAGACCTGCGAAAACCACCCGTGAGCGGAGAGGGGAACGATGCCCTGACGGCGTCCAATATCTTCTCCCGGCAGACCCCGTTACCGGTCCCCAGAGATGATGACGCATGGCGACATGCGTTTCAAATTGGGTGGAACCACGCACACTCCCGCGTCCCAATGGATGGCGGGTTTATTTTTTGGAGGCATTTTCCGATGTCCGCACCAGTAAAGGCCAATGGCCAACAATACGACGATTATTACAAGCTGAGGCACTCCGCCGCCCACGTGATGGCCCAGGCTGTGCTCGAACGCTTCCCCGACGCCAAGATCAGCATCGGCCCACCCATCAAAGATGGTTTTTATTACGACTTCGATCTGGGCCGGGTGGACGGCGGTTCGCTCCGCAGCTTTTCGCCAGAAGATTTGGAGGCGATCGAGACGCGCATGCGCCAGATCATCGCCGGTCGCTTTCCATTCACCAAGCGGATTGTCAGCGCGACCGAAGCACGCGCCCTCTTCGCCGACCAACCTTATAAATTGGAATTGATCGACGGCCTCGCCTCCGGTGGTGTGGACGAGTACGGCGAGAAGGTCGAGGGCGCTGTCGAGATTTCGACATACACGCAGGATACGTTCGAAGACCTGTGCCGCGGCCCGCACGTCGAGCATACGGGCCAGATCCCGCCGGACGGGTTCAAGCTGCTCAATGTGGCTGGCGCATATTGGCGCGGCGACGAAAACCGGCCGATGTTGCAGCGTATTTACGGCACGGCCTGGAAGAACAAGAAAGAGCTGAAGGCCTATCTCGACCGGCTGGAAGAAGCCAAGCTGCGTGATCACCGACGCGTGGGGAAGGACCTGGACCTGTTCAGCACCAACCACGAAATGGTGGGCGGCGGCCTCATCCTCTGGCACCCCAAGGGCGGGCTCATGCGGCATCTGGCGGAGGAGCATTCCAAGAAGATGCACCTGGAAGGCGGTTACGATTTCGTGTACACGCCGCACATCGGGCGCTCGGTGCTGTGGGAGACGAGCGGGCATCTCGGGTTCTACAAGGATTCGATGTATTCGCCCATCGACATCGAGGGCCAGGAATACTATCTCAAGCCGATGAACTGCCCCTTCCATGTGCATATCTACAAGAGCAATGTGCGCAGCTATCGGGATCTGCCCATGCGGCTGGCCGAGTGGGGGACAGTGTACCGGTTCGAGAGGTCGGGCACGCTGCACGGGATGACACGGGTGCGCGGGTTCACGCAGGATGACGCGCATCTTTTCTGTGCGCCTGAGCAGATGCCCTTCGAGATCGACAAAGTCCTCGATTTCAGCATTGGCCTGCTGCGCGATTTCGGATTCGAGCGTTTCAAGCTTTACCTCAGCACGCGGCCCGAAAAACGCGTGGGTGAAGAGGATATGTGGGATGCGTCCGAGGCGGCGTTGTTGGCCGCGCTCGATCGAAGCGGATTGCCTTTCGACATTCACGAAGGCGACGGCGCATTTTACGGGCCGAAGATCGACATCTACGTCGAGGACGCTCTCGACCGACCTTGGCAGTTGAGCACGATCCAGTTCGACTTCAATTTGCCGGAGCGTTTCGACCTGGCGTATGTGGGGGCGGATGGCGCATCGCACCGACCCTATATGATCCATCGGGCTTTGATGGGCAGCATCGAGCGTTTCTTCGGCGTTTTGATCGAGCACTATGGCGGCAATTTCCCTGTGTGGCTGACGCCGGTGCAGGTTGAGGTGATCCCGATCACCGAAGAACAAAACGAGTATGCCTCTGAGGTGGCGAGGACGTTGAACCGGGCCGGCCTGCGCGTCGAGGTTGACGACAGCAACGATCGCATGAACGCCAAGATCCGCAACGCCCAATTGCAGAAAATCCCCTACATGCTGGTCCTGGGCGGTCGCGAAATGGAAGACCAAACCGTGAATGTGCGTCTGCGCAATGGCGAGCGCCGCGGGACGATGTCGATCGCTGATTTCATTACCCTCGCCGAGGACGCCATCGCCCAACGTATCGCCATCTGATCGCCAGGGACGACGCGAAAACTTCACCCCAACTTGACGCCTATCCCGCCCCTATGGTATTCTCGGCGGTCGCAAGCATGATTACTGGTCGAGAAGTTCGATCATAAACGGGTCATGCCGCTTCGAACCCAAAAGCGAGGTATCCAATAGCCAGAAGAAGTTCAACATCAATAGAATCATCGACAGCCAATGTGCGCGTTAATCAGCGGATCCGTGCGCCGGAAATCCGTGTGATTGACGAAGAGGGCAAACAGCTCGGCATCATGTCGGTGCCCGAAGCCCTGGTTTTGGCGGAACAGGCCGAACTTGACCTTGTCGAGGTAGCGCCAAACGCCAAGCCGCCTGTCTGTCGTTTGATGGATTTCGGTAAATATCAGTACGAGCAGGCCAAAAGAGATCGGCAGGCGCGCAAGGCTCAGAAAGTCATCGAAGTCAAGGAAGTGCGGCTGAGGCCGAAGACCGGGGATCATGATACCGAGGTGCGAATTCGTCATGCTCGGAAGTTCCTGGAAAGCGGCGCCAAAGTCAAGGTGCGTGTGCGTTTCCGAGGACGTGAGATTTATCATCCGGAAGTTGCCGCCGCGATTCTGTCGGAATTCGCTGAGCGCTTATCTGATGTTGGCGAAGTCGAAGTCAAACCCGATATGGAAGGCAGAAGTCTTCTCATGATCATGGCCCCTCTGCGCAAAAGCTAACAGGGGGGGCCGCACCTCGCAGGCCAGTTTACCAATGGTCGCTGCTCTCAGGAGGAGCGCCATTTGTTTGTAAGGAGTAATTGTTTCATCATGCCGAAAATCAAAACCTACAAGGGCGCTTCCAAACGGTTTCGCTATTCCGCCAACGGCAAATTGCGTCGCATCAGGCAGGGCAAAGGCCACCTCAAGCGACGCACGCCGAAGCGCAGCAAGCGGCTCTTCGATAAATTGCTGACCGATGAAAACGCCAGCCATCAGAAGCAGATCCAGCGTTTGGCGCCCTATCTCAAGAAACAAAAATAAGGATTTACGAGGTTACCAATGGCCCGCGTAAAACGAGGCGTTACCGCCCGAGCACGACATAAGAAAGTTTTGAAATTGACCAAGGGGCATTTTGGGGCGCGTCATCGCCTGTTCAGGACTGCCAACGAGTCCCTGATCCATGCCCAGCTTTATGCCTTCCGTGATCGCCGCCGCCGCAAGCGCGAATTCAGGCGCCTGTGGATTACGCGCATCAATGCGGCCAGCCGCATCCACGGCATGAACTACAGCCGCTTCATGGATGGCTTAAAGAAGGCGGACGTACGGCTCGACCGCAAAGTCCTGGCCGACCTCGCCGTCAGCGAGCCGCAGGCGTTCGCCGCCGTGGTGGAAGTGTCCAAAGCTTCACTGAATTGAGGATGGACTTCGTCCATATCAGTAGTTCCGCCAACCCTCGCTTCAAAGCCGCTCGCTTGCTGCAAACCCGGCGAGGACGGATAAAGCAACAAGGGCTTCTTCTGGAAGGAGCCCGCCTCATAGAAGACAGCATCAGCGCCGGTTACCCACCGGCGCTTGTCTTTTTTGAGCAAGAACAGCAAACTCGTCTGCAAAGTCTTCTGACAAAGTTGGGGCGCACGGACGCCGAAATCTTTAGTCTGGATGCCGCGCTGTTTGCGCAACTCAGCGACACAGTCACAGCGCAAGGCATCGTGGCGGTGTCGCCGCAGCCCGAATTGCCGATCGGTGATACCGGGCTCAGTCTGGCGGTAGATGGCGTGCGCGACCCCGGAAATCTTGGGACGCTGGTGCGAACCGCCGCCGCTGTTGGCGTGGATGCGATCTGGACGCTGCCGGGGGTGACGGATATATGGGCGCCGAAGGTGATGCGGGCCGGAATGGGCGCGCATTACCGGATGGCCATCCGTCAGGCTGGTGCGCTGTCAGGGATACTCGCCAGGCTGGGTGAGATTCAATGCGTAGCCGCGGACGCCCGCGCTTCAGTGAAATACACCGATATCGACTGGACGATTCCTTCGCTGCTGATTGTCGGCGGCGAGGCGGCGGGGCTGAGCGCATCGCGTGGCCTGGATTTTGTGCAGATGGTGCGTATACCGATGTTATCCGGCGTCGAGTCGTTGAACGTGGCGGTGGCGGCCAGCGTTATCCTGTTCGAGGCGCAGCGACAGCGATCTCCCGGTTAACGTCGAGGTGCGACGCACGCGAATTGACGCGAAAATTCAACCTTAAAGGTTTCATAACACAGAATAAGTAGACCTTAAAAGTACTGGCCGATGCGGACAGGGTTATGTCGCCGCTATGTTGTACCCCTCCTCAATCCATCCACTACATAGCGAAAATTGTTAGCCGCGCGCGGTCTTGCACGGGGTTTGTGCTTGACTATAACAGGTGAAAGGTCAGACTGTTCTGGCGAGGTGATTTCGTTGACCGACAGCCGCGCGTTTGATATTATCGACTCCAGTTGACCGGACATGAATCGGGGTGTCGCCGAGCATCGGCAGCCCATCTGTTTCCCCCACGATGCCCGTTATTCAGCAAACAGAGTTTCTCAGGTTTCCGGTCAAAGCGCCATAATCAATCGAGCTCCGTCAGTGACAGTGTGGCCGCGCGCATTTTGACTGACGCTGGGGCTCTATTGCCTTCCCCCTCGCCAATGCGGCTCCTTGAATCGAACTATCCCCTTCCCCCTTCATCCCTGAGGCCAGGTGTGGCCTCCATAGACAACCTTATGACGCCCGATGCTATTTGGCAAGCAGTCTTGGGTGAACTGCAACTGACTTTGCATCGCCCAGTCTATGATAATTGGTTGCGTGATACCAGCGTCGTCGCCTTTGAAGATGGGTGTTTCCTGATCGCCGTTCGCAGCGCGTTTGCCCAGGATATGCTGGCCACGCGCATGAAGAGCATGATCAAGCAACGGTTGCAGCGTATTGCCGGACAAAGCGTTGATGTGCAATTCGTGGTGCGGCCTGAAACAGTCCAGCCCGCCATGCCCGATGCGATCCGATCACCGCTGCTGCAAAACGAACAGACGCCCTCTGACAATCATCGTTCGTCGTCGGCCATGGGTGTGGCTCCAGGCCTGATCCGTACGATGACCTTCGATAATTTTATCGAGGGCGAGGGGAACCGACTGGCGCATGCCGCTGCCCAGGCTGTTTGTCAGGACCCCGGCAACCATTACAATCCCTTGTTCCTGTATGGCGGCGTTGGTTTGGGCAAAACGCATTTGCTTCACGCTATCGGCAATCACGCGGCGAACGCCGGCTTTGCTGTGCGCTATGTCACCTCCGAAACCTTTACGAACGATCTGGTGGAAGCAATCCGCACCAAATCCAACGTGGCGTTTCGGCAGACGTATCGCGAGGTGGATGTGCTGCTGATCGATGACATCCAGTTTATCGAGGGCAGGCCGGGCACACAGACCGAAGTGTTCAACACGTTCAACAGCCTGTACGCCGCCCGCAAGCAGATCGTCCTGGCCAGTGATCGTCCCCCCAACCTGCTCAGCAATCTCGAAGAGCGATTGCAGTCCCGGTTTGGCGGCGGTCTTGTGGCTGATATGCAGCCGCCCGATCTGGAACATCGTATGGCCATCTTACAGGCGAAAGCTTACGAGATGGGCCGGGTGATCCCGGACGAAACCTTGCGCTACATCGCCGAGCGATTTCAGTCCAATGTGCGTGAACTCCAGGGCGCGCTGACGCGGGTCACCGCCTATGCCTATCACAATGGCCGCGCACCCGATGCACACCTCGTGCGCGAAATCCTGGGCGACCACAACGAATATCTGGACAAGGACCCCGCCGCCATCCTGCAAGCCGTGTCGGATGAATATCGCATTTCGCCCGCAGAGCTATTGGGGGCGCGCCGGATCAAGCGCGTGGTCGTGCCCCGGCAGGTGGCGATGTATTTGATGCGCGAATTGTCGCAGATGTCTTTCCCGCAGATCGGCGAATATCTGGGCGGGAGAGATCACACCACCGCCATGCACGGCCACAACAAGATCGAAGGTAATCTGGCCGATGATGGCGAACTACGGGCGAAAGTGGAGCGGGTGAAGTTACGTTTATACCGCTAGGATGTTGGTTGGGGGCGAGGTGGGCACTTGTCCCCAACCAACATCGATCTGTGGATAAAGCCGCTATTTTTGGGGAAAAGTGGGGATAACTGTGGATAAGTCAGGATTTGGCTGTGTCCAATCCTGCCAGAATACGGTTGCGAAGTAGTCATAGCCTTGGGCCGAGCGCAGGGCGAGGGCGACCTCTCGATTGAGCTTGTTGCTCACCTCGCCTCCGTTGATCGAACTCACGACCGACCAGTCATCATCGCCCAGGCGCAGCAAGTGTAGTTTGGCGTGGATGCCGGCGCCGGTGGGATTGCCCAGCCGGGCCTGGAGATCGATGCCCTCGGTTGCCGCAAGGTTGTTGACATAATCGATTGTGGCCGAATTGCTGCGAGTGTCAGCGTCGAGATCGAAATAGCCGTCGAGGAGAAGTCTGACCGTCGCCCCGCGGCGGGCGGCGGCAATCACCGCTTCCAGACGGGGATTGGGGTCGAGGGCGGGCGAGCCGTCCGCAGAGCCCCAAAATGGCTCCTCGTAAAGCTGCTGGCTGAGAATGACATCGCCAGGGCCGGCCTGGTCAATCAATTCTAAAAGTGGGCCGGGGGTGAGGCTGGATTCGGGCGATGTGAATAAGTAGGCCTCGACAGCATCGCCGATCTCGGCTGGGAGGGGATAGCGCACGGGATAGCCCGACTGGTCGGATGGCGTCGGGGGCTGGTAATCGGTCGGAGGAAGGCCGTAGTTCGGATGGTCTCTTTGCCAGGCGAAGATGTCGGAGTGGGCGGGGTCGCTGTCGGCGGCGAAAACAGCAAAGGCTGCCTCTGCCACCGCTCGGTCAGTGATGAGGATGGCATAGCCGCGGCGACCCAGGGTATCGCCATCGGCGGCATCGGCGGGCATGCTGGTGAGGCCGAAGTTCTCGGTGCTGATCAGGGTTGTGTGTCCATCGACGACGGCGAATTTGGCGTGGACGTAAGGATAGCGGTCGCTGGCATCGCCGACATCATTCACCATAAATCGCACATCGCCGCCTGCTTCGACGATCTGCTGGGCCGCCCAGCGCGTGTCATCCGTCAACCCCGCCACTGGCGCGCCCTCGATCAGCAGCCTGACCTCGACGCCATCTCTGGCCCGATCGACGAGGGCGTCCACCAGCATGGGATGGTCGAACTCGTAGGCCTCGATCACGATCTGGTTCCGGGCGGAGGCGAAGAGCTCCTGAATCGCTGCGAAGGTGTTGTCTGGGGCGATGAGCAGGCGGGCTGGCGGCGGGCTGGTCGTCGGCCAGGCGAAGTGTGCGGCCTGGCTGAACTGCGCCAGATCCCAGCCGGGATATGCGGCGCGGCGGCCTCGGGCGGGATCTGGGTTGCCCTGCGCCCAATCGCTTTGGGCGTCGGTGTCGGCCAGAGGCAGCGCGGAGTGCGGCTCGAACAGCCGGTAAAACACCTGCCCGCTGCGAGAGAAACGGTTAGCGCTTTGATAGTATTGCACCGCGTCACCCTGCCAACCCTCGATGCCAACATCGCCGCTGCCGTAAACGACAGCATCAGCCGGATAGCCTGCCGGATCGAGTAGTTGCACTTCGTCGCCGTTATTCGCCAGCCGCGGCATCGATCCCTCGGCATTGGGGATGTCCGGATCGGTATCCTTGCCATATTCGCAATCCGCAGCCATCGCCCAAACCTGAACAAAGGCGGCGGCTTGCTGTGCACACCAGATTGTCTCACCCGGCCCCATGCTTATCCCTGGCAGAACGACTTTGCCCTCGCCATCGGAAAGCTGCCAACCGGCCAAAGACATCCAGGCGCGGCCCACGTTCTGGATGGCGACCGCTTCATCCACATCATTGGCCGCCAGACCGTCGGGGACAAAGGCGGAGATAAGGGCGTGAGATGTAGCGTTGGTGGGGGCGCTGTGCGTCTGAAGAGGCAGGAAGAGATTTTGCGACGGCGTTTCCTGGCGAGGCGATCGGTGATCCGAAAGCAATAGGGCGAATGCGAGTGCGGCCAAAAGCAGGGTGTGCACAAGTGATGGGATCACGCCGCCCTAACTCCGCAATAGCGATGCCAGACGGGGAATTTGCTCCGACATTGCGAGGGGATCGAACGTCGCCTGCCAGAACGGCCCCTCGCCTCCGATTTCCACGGCGCAGAGTTGCGGCTCGCCCCAGCGCCCGGCCCGCAACTGGGTTTTGCTCCATGCCAGAAAATCCCAGTCCGCCTGTGTGAGCGGGGTGTGATCCTGCCAGCGTCCGGCGTAGCGCCTGATTTGCTCGTCGGTCAGGCCATACTGTCGCAAGCGTTCGGCCCAGCTCTCGTCTATCGTCTGGATGCCGGTGACGTGCAATTCCCCGGTCGCGGCCAGCGGCAATTGGTCGATGTAGTCTACAGCGTCCAATCCCAGATGATAGGCCGCCAGGCGCGCATGTGAGATATCAAAGAGAAAACCGCAGCCCGTGTTCTCCACGATTTCGGTGATGGTAGCGGGCAGTACGGCGGCGAGCAATTTGCTGGGACCATTGGCGTTGTCGTTTTCCAAGATGATGTGTTCGGGGCCAAGACGCGCCGCCACGGCCTGAACATCGAAAAGCAGATTGGCTCGCACGAGTTCGACAAGTTCCGGGTCGAGTGGATCGCCAAAGGCAGGGTAGTTCCTTTGTTTGGGCGAGAGATGGAGATTGACGAATTGCGTATCGGTCGCCTGCATGATCCGTTCGATCTCAGACCAATCGGCGGGCTGTTTGGTTCCGCCGTCGATGGCGTCGCCGATGCCCGCGCCCACATCCAGCGAGAAATGCACGCAGACCGGTCTCGTGACGCTGGCTTCGGCGATCATTTCCGGCCAGGGCGGACACTTCCACCGGTCGATGTCGATTTGACCGGATCGCACCATCTCCGCCGCCATGCGCGAATAATTCAATGCCAGCTTCACGACTGCGACTCCGCCCGCACAATCGGCTTGCTGTAGATGACGAAACGCTGTTGCTTACCGGCGATGGGTTGGCGCAAACCCTCTGGCGTTGACGTGAACCCCATCGCCGTCCAGAATCGCACTCGTTCCCGGTCGCTGAGCAGCAGGGCCAGCCGGATTTCGCGCGAGTCCGTGCCGATGCGAAGATATTCTTCCAGAATGCGGACGGCCCAGCGCTCGATGTCAGCGCGCTCCTCTTTGATTTCATCGCTGAGGATCAGCGCCCCAAACCAGACGACGCCGGGCGAGGGATGATCGAAGCGCAGATCGAAGCACCCCACCAGGCTTTCCCTCTCCCACCACAGCCCCAGCAATACCCGGTCGCCGCGTTCCAGGACGAACTGATAGTCGATGGCCGCCTGTTCCGGTCGAGCAGTCGCCCCGCTGTGCTTGATAAAGTAACTCGGGCTGGAATCGTACAACTCTTGCAGAGCGGGTAATGTATCGGCGTTGACCTGGCGTAACGTCAGTAGCGGCGGGGCGGAAGACACGATGCCTGAACGCTTATCGACGTGGAATAATCTTTTGAGTTTGACGCAATTTGACGATGGAATCTCCCGGATAATAACCTTTCGACAAAGAAGCATTGGGATATATCAGCGTGCGGGGTCCCACCAGCACGCCCGGATTCAGCACGCTGTTGCAGCCGGTCTGAGCATCGTCGCCGAGGATAGCGCCCATCTTGGCCAGTCCGGTGTCGTATAGTTCGCCGTCGATGGAAAGCTGAATGGTGGGGCGTTTGCCGGTGGCCGGGTCTTTGACGCTGTTCACGGCCAGATTCGAGAGCTTGGTGCCAGCGCCCAGATTAACGCGACGCCCCAGAATGCTGTCGCCTACGTAGTTAAAATGCGGGCAGTGCGCGCCCGGCAGCATGATGCTGTTTTTGACTTCGCTGGCATTGCCCACCACGCAGCCATCGCCGATGACGGCCTGCCCACGCACGTACGCGCCATGACGGATTTCGCAGCCCGCGCCGATGATGGTCGGCCCCTGGATGTACGCGCCTGGCTCCACCACCGTACCCGGCCCGATTACGATGTCCCCGCCGCCGAGAAACGCCCCCTCCATGATCTCTCCCTCGATCTTTTTCCCGACTCCGCCAATACGCTCAGCCAGGTAAGGCTTGATGCGATTCAGCGCCTGCCAGACGAATTCGATGTCGGCGAACAGGTCGGCATGCTCGTAGTCGGTGAGGTCGAAGAAAGCGGTGGGATGCAGATTGATAGTCATGGGGTGAATTCTATCATGCGCGTGCCGCCATCTCAAGCACTTGCATGGTCTGGCGCGCAGTCTGCGCCCACGGAAAACGAACCACGTTATCCCGGCCTTTGGCGACTAGTTCCGAACACAATTCTGGCTCGACCAGCAAGCGAACGATGGACTTCGTCATGTCTGTGACATCGGTCGGGTCGAAGTATAAAGCGCCGTCGCCGGCCACCTCAGGCAGAGACGAGGCGGACGAGCAGGCCAGCGGCACGCCGCAAATCTGCGCTTCCAGGGCGGGAAAGCCAAAGCCCTCGGCCAGCGATGGAAATACATAGCACGCAGCTCCAGCGTAAAGGGAGGGGATGTCGTGCACGCGGGCGAAGCCGGTGAAACGCACGTGATCTTGCAACCCCATCGCCTTCGCCTGGTCGTACAGGCTCTGGCTGCCGTAGCCTGGGCTGCCCGCCAGCACGAGATGCAATTTGCGGTCGGGCAATTCCTTTCGAACGCGGGCGAACGCGTCGATCAGCCGCGCCAGGTTTTTGCGGGGCTGCAATGTGCCGATGTGGAGCAAGTACTCAGCGTTCGGCGGGATGCCATAGCTGTTGCGCACATAGGCGATGCGGGCGGGATCGGTTTCTGGGTGCAGGTCGGGGTCGGGGCTGGGATAGACCACGTGAATGCGGTCGGGGTCGGCGTGGTAGAGCGAGATCAGATCGTCCTTCGTCGCCCGCGAATCGGCGATGATCTGTGTGGCGACGCGGGCGTGGCGGCGCGTGCTCCAACGCAGATACTGGCGCTGTCGCCAGGGGTGCGCCTGCGGGAAATGCTCGTAGCCCAGGTCGTGGACGGTGACGACCGTGCGCGGCGGCCCGGCCAATGGGAGCACGTGAGCGGGGACGAAAAGGACGTCGGGGGGATGGCGGCGCGCATACGGGCCAAGTCTTGTGTGCGTCCACAGCCGCTCGCCCGGCAGTTCCACCATCTCGGCCTGGGGACGGAAGGGCGAGACTTTGGGGCGTTTGGGTACGTACAGCCGGATCGTGTGCGCGCTGGCGAGATCGAGCAGCGCGTTGATCAATTCCAGGCTGTATCGTTCAGTGCCGGTACGCTGAGCACGCAAGGCGCGGGATGCGTCGATGCCGATAATCATAGGCTGGGGTTGGGTAAAGTTGCAACGGCGGGGTTGGTTTGAAAGCCGATGTCAGGTTAGTATAGATTGCTGATCGCAGGCTGGAAAATTGCGAGCCGGTCGATTCGATTTCAATCGCAGGAGTGGATAATGAAAGCGCACATGCGGGTCGCGCGCCCCACCGATCACATGGACGAGATCAAACGATTTTACGTGGATGGGCTTGGCTTCGAGGTGATCGGCTCTTTCACCGACCACGACGGTTTCGACGGGATCATGCTCGGACATGCGGGCTGGCCGTACCATCTGGAATTCACCCGCCAACGGAGCCATGCAGCGGGCCGGGCTCCCACGGAGGATAATCTGCTGGTCTTTTACTTGCCGGATGAAGCGGAATGGCGCGCGGCTATCGAGCGCATGAAAGCTTTGGGGTACATGCCCGTGCGCTCGTTCAATCCCTATTGGGACGTGCGGGGCGTCACGTTCGAGGATGCCGACGGCTATCGGGTTGTGCTCCAGAACGCGGCGTGGGAGAATTGAACCGAGATTTGTATTACAAAGGAGAAAATCATGGCTGACCACTATGCCGAAATCACCGACAAAATCCAGACTTTCATCGAGAAACAGAAACTCTTTTTCGTCGCCACAGCCGCGCCCGCAGGCCGGATCAACCTCTCGCCCAAGGGCATGGACAGCCTGCGCCTGGTCGATGCCAACACAGTCGTCTGGCTGAACCTTACCGGCAGCGGCAACGAGACCGCCGCGCATCTGGCCGAAAGCGACCGCATGACGATCATGTTCTGTTCGTTCGACCGGGAGCCGTTGATTCTGCGGCTTTATGGCGCTGCCGTGGCGTACCACCGACTCGACGAAGAATGGCCGGAACTGGTCGCACTATTTCCCGACTTCACAGGCGCGCGGCAATGCATCCGCATGAATGTCGATCTGGTGCAGACTTCGTGCGGGTTCGCCGTGCCGTTTTACGATTTCGTCAGTGAGCGCGACGCCCTGGTGCGCTGGCATGACAACCGCGGGCCGCAAGGCATCGCCGCGTATTGGGAAGAGGCGAATCAGATCAGCCTCGACGGCAAGCCCACGGGCATCCTGGCAGCGTCGGTGGCGAATCTGGTCGGGGAAACCCAACCATGACGCGTCCCCAACCCTCTGATGAAACCCTGACCATCGGGCTAGCCCAAATCGCCCCTGTTTGGCTGGACCGGGCGGCGACGCTGGCAAAAGTCTTGCAGCGCATGGCTGAGGCTGCCGCCCAGGGTTGCCAATTGCTGGCGTTTGGCGAGGCCATTGTGCCGGGTTACCCCTTTTGGGTGGAGCGGACCGACGGCGCTCGTTTCAATCATCCCACGCAAAAAGAAATCTACGCGCACTACATGGATCAGGCGGTGCGTATCGAGCGTGGGCATCTGGACGAGGTGCGCGCGCTGGCCGCTCGCAGCGAAATGGCGGTCGTGCTCGGCTGTATCGAACGGGCGGCGGATCGGGGCGGGCACAGCCTGTACTGCTCGCTGGTTTACATCGACAACCAGGGCCAGATCGCCAACGTCCATCGCAAGCTGGTGCCCACGCACGAAGAACGGCTGGTGTGGTCGCCCGGCGACGGCTACGGATTGCGCGTTTTCCCGCTCGGCCCGTTCACAATGGGCGGCCTGAATTGCTGGGAGAATTGGATGCCGCTGCCGCGGGCGGCGCTTTACGGGCAGGGAGAAGACCTGCACGTGGCGATTTGGCCGGGCAATCTGCGCAACACGCAGGACATCACCCGCTTCATTGCCGTAGAAGCGCGCTCCTATGTGCTCTCGGTTTCCGGCCTGATGCGCCTCAGCGATTTCCCGCCCGCCACGCCCCACCTCGACCAGATTCTGGCCGACGGCGGTGAACCGCCATCCGACCTGGGCGCGTTCCTGGCGAATGGCGGTTCCTGTCTGGCCGGGCCGGATGGGCAGTGGGTGATCGAGCCGCAGGTGGGGATGGAGACTGTCGTCGTCGCCGCCATCGACCATCGCCGTGTGCGCGAGGAACGGCAAATGCTCGACCCTGCCGGCCACTATTCCCGCCCGGATGTGACGCAATTGACGGTGAACCGGCGCAGGCAGAGTACGGTGCTGTTTGAGCAATGAAAACGCCTGCCGCCGCAACTATTTGACAAGCGCCCACCCCGTCGCCATAATACCCACACAACCTCACACACCCCTCCTAAAGCGATGACAGAGGAAAGTAAGCGGGTGGATTCACCCAGAGAGGTCGGGTCACAGGCTGAAAGCCCGGCTGTGCCGAATCCCGCCGAAGTTCCCTCCCGAGCCGGTTCGGGGAATGGGCGTCCGTAGACGGACACTCTAGTAGTCGAACCCGGAAGTCAACCGTTATTCTGACAGCCGATTGTGTTAATCATTAATTATTGATGATTAATCGTTAATACTGTCGGCCAAAGCGCCCCGCATTGCGGGGAACCAGGGTGGTACCGCGGAACGTTTCGACGCTTCGTCCCTGCCAAAGGGCGAGGCGTTTTTCTTTCGTTCGAAGTTCGACGTGCAAAGTTCGATGTTGTCGAGGAGGCGATTATGGCTGCAATCGAGCGGTTTGAGGATATCAAGGCCTGGCAGAAAGGACGTGAGCTTACGAATGCGGTCTATGAAATCGCAACAACTCAAGAGTTTGCGCGAGACTTCAGACTTCGTGATCAAATCTGCGGTGCGGCAACCTCGGTTATGGCAAACATCGCAGAAGGCTTCGACACTGACTCCAATAGCGACTTCATTCGCTTCCTC
>JAGFJG010000101.1 GCA_024102915.1 Caldilineales bacterium
CCACTCCCACACAGCCTTGGCGACCCGCCGCCAATCACCCCTGGCGAAGAATGCCAATCGGCAGGGCTCGCTTCAAACGTCACCTATCTTCAGCCCATGCAAAAATCTGAATCACACCCAACAGAAAACCTGTTGTTGTCGCCATGGGCGAGGGCTGTTACAATCAGCCGTTAGCTGCCAAACATTCTGGCGCATCTTGAGCCAAAACTTTGAACGCTGAAACATTCACCACATACTGGCGCCGAACTCCTCGCCAGAAGCGCCTGTTATTTCTGGGCATACCAGTCATCGCTCTGCTCGTTATTGCGGGGCTAATCCTGGTCTGGTTTGGTCTGTCTGGCATTCCATCGCCTCTTGGCGGTTCCCTGTTTGTGCCGGAACAACAGGGGGAATTCCTGGTGGTGGTTGCGCCTTTCTTGAGAGACGATGGCGACCCCTCGCCGATTGGCGGCACCTTGGCGAACAACCTGCGACAACAACCCTCCGGCGACGCCCTCTATCGTGTCGAAACGCTGCCGCGAGCGCCGCGCGACATCGCTATTCCCGAAATCCTGGACAATTATTCACCCAGCATCCTGGTCACCGGGCGCTATGATGGCAGCAATGTTGATGCCGTCGTCGAACTGGCGCCCGCCGCGCCGCCTCCGCCTCCCCTGGCCGCGGCGGAACAGGGGGGCGCCGTGCTGATCCCGGCCGCCAATCCGATCACCTATGAAGTTTATGCGCCGCAGGGTTTGCCAAATCCCCTGGACTATCTGCAATCCTGGATAATCGGCGAGAGTTTTTTCTGGAATGGCGATTATGATAAAGCCCTCGCCCCATTGCAGCGCGCCCGGCAGGCTCTGCCCCGGCAAACGCCGTTAGATCGCCGGGCGGATATGGATCGATTCGCCTCGGCCATCAACTGGCAACTCGGCTACATTGCCGGAGCGGCGCAGGGCAATTGGCAGGCAGCCCGCGACTATTTCGGCGAGGCATTGCGCCTGCAGCCCGACGACCCTGCCGCAGCAGTTGGTTATGCCGCCGCCCTCACACAGCTTGGCGATATCGAAGGCGCCAATAACATCCTGCGGGCGGCGCTCCGTTCCACCCCGGACGCCTGGCAATTGCATTTCGCATTGGCCGAAGTCGCCGCCCAGCAGGAACTGCCCGATGCCGCTATCGCGTCGTACGAAAACAGCATTCGCTTACTGAGCGGCAGCAGCGCTCCCGCCGACCAGGCTGCACTGGCCGACATCTACACCAGCCGGGGTTATTACCAGCTCAGTCATGGCGGCCCGGAAGGCGCACTGGCCGATTTTCAGCAGGCCGAAAGCCTGGGCCGCGGCGATGTTTATGTCTACAACAACATGGCCTGGGCAGCCTTTCGCACGGGCGACTTCGATACCGCCATACGCGCTGCCGCCGAAGCCCGGCGATTGGCGCCGGATCAGCCGGACATCGCTTTCAACGAGGCCTTGCTGCTGCTTGCCGCCAGCCAGATCGACGCCGCATATACGGCCTACGATGAAGCCGTCAACCTCACTCTGACCATCCCCGACGTGATCACACGCAGCACCTATTTTGGCATGGCCTACGCCGATTTGGCCGAATTGCTCGCTCAGCGCCCCGATCTGGAGTCCGACATCCGCCAGATCCAGGATTACATCGATGTCGCCAACGGCTAACCGCATTTTCTTTCCTGTTGAATCCGACAATCACAGCAATTTGTGATATGCTTGCCTGACATGCAAATCCCCCTGACTCCAAAGCCCTCTTGCACGATTCGTCATTCCCCCCAACCGGTGAGCGACATCTTGCCGCTCTAATCGCATAATTGGTAGAACGCCGTCATCTTTGAGGAGGCCTTATGCTCAACCCCAAGCACATTTCCCCCGTGGCCTATCTGTTGCTCATCACCCTATTGATGCTGACTCTCGCGGCCTGCGGCGGCGAAACCGATGGTGAAATTGTTCCCGCCGATCTGAACGAGACCCCCGCCGTTTCTGTGGCCGAGACGACCCCTCTTATAGAAGACCCTGCCTCAACCGAACCGACTTCCGCGCCAGCGCCGGTTGCTGGCGCGGTGCCCTATACTCTGCGCATGGAAGCCGAAGAGGTGGCACTGGACCCGGCCTGTCTTGAAACGAGTACGGGATTTGAACTGCGGAGCGCCCCCCTGCCGGACGCCGGGCTGGAACAGGGCATCGAATACAGTTTTTGCGCTGTCGGCGCTCCCGATGGCGCTGAGGTCGTCTTCACGCTCAGCAGTCCGAATGGTGGCGAGCAGGTCTTTCATTCGACCAGCATCGATGAAGGCGGAACAGGCGTCGCCGCCCTGGCGCTGCGCCTCACCGCTGCCGATAGCGCTGGCGACTATATCCTGACCGCTGACTATAATGGCGAATCGACGAGCCTTGCCTTACCGGTCATCGCAGCGACGAAGCCTTTTATCGCCCTAAGCCAGCAACTGGAAGATAATCCATCGCTTATTCGGGCCAGCGTTGGCGGGCTGCCGGCCAATGGCCTGGCGCGCTTTGCCCTTTATCGCCTGGACGCGGCTACGGATGCCGAAGGCGCTTATGCTGAAGGAACCTATCTGATCGCTACCACCTTGCAGGCCGATGATGTGGGCCGCGCAGATATCGAACTCGACGTCAGCGACCTGCCGGCCGGCCCTTACCTGATGCTGTTGGCGCCAGCAGAATTGAAACTCGACGACCCGGCGATCCTGGACATGGTCGAGATGGATCGCCTCACGGTGACTGCGAACATCGCTCGCACGTCGGCGCCAGCAACAGCCGCAGGCGGTCCGGGCATCGCGCCGCAACCTGCTTCTGGCGAGGGCGAACTGCCCGAAAGTATTCGTGTGGATATTGCGGATGCATCGCTGCCGACCTGTGAGCTTGCCGCCGAACCCGCCTTGCAGCTTTGGCCGTCTGATGGCGAGATCGGTGATTGGTGGTATGGATGTGCGGTTGGGTTTGGTGGCGACCAGACTCTGAATCTGGTTGTGACGATGGCCAATGATCGGCAGAGCGCCTGGGATCTGGACACCAACGCTTCGGGAGCGGCGTCCTTCCGCTGGTACAGCAGCCCGGATGAAGGCGTGGGTGAGTATAACGTTGATGTCACTTCTGCGGGCGGGCAGAAGGCCAATCTATCCTGGGAGATCGATGGAGCCACCCGTCCTCATCTGCTCGTGTTCCCTCACGATGTCAGAACCGAGGTGGGCAGCGTTCTGAATCTCAGCGGCTTCCCGGCCGACGCAGAGATCGAAATGGGGTTGTATCGCCTGGATGAACAAGGCCAGGCGCTTCAGGTGAAACAATGGACTTCGGAAGTCAACGGCAACGGCGCATTGCAACAGCCATTCGAACAGTCCTTTGCCCTCGAAGATGGCGAATACGTCCTCGTCGCACAGGGCGGCCCTTTGTTCGATTTCCCCGGAATCAATGTACCTGCCAGCGCCGTGGACTTCTTCGGATATAACACATTTCTCAGCGAACGTTATGACTCGTACATGCTCAACCTGGGCCGATCCACCGGGCAACAGGCGGTTGTAGTCGCTACCCCCACTCCTGGTGCGACTGCCGAGGCCACAACGACCACCGATGAGATTCCGCCCAAAGCCGTGACGCTGACCGAGGATGCCAGCGCCAAACCTACCTGCCCTGATGTTGCGAGCGATGGCTCGGCCGCCTGTGTACTCCCCGCCACCGTACCGCGCGGCACATTCGTCTACATCCCCATGATTGGCTACGATCCGGGTACGAAATTGCGCGTTTTTGTGACGCCGCCCGGCGGCGGGCGCGTGGAATTGCCCGCAACCGCCGATGCCGAAGGTTACGCCGATGTGCATTGGTACGGCCTGAACGACGAAGCGTTGGGCGATTACAATGTCGCCATTCGTGGCGGCGGCAGTCCCATTGACGGCAAGTTCACGATCACGCAGCCAGCTCAACCCAGCGTCATTGCCCAACCTCGTTCACCCGATGCCGGAACCCCTGTCATTATCAGCGGCGCCGGATTCGAATCCGGAGAAAACCTGATCCTGGCCCGTTATCTCAGCCAGGGCGTCACGGATGGCGTCGTCAATTTCACGCTGGATAACAGCGAGCGCATCAAGGCTGGCGGCATTGGCGGCTTCCAGACCACCTATCGCACTGGTTCCGGGCAGGATGGCAATCTCTACCTGGTCAACGTTTATCGGCCCAGTTCCGCCGAGCCTGTCGCACAGGCCGTCTATCAGGTCGGTCAACCGCTTTACCTGCGCTATCCGTTCGGCTGGGCGGGCGATGCGCAAAGCGAATGACCCAAACCAGCCAGGCTGACAACAGCTCTCACAAGTAACTGACTCTGCGCCGGTTTTGGGTTCAACCTGAAACCGGCGTTCCTTATCTTTGCGAACGATACACCATGAACGACTGGCCGCTATCCCCCGAACAAACTTTTGAAGTCGATGACATCATCCTACGGGCATTGTTCGAAGATATCGGCGATGGCGATGTGACATCACTGCACACGATCCCGGACGACGCCGTGCACGAAGGCCATTTTCTGGCGAAGGCGGAAGGCATTGTGGCCGGGCTGGCTGTGGCCGAGCGCGTGTTCTCGCACCTCGACGATGACTGTCGTTTTCGCTATCTGGCTGCCGACGGAGACAGGGTGAAGCCGGGGGAATGGTTGGCGGAGATGCGTGGATCGGGGCGGGCTATTCTCAGCGGCGAACGGCTGGCCCTGAACCTGATGCAACGGATGTCGGGTATTGCCACCGCCACGCGCCGGCTGGTCGATGCGGTGGCGGGAACAAAGGCGATCATTCTAGACACGCGCAAGACTGCTCCGAATCTGCGCGCCCTCGATAAATGGGCTGTGCGCCTGGGCGGCGGCCAGAACCATCGCTGGGGGCTGTATGACATGGCGCTGATCAAAGATAATCACATCGCGGCGGTGGGCGGGATCACGGCGGCGGTGGAGCGAGTGCGGGCGGGCGATGCCCGCGGACGGGCGATCGAGGTCGAGGTCACTGACCTGGCCGGGCTACAGGAAGCCTTGCAACTGTCCGTTGACCGCATTATGCTGGATAATATGAGCCTGGATGAGATGCGCGCGGCTGTGGCGCTGACGGCCGAACGAGTCCCGCTGGAGGCTTCCGGCAATGTCTCGCTCGCCACCGTGGCCGATATCGCGGCGACCGGCGTCGATTTCATTTCGTCCGGGGCGCTGACACATTCGGTCATCGCCCTTGACATCAGTCTGGAACTGCACCCGGACTGATGGCTCCACCCAACCCAATTTCCAGCAACCATCATTCACCCAAAAGAACAATGCCTGTTAAAACCCTGACCACCCATGACCACACCCAAATGAGTGTGGACGAAATCTTCGCCGACCTCAAAGCGAGGATGGGCGCTATCTCGCCTGATTTCGAGCTGCAATACAAGGCCGAACTCGCGTACGAGATCAACCAGCTCAAGGTTGAACGCAATGCCGTCATCCTGGGCCACAATTACATGGAACCGGCCCTGTTCCACACCATCCCCGATTTTGTGGGCGATTCGTTGGACCTGAGCCGCAAAGCCGCCCGCACCGACAAGGACGTGATCGTCTTTTGCGGCGTGCGCTTCATGGCCGAGACCGCCAAAATCCTCAACCCAACCCGCACGGTTTTACTGCCGTCGGAGAAAGCAGGCTGCTCGTTGGCCGCCAGCATTACTGCCGAGGATGTGCGGGCGCTAAAGGAACGTTTCCCCGGCGTGCCCGTGGTGACTTATGTCAACACCTATGCCGACGTCAAAGCGGAAAGCGATATTTGCTGCACATCCAGCAACGCCGCCGCGGTCGTCGAATCGCTCGGCACGGATACGGTCATTTTCCTGCCGGACGAATATCTGGCCGGGAATGTGGCGCGAGATACTGGCAAGCACATCATTTATCCGGTGAAGCTGCCCAACGGCTCGCTGCTGGCCGACACCTCGGTCGATTATCAGATGATCGGCTGGCAGGGGCGCTGCGAGGTGCATGAGAAATTCAATGTGCTGGATATCGAGGCCGTGCGGGCGCAATATCCCGACGTGGTGGTGCTCGCCCACCCGGAGTGCAGCCCCGAAGTCGTGGAGGCTTCCGATTTTTCCGGCAGCACGAACGCCATGATCCGCTATGTGGAGGAGATGCAGGCGCCGCATTACCTGCTGTTGACCGAATGCTCGATGGGCGACAACATCGCCGCCGCCAACCCGGACAAAGAGATGTTGCGCCTATGCACGGTACGCTGCCCGCACATGAACCAGATCACCCTGGAGATGACCCGCGATTCCCTGCTTTATAACCAATATGTGATCGAGGTGCCGGAAGAAATTCGTGTACGCGCTTACGGTGCGGTTGAACGCATGTTGGCGATCGGTTGAGCCATGTCTGACCTGATCGAAACCGAAGCGCTCATCCTGGGCAGCGGCATCGCCGGTTGCACCGCGGCGCTGCGTCTGGCCGATGCCGGGATTACGGTGACAATGGTCACCCGTGCTGAGACGCCTTGGGAAACGAACACCTATTACGCCCAGGGCGGCATCATTTTCCGCGGCATCGAGGATTCCCCGCAGGCGCTGGTGGAGGACATCATGCGGGCCGGGGCGGGGCTATGCAATCCCAAGGCCGTGACCATTCTGGCGGAAGAAGGGCCGGTCTACCTGAAGCAGATGCTATTGGAACGCGCGCCCGTGGATTTCGACCGGGACGAGCAGGGCGATCTTTCGTTGGCGCTGGAAGGGGGTCATTCGCAGCCGCGCATCATTCACGTGGCCGACGCCACGGGCAAAGCGATCGAACTGGCCCTGATCGAAGCGGTGTCGGCGCACCCATCGATCGAATTACTGACCGGGTACACGGCCGTCGATCTGCTCACCCCCTCGCACCACTCGCTCAACCGCCTGGCTATTTACGAACGCCGCTCTTGCGTCGGCGCGTATTTGTTGGAACAGGAAAGCGGCCAGGTGATCCGCTGCGTCGCCAGGGAGACAATCCTGGCCACAGGTGGTCTTGGCCAGATTTTCCTACGCACCAGCAATCCGCCCGGATCACGCGGGGATGGCATGGCAATGGCATATCGCGCCGGAGCCAGAGTCATCAACATGGAATTCGTGCAATTCCACCCCACCACCTTCCACCAGATCAATGCCCCGAATTTCCTGATCTCGGAAGCCGTGCGCGGCGCGGGCGCTCGTCTTGTGAACGCTGATGGCGCGCCCTTCATGGATCGGTATGCGCCGCAATGGAAGGATCTGGCTCCGCGCGATGTAGTGGCGCGCAGCATCCACCAGGAGATGTTGACCAAGGGTCTGGATAATGTCTATCTCGACCTGCATAGCTACATCCCCCGCGAAACCATCCTCGACCACTTCCCCACGATTTACGAAAGCTGTCTGAGTTTCGGGGTCGATATCACAAAGGAGCTGGTCCCGGTGGTGCCCGCAGCGCATTATGCCTGCGGCGGGCTGTGGGTGGACGAATGGGGACGCAGCACCATGCAGCATCTCTACGCCATTGGCGAAGTTTCGTGCACCGGAGTGCATGGCGCCAATCGCCTGGCCAGCACATCGCTGTTGGAAGGCCTGGTGTGGGGCAATCGGGCGGCAGACTTTATCATCGCCCATATCCCGGCGAAGCCAACCATCACCGTGGACGATATTCCGCCCTGGCGAGACGAAGGCGCATTCACGCCCGACCCGGCCCTGATCCTGCAGGACATGAGTTCCATCAAGCACATCATGTGGAATTATGTGGGATTGGTGCGGAATAACTGGCGCCTGGCGCGGGCATTGAGCGAGCTGCAACACCTGGAAGGCGAAATCGAAGCCTTCTATCAGCGCAGCCAGCTCACCGACGGCCTGATCGGGTTGCGCAATGCCGCTCGTACGGCGATCATCGTCGCCCGCTCAGCCTGGGCCAACAAGACCAGCATGGGCGCTCACTATCGCGAATAGGCGACAACCGGGATACCATGCAGACGCCTGTGCGCAGCCTGGATGAGTTTGAAGAATTGGTGGCTGAAGCGTTGGAGCTTCTGCCCGCCGAGATCGTGGCGATGATGGAAAATGTGGCGGTGACCGTCGCGTACCGCCCCAGCCCGGCTCAGGCTCAGTCTGTAAACCTGGGGCCGCGCGGCGCGCTATACGGATTGTACGAGGGCGTGCCGCTCACACAACGCACCACAAACTATGGCATGATCACCCCGGATCGGATCACGATTTTCATGTACCCGATGGTCTACTACCACCCCACGCCGGAAGCGATCAAAGACCAGGTACGCCGTACAGTCCTACACGAGATCGGCCACCATTTCGGCATGGGGGAAGAACAGCTGCGCAGGCTAGGATATTGAGTGACTGTTGTGACTGTCATTTGCGCAGGTGACAGTCACCCTAACAATTAGAGGATAGTGTTATGCCCATCAATGTCATTCATGGTCGCATCGCCACAGCCGCCCTCCTATTCATGTTGGCGGCTGGCGTGTGGGGATTGTGGCGCTGGCGCAAAAACCAGCCCATGGACCAGAATTATTTCGGCGTATTGATCGTTGGCGAATTGCTGCTCATCGTGCAGATGCTCATTGGCGTTTACATGTGGCTGGCTCTCGGCCTGGGCAGCGAGATGGCTCGCCCCGGCATCCACATTCTCTACGGAATTGTCACAGCCCTGACCCTGCCCGCGGTCTACGCCTTCACCCAGGGCCGCACCGACACGGTAAAAGAACAAGCGCTCTATGCGGCCGTTTGCCTATTTCTGGCGGCGATGGTCTGGCGTTCGGGCGTGACTGCAGCGCTGCTGGCCCCAGCCATGCTATTGCTGCCGTTTCCCCGCTAAACCGCAAAAAGTTACTGGCTCACGCGCTGCACTTCCGCCCCGGCCGGCGGCGTGAACCCAGGCCCATAGCGGAATTTGGCCTGCCAGGGGCGATACTTGCTGTTGAGCGTCTGGTTGATGAGAACCGTCCCTGCCGCATCTTTCACCACGCGCTTCACCGATGCGTCCATGCCTTCGACCGACCAATCGAACTGGACCACGCGTCCGGCGGGCAGGCCGGGGTCTTCCACATAAAGCGGCGGAGGAGGAGATTGGCGATTCGTGTATTGCGGCTCTTCCGTTTCCACCGTCCAATTGGGTTTCGTGCCGTAAAAATCGAAGGTGAGCACGCCTTTAGCGCTGTCGATGACCGGCTTGATCAGCAGGTGGTGCTCGGTTGTGTTGCGGAATTTGAAATCAACGGTCGGGGTATAAATGGTGGCATCAAGACCGGGTTTGCCGTACCAGCTCACCACATAGCCATGATTCCAGCGCTCCTCGATGGGGAAACCGCCGAACCAGGCCGTGCGGAAAACGGTGGTGCTGACCTGGCAAACCCCGCCGCCCACGCCGACTGCTGTGGTGTCGCCAGCTATGACCAATGAATCTTCGAAACCATTGGCAGCGGTCACATCCCCCACATGATCGACAAAGGAGAATACCTCGCCCGGCGGGATGACCACGCCCACAAATTTGGAAGCAGCGACCTCGATATTCTTGATGCGGTCGGCGCTGGACCCCGCGAAACTGCTGGAACCCCTGGCCACCAATTCCTTGATGCCCAGGCTTGCGGCGTCTTGCGAACTGACCGCGGGCTGAATCACCTGGATGGGCAATCCCAGATGTCGGTCACCGGCGCTGAGGGCGGCGGTGATGGCTGCGACTGTTTGATCGACATCCAGTGCATAACCCTCGGCGCTGGGCGAAAGCTCGATCAACGTGCCTGTCTTGGCATCAAAATCGAAGCGAGCGTCGAGAGGGGGCCTTTGAATTTGCGAAGCCCAATCCTCGACCATTGCTCGCAGAGCGTCCTGTTTGAATTCGATGCGGATGCCGCCGGGTGCGTTTTCATCCGTGGCGGTTACAAGCAGCGCCGCCAGCGTGGCCGGGTCGAGAGCAAATTGGAAATCACCACGCGAATCGGCCAGCACGAGGGGCTGTTGCAACAGCTCCCGGATGGCGGATTGCGCTTCGTCCACGTCGGCTTCGGCGGCGGAAAGTTCACGCACGACCACCGGCACCACGCCGCCGCCGCCATGCTCCAACCGCTCCATCACGGCCGCTTGCGTGGCTGCCACATCGACGATCTGACCGGGACGTGAGGCTGACACCACCACCTGCAAATCGCTGAGGGTCAGCCTGGGTTCGGTCACATTATGATTAAGCCCGGCTGTCCTTTTGACAATGGCCTGCGTGACGGAACCGGGCTGCACAACCAATTGGGGCGAAAGCCGTTTGCCTCGCCAAAAGGCTTGCCATTGCGAAAAGAGATTATCGACAGGCTCGCCGCTACGCCCCACCGCCAACGCCTGGATAGCCAATTGATTCGTGTCCACCTCGACCCCCAACTCTTCGCGCTTCAGCGGCCAGACCTGATCACCATGGCGCAGCGCCAGCGGCGGCAGATCGTACGTGTTGGCCGCTGCTTCAAGCGCTGTCTGCGCCTGCTCTTCGGACATGCCGCTCAGGTCAATTCCCAACGCCTGAACGCCCGGATACACTCGCCCGGCATACGTCAACTCGAATTGCGCCAGGGCGAAGACGAGGATGAGGACAGGGACGAGCAGCCAGATTAGAAACAGCAGGCCGAGGTTGCTGCTACGCGATGTGCGTCTTGATAAGGGAACGGATGTTACTGCTTGTGCCATGGAAGCGGGGGAATTGTGGGATGTCTGGGGAAACCCAACTAACAAGACATAATCAGGCGCAGTCTAGCACATATGAGCGACCTAGCCAAGCAAGCCAGCTTACAAGATGATCAGCGGATGGCAGGCAGCAGATGGCGGATAGCGGCAGCCGAGATATGGGCTTGTTGATCAGGCTCGACATCCTCAGGGCGCAATGTAGTTGCGAGTACGGACACGGCACATGAGTTCTGCCATAGTACGGGGGCGAATCTTCCTCCTCCTTTGCGCAATACCGGCCAGGCATTTTTGGGCGCCTGGCCGGTATTGTTTTTGTTCGCCATTTCAATCGTTCGATTGTACGCGTTCCGCCACCAGAAAATGCGATAAACCGAACGTGCGTAGAGACGTGTTTTCTAAGGTATAGGTCGCCCCGCGCACCAGGCGGCCCAGGCGGGGGAACCGGTAGATGATGTTATCGTAGCCGGGGTAGATTTGGCTGAAGTGGAGGATATGTAAAGGCAGGGGATCAAGCAGACGGCGGAGGTCGGATTTACGATAAGCGCGCACGTGCGGGGCCAAGCGATTACGCCAACGATCCGGCAAGTAATTGATCAGTGGTGTGTTGCCGAAGTGATACTCGCCCTTCCAATAATGGCCGTGCGTCTCGTAGGGATAGAGACGGTTGGGCACGAAGAGCAGCAAACGTCCGCCCGGTCGCAACACGCGAGCAACTTCGGTCAGGGCTTTCGCATCATCGTCCACATGCTCCAGCACCTCGTGGGAGAGGATCGTGTCGAAACTGGCCGAGGGGAAGGGCAGCCGCTCCGCCGCGCCCACCAGACAGCCGTTGACGACCTGCGCAGCCTGCATGATGTCCTCCTCCACGATATCGAGCGAGACCACATGTGCGCCGGCAGCGGACAAATGGCGGCTGTACATGCCCACGCCCGCCCCGTCTACCAAGACATCCGCTCCCTCCAGCTTCCCCCATTGCCGGATCATATCGAAACGACGCACCTGACCCGCCCGCCACACATAGCTGGGATGGCCGAGCGCTGCCGCCTGCTCGTTGCTGCGACGAATTGGTTCCGGATTCCGACTTCCGACCTCCGACTTCTGATCTCTGCCTTCTGCCTTCTCGCTCATCTCGTCCATTCTTCCTTGTGCCCGAAACCCAGCGTATTGTCGATCAACCGCATCCAATCGGGCGTGATCCGATAATAGCGGGCTTTGGCCAGCGGTCCGGCCAGCGTTTCCGCTTTCGCCAAAAACGGAAACCGGGCGGCGTAAATCGCCCGCGCGACCTGCTCTTCCGCCCTGTCGCACGGCTGTGCCCAGCCATGCAGTTGTAGCCCCCGAATGCTGCGCCAGTCCTGATTATTGGCTTCAATCGTCGCTGCCACCCGCGCCCCGCCGCCGATATGCTGGGCGTGCTTCGTCTTAGTCTCCGACAAAAAATAGAGGGTGAAATCAAGCGTGTGGGCATAGAAAACCGCACAGGCGTGCGACGTTCCCTCCGGCCCAACTGTAGCCAGCGCAAGCGTATTGTGCGCCATCAGAAAAGCGTGAATGCGTTCGTCCACCGCTTACTGACTGCCGCCAGCCGTATTCCGGCTCAACCCCAGCCATTCCTTGTACATCTCGTTGGGCACGCCGATACGGGCCAGGATGCGACCGCAGGTGTTGTTCACCATGTCATCGATGGTTTGGGGCAGGGCGTAAAATGCGGGAACCGGCGGGAAAATGACGCAGCCGATCTCGGCGGCCTGGGTCATCAGACGCAAGTGACCCAGATGCAGCGGCGTCTCGCGCACGACCAGCAGCACGGGCCGTCCCTCTTTCAATTGCACATCGGCTGCGCGCGTCAAGAGATCGGCGTCGTAGCTGTGGGCGATGCTGCTCAGCGACTTGATCGAACAGGGCGCTACGATCATGCCCATGGTCTCGAATGAGCCAGAAGCGATAGCCGCGCCGATGTCGCCGGGCCGGTAGATCACATCGGCCAGGGCTTCGACCTGTTTGGGCGTGTATTCGGTCTCCTGAGCGATGGTGATGCCCGCCGAAGGAGAAATCACGACATGCGTTTCGATGTCGGTCGCCTGTCGCAGGATTTCCAGCAGGCGAATGCCGTAAATCTGACCGGAAGCGCCGGAGAGAGCGATGATGAGGCGTTTAGTCATGGGAATTGCGGATTTCCAAATTCGGATGGCGGATCATACTGTACCCACATGCAGGGCGATTGTCCCCGCCATCATCGTCCGATAAGAGACATCTCGTAGCCCGACTTCTTCCATAAGCGCCTTGAGGACGGGCGGGCGGGGGAAGGCGACGGTGGAGGCGGGCAGATATTTGTAGGCGTTCTTGTTGCTGCTCAGCAGCGCGGTGACGCGGGGCACGAACTGATGGAAATAGAATCCGAATACATCACTCCACACCGGCGTATCCGGCCTGGTGATCTCCAGGCACACCACGCGCCCACCCGCCCTGACAACCCGCATTTGTTCGGCGAAGGTGGCGACAATATCGGACACATTGCGCATGAGGAAGCCGGAGCAGGTCGCATCGAACGTATTGTCGGCAAAGGGCAGGCGCATGGCGTCGGCCCCGACAAAAGGCAATTTCTCTGCCCCTTCTTTCGCCTGCCCCACCCGCATCATTTCCATCGTGAAATCGGCGCCGATGACGTGCACGTCGGGCTGCATACGCAAAGCTTCCAGGGCGATATCGCCCGTGCCGGTCGCCACATCGAGAAGCAGGCCGCCGGGGGGCAAGTGGCAGGCTTTCACGACCAGTCGCCGCCAGGATTGATCCTGGCCGAGCGTCATCAGCCGGTTCATCAGATCGTAGCGGCGAGCGGTTCCGGCGAACATGGATCGCACGTAGCGCGGTTTCTCTTCGGGCGAGGGCAGGTCGGTCATGGGCGGATGTCAACCATAATTTGCCAGGATTTCGGCGATCTCATTGGCGGAGAGGGGACGCAAAGCGCCAGCCGCTGTCGCCAGCAAGCAGATATGCGCTGTCTCATCGATCTGCAAGGTGCGCATGCGGGCACGGACAACCGTATCGCCCGTGACGAGGACGCCGTGATTGCTCAACAAGACGGCAAAATGATCCGTCAATCCCCGCTGAACCGCCGTCGCCAGCTTTTCGGTGCCGGGCAAGTCATAGGGCAGATTGGGCACGCAATCTCTCAGATAGACGGCGAAATCCGGCGTGCAGGCCGGCAGATCCCGGCCCTGCATGGCCCAGGCGATGGCATGAACCGGGTGGCAGTGGATGACGACACGCGCCTCAGGGCGGGCACGGTAGGCAGCCAGGTGCATGGGCGTTTCCAACGAGGGGCGGGGCGATTCCGCCGGTCGGGAATAGGGTTCGTGCAACGCCACGGGCAAGAAATCTTCGAGGGTCAACTGGTGGAGTTGGCTGCCAGAGCGGGAGATAAGTATCGTATCATTCTGGCGCAGGCTGAGGTTGCCGCCGCTGCCCAGCACCAACCCTCGCTCGACCAGTTCTCTGCCCAGCAAAATCAAATTGCGTTTCTGTTCGTGCAGCAACGATTGATCCATTACGTCATCCCCATGTGCGCCAGTCTTCCGTCAAGATGCCGCGCTGTCGTGGGCCAGCCTGCAAATGATCACAACCACAACGGAGCGGAGCGGGCAGGCCGGCAAAAATGGCGGGCAGAGCGCGCAGAATCGTCTGGTCGGCTTCGCGCACTTCCCCGCCGGGCTGGGTTTCCGCTCGATCGGCGCCGAGGGCAGTGACAACGCCAATGGCGGCAAAGCATAGTTCCAGTTCTTTCGCCAGATAGACCTCAGGCACAAGATTCAGCCCGCGCACCTGAGCGCCCCACAGCCGGAACATGTGCACCTCGGCGGCGGTTTCGCGGCGAGGCCCTTCGCCGCCCAGATAGACGGTCGGGCGGGCGGCGGGCAAATGATGGGACAACGCCTTGGTGATGTCGGTGCAGAAGGGCGGGTTTTGTTGGATATATCCAGCGCCCGTGCTCTCGAAGAAGGTGCTGGGCTGATGTTTCGTCCAGTCGATGTAGTCAGACGGGAGGATGATGTCGCCCCGCCCCAAATCGGCGTCCAGACCGACTACGCTATCCCAGGCGATGATGCGCTGCACACCCAACGATTTTGCCGCCCAAATTGTGGCCCGCGGGTCGGTGCGGCTGGGGCCGCCAAAATAGGGCAGAATCCAGACGCCCAGCCCATCATGTTGCTGGCGACGCGCAAAGGGTCCGGCCTGTCCATAAGGCGTTTCGATGGTACGCTGTTCAACCGGAGCGCCCAGCGCTTCGAGGGCGCGAGGCGGAACCGGTTGGGCGAGGATGAGGAGGTGGGGCATTGAAGTGTCAGGCGGCAGGTTTCAAGTGCCAGGTTGCAGACGACAGGCGGCGTTGAGGAGGATGGGCAGGCAGGTGTGGGCGACTTCGGGGCCGAATTGGCGGCGAGGAGGTCGATTGCCGGCGCGGCCGGTGGCGTAATTGGTAATATAGCACAGGCTGGCATAAGGGATGCCAAGTTCCTGGGCCAGGAATAGTTCAGGTGACAGGGTCATGCCCACCAAATCGGCGCCGGCGGCATGGTAGAATGCGATTTCGCTGGCTGTTTCCAGGCGCGGGCCTTCGGTGCAAACATACGTGCCGGAATCGTGCACGGGGGATCGGGGATTAGAGTCTGAAGATTGGGTTTGATGCTCATTCATACCTGGCAATATGGCGGCGCGGGCGACGGGATGAAAGGCAGGGCCGGAAGCGGACGGCAGGTCTTCATGGCCGAAGGTGGCGACGCGGGCGCGGGTGAAGTCGATGAAATCGTCGGGCACGACCAGATCGCCAACTTCGAGGTAGCTGGCGATGGCGCCTGTGCCGTTCCACGAAAAGATGGCGCTCACCCCCAGCATTTCCGCCGCCCAGACGATGGCGCGATGGTTGACGAAAGCGGCCGAGCGGGCAAGCTGGTCGGCCCCATGCCGAGAGCAAAAGGCGACAGGCGGGGACTCCGGATCAGGTCGGAGGAAGGAGATAGCCGGGGATAGGCCGTAGGGCGTTTCGAGGGTTGCGGTTTTGCCAAGCGGGTGATAAGGCGACAGGTCGAGGCCATACGCAGCCGTGCCGCCGATGATGAGGGCGACTGGCGGCGCTTCAAACGAGTTCCGCGGCGATGTATGCATACGCCCGATCCTACAGTAACTCATGTCCCACGACAAGGATGATAGCTGAAATTTGCGTCCGGGAGCGGTTTTGGGTAGGCTTTGGTTGACAAATGCCTCCCTCCTCTTGGGGCCGAACATGTCGGTTTTGCTACTCAACGCCAGCTACGAACCGCTGACAATCATCTCTTATCGCCGCGCTGTGGCCCTTTTGCTGCGCGAAAGGGTGGACGCGGCCTCGGATGAGGCGCGGGTGATGCATTCGGCGGGGCAGTCGTTGCAGATCCCTTCGGTGTTACGTCTGCGCCGCTATGTGAATGTGCCGCAGCGCGGGGCGCGCTGGTCACGCACGGGGGTGCTGCGCCGCGATGGCTATCGCTGCATCTATTGCGGTATCCAGGCGGGCGAGGAGCGCCAGGGTCGCGTGCTGACCAAAACCGATTTCAGCGTAGATCACATCCTGCCGCGCAGCCGCGGCGGCAAGAATGGCTGGGGCAATACGGCCTGCGCCTGTTCGGTGTGCAATCAGCGCAAGGACGCGCGCACGCCGCACGAGGCAGGGATGACGATGCTGTGGGAGCCGAAAATCCCGCGCGTCAATTACTTCGTGCTGTACGGGGAAGTGCCGGAGGCGTGGAAGTTGTATCTGCGGACGGGGTGAAAGATTAAAGGGTTTCAGTCACTTCGCTCCCAATAGTCGCGCACCCTATGCGCCGGGAACACCCTGCGGTCGGTGACGATACCGGAGATGAGGTGGGGCGGGGTGATGTCGAAGGCGGGGTAGAGTGCAGGGATCGGTTGTCGTATTTTATGGCCTGGCTCAGTTCTTGTTTCTTGTTCTTGTTCAGTTATTAGGGCGAAGTTGATTCGGTTTGACATACCTCCTATCTATCAACTCATTCACTACTTCCGTTAAATCTCATAGTTGGTCTTACTTAATCGATCCACCAACTTTTCCGCCTCCTTTCCTTTCAACGTATTTCAGGACTTGACACTTGACAACGAGTTCAATCATTAATCGTCGAGCAAAAAACCTACTGTTCTCGTTGTGATTTCAGGTTAGCAGCCTAATCCACCCACCGCACTCCGCCCGTCTCTCCGGTTTCATAACCGCCCAAAGCTTCCAACATATCACAGCCTTCATCCGAACGAAGCCAACGCACCAGCGCCTGGATGCCGTTGTTGTCCCAGGCCGTGGCGGGGATGACCAAATCATAGCGTTCGGTGGTGAGGGGCAGAAAATCGAGGCCGAAATCCTTTGCGGCTGCTTCGATGGCCAGGCCTGTGTCGGACTCGCCCTCGGCCACAAGGCGCGCCACCTCGGTGTGCGTCGTCGCCTCATGGTCGAAACCAGCGATAGCGCCGGAGTCAATCCCCGATCGCCTGAGTTGAGCCTCCAACCACACCCGTGTGCCCGCTCCGCGCTGGCGGTTCGCAAAGCGACGGCCCGGCAAGTCTGTCAGACCGTCGACGCCCAAGGGGTTGCCGGGCGGCGAAACCAGGCCGAGACGACGAAAGGCCAGCGTCACCAGGGCGACGCGCTGCCCCGGCATCAGGCGGCGCACGGTGGGCAGATTGTATTGCTCGCTTTCCGCGTCCCAAAGATGGCTCCCCGCCAGATCGGCATCCCCGCGAGCAAGGGCGATCAGCCCGCCCAGACTGCCATTGTAGGTCAGATTCAGTTCAAAGCCCGGCGCGATTTCGCCAAAACGAGCGCCGATCTGAGAAATCGCCAGGTCATGGCTGCCGGCGAAGCGCAGCACAGCGGTCGGGACTGATTGCGGTCTCGTGTTCTGGGCCCGCCATCGATCCAGGGCCGAACGCTCGGCCCGCTCGATTTCCTCTGCCGAGTACCCCGCGGCCAATTGTTGCAACAGAAACGCCTCGGCCCGGTGCACCAATTCAGCCCGGCGCAATGGCCCTGCATCCGAGGTCAGGGTGGAACCCACACGCGTTCCCTGCCCCGGCTGGCTGACGACGACGCCCTGCCGCACCAGTTCGCGATACGCGCGCTGCACGGTGCCGGGGGTGCATTGCCATCGTTCGGCCATCTCGCGCACAGTGGGCAGGCTGTCGCCAGGCCGTAATTGGCCGTAGAGGATTTCCTGGCGAACGGCCTCGGCGATCTGTTGATAAAGCGGCGTCGTGTCCATATCAAGGCATTAGGCTGAATGGTACACTGATTCGATGAATTGAGACAGATTTTCGCCTCTATATGTGCGACGCTCTTTGAAGTGCGTTGCACGTAAAGTCAGGACCCGCCTTGCGCCTCGCGCCAGGGTTGCGAGTCGGGCGTGAATAGAGGCGAACCGAATTCCGCCACGCCAAATTCGCCGATCTTTTCCTGCGCTGGAACCGAGATGATCCAATCGATGAAAGCGTTGGCCAGATCGGCTTTGATGTGCTCGCCTTTGTCTGGATTGACCGCCATCACGCCATAGGGGTTGAACAGGATCGGATCACCCTCGACCAGGATGACGAGGTCGAGGCCTTCGAGCGTGCGGGCGAGATAGGTGGCGCGGTCACTCAGGGTATAGGCTTGCTCTTCCGCCGCCATGTTCAAGACAGCGCCCATGCCCTGCCCCGCCGAGATGTACCAATCCCCAGCCGGTTCGATGCCCGCAGCCTGCCAGATCGACTTCTCTTTGGTGTGGGTGCCAGAGTCATCGCCGCGGGAAACGAAGGGGGCTTCCGCCGCAGCGATGGCTGTCAGCGCCTCGGTTGCCGAGTTCATACCCTTGATGCCGGCCGGATCGCTTTCCGGCCCCACGATCACGAAGTCATTGTACATGACATCCTCGCGGCGAATGCCGTGACCCGCGGCCATGAATTCGTCTTCGCGAGCACGGGCATGGACGAGCAGCACATCGGCATTGCCATCCTCGCCCAATTGCAGGGCTTGCCCCGTACCCACGGCCACAACGTTCACCGTCGCCCCGGTTTCAGCCTCAAAGTCCGGGAGGATGAAATCCAGCAAGCCAGAGTCTTCGGTACTGGTCGTTGTCGCCAGCAGCAATTCCTGACCGGCAAAGGCGGTCGCTGGCGCGGCCGGCGGGGTGACCGTGGGCAGCACGGGCGGGGCGCACGAGGCAAGCAGGGCGATGAGAAGAAGGGCGGTAACGATTAGCAGGCGTTTCATGGTATCCTCTGCGATGAAATGGGTCGCAATCAGCTATTTCTGATTTGCGGTCGCTCAATATAATTACGATTGTATCATCACAATTATACGCAATCATTTGCACACGCCAAACAAACGCCATGGTCGAAACTCGCGGAGTTTGATTATGTCCAGTTCATCACCCATTCGCCTCGCCATCATTGGCGCCGGCATCTTCGCCCGCGACGCACATCTGCCCGCCCTGGCTGCTCTGCCCGGCGTTTTCGAAGTGACGGCCGTGGGCAGCCGCAGCCTGGAATCCGCCCAAAACCTGGCCCGACTGTTGCCTAACCCCGCCGATTGTTACGATGACATCGCCGCATTGCTGGCCCGATCAGATATCGACGCCGTGGACATCATCACCCCCATTCCCACTCTGGCCGAGATGACCGAGCGGGCATTGGCAGCCGGAAAACATGTGCTCAGCGCCAAGCCCATCGCCGCCGACACAGGCCAGGCGCGAGCGATGATCGACCTGCACGGCGACTATCCTGATCAGGTGTGGATGATTGCCGAAACCTCCCGGCGAGATGCCCTGTTCATGGCGGCAGCGGAAGCGATACAGAACGGCGCAATCGGCCAGCCGCGACTGGTGCATTGGACTGTTTACTCGCCCTCGCTGCCGGGCATGAAGTATTTTGACACAGGCTGGCGACAACAGCCCGACTTCCCCGGCGGTTATTTGGTGGACGGCGGCGTGCATCATGCGGCTGTGCTGCGTCTGCTCGCCGGCGAGATCGAATCCGTGCAGGCCCTAACCGCCCAGTTCCGCCCCGACCTGCCCCCAGCCGACACGCTGACCTCGACCGTGCGTTTTGCCAGCGGCGCGGTGGGCCACTATACCGTCACCTTCGCCCTCAAACCCTCGCGTCATCCCGACCTGTGGGTGAGCGGCGATCGCGGGGATTTGCAGGTGGGGTGGGAAGAACTGGTGGTGACGAGCGAGGGAGTCGAGCAGCGCATGCACATCCCGCGCGTGCATGGCATCCGCCAGGTGCTGGCCGATTTCGCTGCGGCTATCCACGGCGGACCGAATCCCAATTCGCCGCAGGAATGCCTGGCAGACCTGGCTGTCATCGAGGCGATGTTACGATCTGCGGAAAGCGAGAAACGAGAGCAGCCGTAGAGGGTAGGAACTGAGGGGACAATCGATCATTCAGGGCCAAAAGATGATCCATTTGGGTACTGGTTTTGCCGACTGCGATTTGCTACGATGCGCGTCATCGGCCAGCAGCTTGGGTTGGCCAATGGATCGCAATGGCGAACCCTTACCTCTTACCCATTTCAGCCGCCACTAAACTGGCGGCATGGCAAGCCAGATGGCTGCGCCGAGGGGGGACTTACGCCCAGGTCGGGGATGATCTGGCGGGGTTGCATCCGCCATAGCCGGGGTGAAGATGGCGGTTACGTGGGGCAGGGGGATGACTGCAATATCAATACAATCCTAAATCCTTTGTGCGCTTTTGTCCGCCGAATTGGATTCGCTCCAATTCATGCCGGGTCATGGCGTGCTTTTTTCGTTTTTCCGTATCGCAATTCATCCAGTCTGGAGGAATCACATGTTCAAACGTCTTTCTCGTCGTCTCATCTTTCCATTGGCCGTGCTGGCGGTGGTCATGTTCGCATTCGGCGGCGTGGCCTCGGCTCAGGGCGGCGATACATCCGCCACCGATGAACTGGCGACCGCCATCAACATCATGTGGATGCTCATCGCCGGTTTCCTGGTCTTCTTCATGCAGGCTGGCTTTGCCGCAGTCGAAACGGGCTTCACCCGCGCCAAGAATGTCGCCCACACCATGATGATGAACCTGATGGTGTTCTGCATTGGAGCCATCGGCTTCTGGCTGGTAGGCTTTGCATTCGAGTTCGGCGCAGTGAACTTCGCTTATCCGGCTGTCGGCGCGGCGGGAGAATGGTCGTTTGCTCCCACCACGCTCGGCGACTGGGCCGGAATGCTGGTAACGCCGCTCATTCGCTTTGGGCAATTCGGCATTCTGGGCGGCAGCGGATTCATGTTGCAGGGCGTCAGCGCCGCCACCGGTATCCTGGCCTTCTTCCTCTTCCAGATGGTGTTCATGGACACGGCTGCCACTATCCCCACCGGCTCGATGGCCGAACGCCTGAAGTTCACAGGCTTCATCCTCATGGGCCTCTGGGTGAGTATGTTCATCTATCCGTTGATCGGCAACTGGGTGTGGGGCGGCGGCTGGCTGCAAAACCTGGGCCGAATCGCGGGATTAGGGAACGGCGTCGTTGACTTTGCCGGTTCGGGAGTGGTGCACATGGTGGGCGGATCAATTGCCCTGGTGGGCGCAATCGCCGTTGGCCCGCGCATTGGTCGCTTCAATGCGGATGGTTCGGCCAACGCCATGCCTGGTCACAATATCCCGCTGGGTGTGTTGGGAACCATCATCCTGTTCTTCGGCTGGTTCGGCTTCAATCCCGGCTCATCGCTGGCCTTCGTGGGCGGCGGGCGTGATCTGGCAGTGCTGGCCGCGGTCAACACGTTGCTGGCAGGCGCGGCGGGCGGTATCTCAGCTATGACGTACATGTGGTTGATCGGCCCCACCCGCAAGCCTGATCCCGGCCTGTCGGTCAATGGCGTGCTGGCCGGGCTGGTCGCCATCACCGCACCCTGCGCTTTCGTTACGCCGCTGTCCGCTGTCATCATTGGCCTGGTTGCGGGCGTGCTGGTGTGTCTCGCCACATTCCTTCTGGAAAAACGCCGCATCGATGATCCGGTGGGTGCCGCTCCCGTGCATCTGTTCAATGGGGCCTGGGGCCTGCTGGCTGTCGGCATCTTCGCCAATGGCAACCCCGCCAGCGCCGGCTGGAATGGCGTTGATTCCGCTGTGACCGGTCTGCTCTATGGCGGCGGCGGCCAGTTGTTGGCGCAGATGATCGAGATCATCGCTATCTTTGTGGTGGTCGGCGGACTGAGTTATGCTTTCTTCCGGGTGTTGCTCGCTTTGAAAGTGTTGCGCTCGGAACCGGCGGAAGAGTTGGTCGGCCTGGATATTCCCGAAATGGGCGCTCCCGGTTACACCTCGGTGGATGTGGTCATGCCCGGCGGGCGGCTGGCGCAACAGCTTCCGACCATACGTTCCAGCTCCGTCTCACAACCTGCGCGCTGACACTCAGCGCTCACAACCGGAGGATTTCCTCATGACAAAGAAAATCGAAGCCATCATCCGCGAAGAAGCGCTGGACGCAGTGAAGGATGCCCTGCGGGCAATCGGCATCGTGGGCATGAATGTGTTCGAGGTGCGCGGCCATGGCCGTCAGGGCGGCATCGAGCTTTCATGGCGCGGCACGACCTATCAAATGGACCTGATCCCCAAGATGCAAGTCAATATTGTGCTGAGCGATCACAATGTCGAGAAAGCCATTGAGACAATCTGCAACGCCGCCCGCACCGGCAACACCGGCGACGGCATCATCTTTGTGTACCCGGTGGAGGATGTCATTCGCATTCGCACGGGCGAGCGCGGCCGCGAGGCGCTGAGCTATCCTGACGACATCGACGCCCGACGCACACCTGCCTGATTTCAGGATATCGATCTTGAACCGCCCCTCTCAACCTTGTACCGTTCTGCTCCAAAATGGGGATGAGCCAGGTATTCGGGTTGGGAGGGGTGTGAAAATTGATCGTCCTCAGCGCCAATAATCTCGCACCAAATGCGCCGGGAACACCCCGCGGTCGGTGACGATGCCGGAGATGAGATGGGGCGGGGTGATGTCGAAGGCGGGGTAGAGCGCTTCGATGCCCTCGACCGCCGTGCGCTGCCCGGCCAGATAGAGCACCTCCCGACCATCCCGCCATTCGATCTCGATCTGATCGGCAGATTCGGTGTGCGGGTCAGGGCCGTCATAGCCGAGCACGTAGAAGGGGATGCCATGATAATGTGCGGCCAGAGCGATCTGAAAGGTGCCGACTTTGTTGGTGATATGGCCGTCCATGGTCACACGGTCGGCGGCGCAGATGAATTTGTCGATCATGCCCTGGCTCATCAAGTGGGCGGACATGCCGTCGGTGATGAGGGTGCAGCGGATGCCCATCTCCACGGCGGATTGGGCGGTGAGCCGTGCGCCTTGCAGGTAGGGTCGGGTCTCGGTGGGGATGAGGTGGATGGTCTTGCCCTGATGTCTGGCGATCCACAGCATCCAGCACAGGGCAGCCCCGGCGATGCAATGGGTGAGGACGGTATCACCGTCGTTCAAAAGATTGGCGGCGTGCTGCCCGCAGGCGCGGCTGACCTGATTCCCCCGCTCGATCTCGCCGTTGACGTAGGCGAGGATGGCCTGTTTGGGATCAGCGCCGGCAGCCAGCGCGGCCAGCGCCCGGTCAAGGGCGGCGGGGATGAGGTGGTGGAGGTCGTCGGCGGTGGGGCGGGTGGCAAGCAGGCGTTCGGCAGCGGCGCGATAAGCAGATTCGGTCGGTTCGGCCAAGGCTAGACCCAAACCGGCGGCATAGGCCAGCGGCGGACCGCCCTGCACGATCATCGTCTCGATCGCTCGCGCCACATCCTCGACCGACCGGCAGACGACATATTCGGTCGTCAGCGGATATTTGGCGCGATTGAGGAGGATGACGGCATCCTGGGCGGGGTCATACCGCAAGGTGTTGAAGCGGTCGGAGAGGACGGCGGGGCAGGGGGGGATTGCTTGTGCAGTCATAGTGATTGTATTCTCGCCAATGGGGTGTATCTGCGCAAAACACGGGGAGTGGCGAGCGCGCCCATAGTCCCCCTCACAATCGTCGCCCTCGCTTCCGCAAAACCCCGGACAAGGCAAGCAGAAACGGCCCCCAAATCATGGCCACAATCAACGCGTGCACGCCCGTTTTGGACTGTCCTTTTGGCAAAGGCGCCAGAGCGAAATCGCCGACAACGTTAGCGGAGAGAGCGCCAAACCCCAGCCAAGGCAGCAACCGCCGCGTGAGCGTCGTGTCAGGCAGTAGGGCGGCCGGAACCAGCACCCACAACACGTACCAGTGCTGAAACCAGAACGCGCCGACCACAAGATAAAGCATGAACACGGCGACAATCGTGCGCCAGAGCAGACGGTCGTCACTCCAATCGGGCGCGGGCGCTGATTTCCACCGGCGCGGCCGAAAGTCGAGCATCCACAAAGCGATTAGAACAGCGGCGACGAGAAAGAGCAGATTGGGGAGGCGAGCAGTCAATGGCCGGGCATCGGCTGCCGTCCAGCCTCGATCATAAATCAGGAAGCTGTGCAGCACCCGCCAGGGCGAATTCGCCAGAAAGAGGCCGCGCTCGTGCAACATGCGCGGTAGTGAATCCCAACCGCCGAAGGGGAGATAGAGCAGCCACGAGAGCAGCGCCGCGCCAGCCGCGCCCAGAATCCCGAAGATCAGCGCTCGCCGCCAGCCCAACCGGCGAACCAGCCACAATCCGACGGCGGGCAAAACCAGCAATGCCACGAGTTTGACATGCGCCGCCAGAGCCAGGGTGAGCAAGGCAAGGAGCCAGTGTTGGCGTTGCAGCAGCCAGAGCGTCGCCAGCAAAAGCACGATCATGAGGGCGTCATTGTGCCCGCCCACTGCCGTCGATATGATCAAAACAGGGCTCCAGAGCCAGGCTGCCAGGGCCAAGTTGGCCAGGGCCGGGCGACTGCGCCGCACCAGGCTGGCGATCAGCGCGGCGGATATTGCGGTCAGACCGATGGCGACCAGGCGATAGGCCGTGAGATAAACGACCAGGTTGCGGCAGGCCTGTGCTGATTGCGGGCACGAAATCTGTTGTGATCCCCACCACCCCACCGCCTGCAGCCCCTCACGCACGAGCGTCCCCGTGGCCGCGCTGACCATTTCCCACAGGGGGCCATAGGTGTCCACGTGGCTGTGCCAGGCCACATAGCGGAAGAAGGCGGCGCGGCGAAATTCCAGAGGCGTATCGACCAGAGGATTCGCTCCCAACTCGGCCATCATCCGCCCGCGAAAGAGATAGTCAAAGATGTCGTGCGACTCGCCGCCCGGCCCCACCGCCAACAGAATCAGGCTGCACGCCAGCCAGGTCAGGAGGATAATGCGTCGAATCCAGCGGTCGGCAGGCTGGGCGCTTCGCTCGTGAAGATGGCGCAGCGCCCGGATGTAAAGCAATGTCAGGGCAAGGTAAACTGCCAGGTGAAAGCCCAACCCCAGCCACGTCGTCTGTCCGACCAGATTGACCCAGGATGCGCGTGGATTTTCCAGGCTGGGGCCAAGCGGATAGCGCACCGCCAGCAACGTATAAAGCCCGGCGCTGACCACACCCATCAAAATAAGAGTGCGGCGAGCGCGGCGGGCGTCGTCCGTATCTATGGGGTTGAGATTTCCGTTTCCCGTCTCTACAGGCTCCACTTCACCCCGCAATACTGGCACGGCCAGGGGGATGGCGACTCTCCGAGCACCGCCGCCCGCAATTCCTGATATCGTTCACCGTTCCACACATCGGCCAGCGGCTGCTCGAAGATGTTGCCAAGTTGAATGCTTTGATAGTCGGCGGCGGCGAAGGGGGCGATGCAGCACGGCAGGGCGTTGCCGTTGGCCGTGATGTACATCAGCACCCACGGACGCATGCAACCCTGCCAGGGGTGCTCGCCCTTGACGGCAACGCTCTCGTGCGGCGTGGTGGCGCCGGAAGCCTGAAAGCGGATGCCCAGGTCGGCGGCCAGTTGTTCGCACTTTGCGATCAGTTCCGCCTGTTGTTCTTCCAATGAGGCATACAGGGATTGTTCCGCCGTCATCGTCGTATCGAGTTGCGGGCGGCTGCCATCGCCAAAGTAGACCAATCGCTGCAAATAGACTTCGGGCACGCCCAGGTCAGCGCCGAGGCGCACGAAGTCGGGCAACTGGTGCAAATTCTCTCGCATCCCCACCAGCCACAACGACACGCGCGGCCGGTTACATCCGCCATGCCGATCGATAAAAGCGCGCAGATTATCCAGAATCCGGGGCAAGCTATCGACGCCGCGCAATCGGGCATAGAGTTCGGGCGTCACGGCGTCAATGGAAACGCGCAGTTCGTCCAGGCCCGCCTCCACCAGGGCATCCCCGCGAGCCTGGTTGAGCAAAATGGCGTTCGAGTTGAAAAGCGTCTGAGCACCGCGCGCTTTGAGATGGGCGACAAAACGTGGCAAATCACGATTGAGCAAAGGCTCGCCGATGCCATGCAAGACCGCCCGCTCGATCTGCGGGACCTGATCGACGATGCGACGGAAATTCTCCCACGAAAGAGTGTACTTAGGTTCGTGCGGCAGGAAATAATCGTAGGTCAACGGGCAGGAAATGCACAGCGAGTTGCAATGATTGGTGACCTCGATATAAAGCTGGCGGGGAAGCTCATCCGCATGGGTCGAGCGAGAATGCAAGGGGATGGTGATCATGCCGAATCACATGACGATTGTGGTGCAGACGTTGCGGCTGCGCACCAGATCGACTTGCGGGGCAGGCGTCCAATCCAGCGTGATCTGGTCGCCGCGAGCCCACGGACAGTACTCGTCATGGCCTGACCAATTTCCCTCCAAAGCCCGGCGGCTGGCGCAACCGCCCTGACACCGGCAACCGGCAGCGTTTGCGGGCACATCGCGCGCCTGTTGAAAATAGGAGTGCTCCAAAACGGACTCGCCTCTATCCGGCAAGTCGGAGACAGTCAGGGGCGAGTCGCCCGTCACCGGCCAGTAAACGCAAGGGATGATGCGCCCGCGCATGTCGAAGCGGATGCTGTTGCGGCCACAGGGGGATTGTACGTCGGGCAGACCCATGACCGCCCGCACGATCGGTTCGCTGCAACTCACCACCTGTCCCGCCGCGAACAGCTGGCGATAAGCATCCCAAAACTGAACATATGTGAGGCGATAAAAATCGCTGCGCACCGCCTGATAAACATTCACGCGCAGCATCACGCCCAACGACTGCGCCAGCCCCACCATCTCCGCCATTTTGTCCCAATTCGTGCTCATCAGCGTGCAGAGGATGGAAACGCGTTTGCCCTGCCCCTGGCAATGAGCGATGGCCTCGTGCACCAGATCCCAATTGCCGGGACCGCGCAGCCCGTCCTGTTGCTCGCGCGTGGGATAATCGACCGAAAGCTCCACATCATGAAACTTGCCCAGCAAGTCGTCGCCCATGTTCATGAGACTGTGGCCGTTGGAAGCGATGCTGAGCTTGACGCCCTGGCCGGACAAATACCGCACGATAGCGCCGAATTCGGGGTGGAGCAGGTTCTCTCCTGTGCCCATGCCCATGCTGCTCACGGGCAAAGTCTCGCAGATGGTGCGGATATCGGCCAGGGAAACATAGTCGATGCGATCGGTGGGGCGATAGCAATGAGCGCAGGTCAGGTTACAGGCGTTGGTCAGACCGATGCCGACGGAATAGGCCATGATCTCTCCTTTAGGTGGCGGGATTGCGGGCGACGACGATGTATTCGTTCATGGTGGCGAGAAAACTCCCTTGGGCCAGCCGGTCATCGATTTCGGCCAGCCAGCCGGTTTTTTCGTCTATGGTGATGACGCTGTGCGCGAAGGCGAGGTCGGCGCAGCGGCGCAGGCTGGCGGCGAGTGTGCCGCTGTCATCCCGGGCGATGGCGGCCCAAACCCGCACGTCCACACGCCCCCAACCGGTCGCCAGACAATGCCGCACGAGTTGTCGCCCCATCCAGTTTTCGCCGTCGATATGGTCGGTGCGCCAGTCGATGATCCGGCGGGTCAGGGCGCGGTCGCTATGATCCAACGCCGCCGTCCCCCAGTCCGCCTCCAGGATGGCGATGCGACCGAGGGGACGCACGATCCGCCGCGCCTCGCGCAAGATGCCCTGCGGGTCGTCCACGTGCATGAGCAGGCGGGCCGCGGTGGCCGCGTCGAAGCTGGCGTCGGCGCAGGGCAAAGCCTGAGAGTCGGCCTGTTGGTAACGCAATCCCGGCATGGCTGGCTGACTCTCGGCGAAATCGAGCATCGCCCGGCTGATGTCCACGCCCAGCACCTCGCCCTGCGGCTGCACTCGTGCCGCCACGCGCCGGGCGATCACGCCGGCGCCGCAGCCGAGGTCGATCACCCGCTCGCCCGGTTGCGGGGCCAGGGCGTCGATCAGGGCGTCGTGCGCGGCGGATTGGTCGGGGCGCTGGCTGCGAGCGTCGATGAAAGCGGCCAGTTCGGCGGCGGCCTGTGGCGACAGGTCATCGGGATTCGACCAGGGATTGCTCATGCCATCTTGCTCCGGCCCACCGGTCGAGGACGCCCGGCCAGCGCATAACGAAACACGACGGTGAGGATGCGATACCCGGCCAGCACAGTGCCGCGCACAGTCCCGCCCACTTTCGACTGGCCGGCAAGGCGAGGACGATACGTCACCGGCGCTTCGATGATAACGGCGTGGCGGCGCGCTGCCTTCACCATCATCTCCACCGGCCAGCCATAGGTGCGCTCCCGCATGTCTAGGTCTTCCAATAAATCCCGGCGGATGGCGCGAAAGGGGCCCAGGTCGGTGAGATGTACACCGTACAGAATGCGCAACAACCGGGCGACAAGTCGATTCCCAAAAGCCTGATGGCCGGGCATGGCGCCGGGCGTCATCCCGCCCAACATACGCGACCCCAGCGCCAGATCGGCCTCGCCGCGGTCAATCAGCTGCACGAGCACCGCCAGTTCCGCCGGGATGAAACTGCCATCGCCATCCATAAAGACCAGCACATCGCCCCGCGCCGCGGCCACACCGGCAGTACAGGCATAGCCATAGCCGCGACGCTCCTCGACCACCACCTCGGCTCCGGCTGATTGGGCGACTTCGCCCGTGCCGTCGGTCGAGCCGTTGTCCACCACAATGATCTGATCCACCAACCCCAGCGGCAATTCGGCCAGCAAGGGGCCGATGCAATCGGCTTCGTTCAGGGCGGGGATAATCAAAGAGACGCGCATGAGGTCGGGCGATTCACCATTGCAAATCGGCCAGCAAGCGCCGGGTGTGCGGCGCTAATCCGTTGGACGAAACGCGCAGATCCGACCGCAGGCGCTGAAGATCGGTCACGGTGTCCACGTCATACCATTCGGGCAATAGCGAAACAGTGAGGTCGAGTTTGGCAGCCTGGGCCAGGGTGTCGGTCAAGACGTGCGGCGTGCTCATCTGCACCTCGCACAACAGCACCGGTTGCGGGCGCTTCAAGCCGATCAGATAATAGCCGCCATCGCTGCATGGGCCGAGCACAACGTCGGCGGATTCCAGGCGGGCGAAAGCCTCGGTCACGTAGGCAGCGGGGAGAGTGGGGCTGTCGCTGCTCATCACTACGGCCCGATCGAATTCCTGCAACGCTGACTGCAACAAGTTATCGAGCCGTTCGCCCAGGGACTGGCCTTGCTGCGGCGTCAGGCGCATGTCGGGCGCGAGCGTTTGGAAGAAACCACGGGCATCGGCGGGCAGATAGGCGACGGCGGGCTGTACATCGGGCACGCGGCGCATGATATCGAGCACGTCGTGCAGGAAGCATTCATAGAGACTGGCGGCTGTGTCGGCCCCCAGCGGCGGGCTGAGGCGGGTCTTGGTCTGGCCGGCGGCGGGTCTCTTGGCTACGACGATGAGAGCGCCACGCCCGGTTGACGGTGATGTCATCTGCGACTCGATCATCGATCTCAGGTCAGGGCCAGGGCGATACGGGCCAGACGGTTGCCGCGTTCACTGGATGCGGACAGCCGCGGGCGCAAGCGGGCGTCGATGCCCACGAATCGTCCTGCCGCCGCGCCCAGCAAGGCTATCGACAGCAGCAAGATGGCCCCGTACGCCCATTCCCACTCGTAGGGACGCGGGATGTTGGCCAGACCGATGTAGAGCTGGCCGACAACGCCGATCGCCACGACCGCGCCCAGCCGGGAGAATAAGCCCAGAAGCATGGAGAGGAATATCCAGAATTCGGCCAGCCAGATCAACCAGCCAAATAGACTGATGTTGGGGATGAGCAGGTTATCCAATAGCAAGGCGTTCATTTTGGCGATGGGGGCGATATTGATTGCGACGCGCGGCAAGCCGGCCGGTCGCATGTCGGACATGAGCACCAGACGATCTTGCGGCGCGTAAATCGATTCCATGCCCATCCAGAAACACAGCCCGCCGCTGCCATTGCCCGTCCAGTAATTCTCCGCCGCCGGTTGCGGGAAGGCGAAATCGTTGGTGCAGCCGAAGTCGGGGGGGAGCTTCCACCAGAGTTGGGTGAAGAAGAGGTAAGCCAGGCCCAGGCGGGCGATCAGGATGCAGATGTTGTAAAGCCTGGAATCCCATTTGCCGGGCCGGGCATTGTTGGATTCGGACATGGGGCGTCTCCTTGTGAGGGGAGGAATAATTTAACCGAACTGATTGCGCAGGCGGGCGGCATGCAAAATAGCGATCACAGACATGCTGTCGCGGATTTCGCTGCGCACAACCATATCCAATGCCTGAGCAAAGGAAAAGACGGCAAGTTCGAAGTCTTCGGTGTCGTCGGGAGGCAGGGCGGACGGCGTGAGATCGTAGCCGAGGTAAAGGTGGGCGGTCTCGACGCAGACGCTCTTCGACGTGTAATAGCTGCTCACCCACTCCAGACGGCCAGCCGTGTACCCGGCCTCTTCCTGAAGCTCGCGCAGCGCAGCCTGTTCGGGCGCTTCCCCTGGATTCATGCCGCCGGTGGGCATTTCCCAACGATGATTCTCACCGAAGATGTAACGATATTGGCGGCACAGGATTACGTGATCGTCATCGACGAAGGGCAGAACGCCCACGCATTCGCCGAAAGTCACCACGCCGTAAATGGTAGTGCGGCCATTGGGCAATTCGGCGATATCCTCGCGCAGTTGCATCCATTTGTTTTCGTAGATAGGCCGACTGCTGAGGGTTTTCCAGGGGGTGGGAGCCATGGCTGCCTTTTGAGTGCGGGAAAAGCGGGGTTCCCGTCATTTGCGATGCCGATAGTCTGATTAAACAGGGCTATCCTTACCTGTTTCTATGCGCAATCTTACAAAAAGATTACCAGGCGAGAGGTATGACTGACGAGGATAGTATTAAAACCATGAAGATCATCCGCAGATTTCGCAGATGACGCAGATCCTTCGATGTCCAATCTGTGTCATCTGCGAAATCTGCGGATAAACTCTTTGAGTTGCGGTCGGGCATGGTTCTAAACCGGTTCTTCGACGGGGGCGGGAGCAAACCGTTGCTTTGAGCCCAATCGCTGATTCAGCGCCAGATAGGCCAGGACCGAAATCGCGCACAGAATCCCGCCCAAAAACCAGAGCAAATTCGGGTTGTAGTTATCGAGGATGACGCCTGCGGCCCCTGGCCCGATCGTGGCCGGGATCATCCAGGTGAGGCTGAACATGGCCATGTAGCGTCCGCGCAGCGCTTGCGGCGCGAAATTGGCGGCCAACGCCTGACTGACGGGCACCACGATCATCTCGCCGAAGGTGATGACGACGATGGCTGAGACGAACAGCCAGTAAGCGTCGACGAAGCCGAACATGCTGAACCCGACCATGTAGAACACCGTGCCGAAAGCCATCATCAGGAAGGGCGGCGAGTGTTTGATGCGCCGTGTCACCCAGAATTGCAGGAGAATGACGGTGATGGCGCTGGTGGTCATAAGGAAGCCATAACCCTGCTCGTTCACGCCGTGGTTGTCGCGCAAAAAGACGGAGAGCGAGTTGTACATTTGCAGGTACACCACGCCCATGAGCATGGTGGCGGCGATGAAGGCGACAAAGGCGTAGTCGCGCAACACCTGACCATAGCCCCTGAAAGTGCTCAGGAAACTCTCGGATGCTTCCTCGGCTGTGGATTCCGGCTTGGTCTCGGAGATGAGGAAGTAGAAAAGCACGGCGACGATGCAACTGATGACGGCGTCGGCGATGAACAGCGCCAGATAGGATCGGGTCGCCACGAAACCGCCAATGGTGGGGCCGATGATCCAGGTGAGGTTGCCGACCACGCGCATGACGCCAAACCCCTCCGCTCGTTGTTTCTCCGGCAGGATGTCGGCGATCATGGCCTGGTGGGCTGGCCCGGCCACGTCCGAAAGCAGGCCGATGATCACAGCCAGGGGAAAGAGCATCCAGAATTCGTCGACAAAGCCCAGGGTGAGCATGCTGCCAGCGCTGGCGACCAGGCCGAAGATGATCGGTTTGCGCCGCCCGAACCTGTCCGTGAGCACGCCGCCGATGATGCCGCCGATGATGCCGAAGAAGGAGAAGATGCCCAGGATGATGCCCGCCTGGGTCATGCCCACGCCGAAACGCTGGGTGATGTATAGGCTGAAGAATGGGAACAGCATCCTGCCGCCGATACCGTCGACAAAGGACACGCCGACCACCATCCAGAATTTGGAGGGGTATTCGCGGTAGATGCTGTTGAGGCGGTTTATGGGCTTGGTGAGCATGGGGGGCAGTATCCAGTGGTCGGTGCTCAGTGATCAGTTTGAGGTTGAGGCATGGGGGACTGCATTTTACTTCATTTGCGGATGAAAGCGTATCGGAAAGTTAGGGCATGTTGCATGGACGCCAGGATACACATTGCCGGGGGCTTGTGCTAGACTTAACCGTAATCTCGTTCATTTCATTTGCCCTCGATTCTCACCGCCGTATCATGAATATCAGCCTACCTTTCTTAGAAAACGCCTGACGGGAACAAACGGTGCATGTCGAACTCATGATATTGCGACCGGAGACTGCATGAGACCTTTTACACCGCCACAATTGCCATTGAATGATTTAGATTGGGTATCATTTGTGCCGCTGATAGGCAAAGCGAATGCAGCAGTTGCCCGTTATGACGGCCTGTTACAGGCAATCATCAACCCAGCCATTTTGCTTTCGCCCTTGACCACACAAGAAGCGGTGCTTTCGTCGCGCATCGAGGGTACGCAGGCCACCTTGCGTGAAGTTCTGGCTTTTGAGGCTGCCCCAGATGTGACCGAGGGACGCCGCTTTGAAGATATCCAGGAGATCATCAATTATCGATCAGCGATGGCGTCTGCGGTGGATGAATTGAACCATCGCCCGCTCACGCTCAACCTCATCAAATCCATGCACAATCGGCTGCTCGATAGCGTGCGAGGACGACACAAAAATCGTGGCCGATTCCGCTCCAGCCAGAATTATGTTGGCGCGCCCGGTGGTTTGGATCAAGCTTCATATGTGCCGCCGGAGCCGGGCAAAGTGATGGGTTTGATGGAGAATTTGGAAGTCTACATTCACACTGTGGAAATGGATCAACTGGTGCAGGCAGCTTTACTTCATGCCCAGTTCGAGTTGATTCATCCCTTTTTGGACGGAAATGGGCGTGTGGGCCGGATCCTGATCCCATTATTCCTGTTCGAGAAGAAATTGCTTTCCAGCCCGATGTTTTACCTGAGCGCTTATCTGGAAGCGCACAGGGAGGAATACTATGCTGGTTTGCAGAGCATTTCTCGGACGGGCGACTACGCAGCCTGGGTGCGTTTCTTTTTGACGGCTGTAATCGAACAAGCACGTGAAAACACACAAAAGGCGCGGTCGATCCACGATCTATACGGTGAGATGAAACAAGAACTGACACAGATGCTACACTCACAATTCACGATTCAGACGCTGGACACGCTGTTCTATCAACCAATCTTTTCCTCATCGCAATTTATTCGTTTGTCCAACATCCCCGACGGCAGCGCCCGCAGAATCTTACGCCAATTGCAGGAAGAAAACATCCTGGTCGTGTTGGAACCGGCGCAAGGCCGACGCCCTGCGATTTTGATGTTTGCTCGACTCATCGCCATTGCCGACAGCTAAGTTTGTGTGTCATCTATGTGCAACAAAAGTCTTTGATGATCATAAATCGCAAAATGTGATCATCAAATGAATTTGTGGATCATTCATGAACGACAAGTTCGTTTTATGTCATTCTGATTATCGATCATGCCCACCCTCAACTGGCTGAACCGCAACGAAGCCCTGACCGTCGCCGCCCACACGCCCTATCGCCTGCTGGAGGCCGCGCCCGAACACGACGCCGGCGACCCGGACGCCACCAATATGCTGATCCAGGCCAACAACCTGGAGGCGCTGAAAGCCCTGCTGCCCTATTTCGCCGGACAGGTGAAGTGCATCTACATTGACCCGCCCTACAACACCCGCAGCGCCTTCGCCCACTACGACGACAGCCTGGAACACTCGACCTGGTTGAGCATGATGCTGCCCCGGTTGGAGCTTTTGCGGGAATTGCTGGCCGAGGATGGCAGCATTTGGGTGAGCATCGACGACAACGAGGGCCATTACCTGAAGGTGCTGATGGATGAGGTAATAGGTCGCGGAAATTTCATAATGGATATCACTTGGAAGAAGAGAGATGGTGCTCCAAATGATCGGAAGATCGGGGCTATTCATGAACATCTTATGGTTTGGGCCCGAAGCAGGTTCAGGGATTCGAAGCAAACAAAGGCTGAAGAGTCGTTTAATTTGATGCCTCGAACTGAGAAGGCTAACGCTCAATATCGAGTTTTTGATGAACCAAATGGGCCAGACCCAAGAGGGCCGTTTCGGAAAATTGACACAACCGCAAATGCTAAGGGAGGTCGATTTGTTGCGAGTCTGGTTTACCCGATTGTAAATCCATATACTGGGGAAGAAGTTTTTCCACGCAAAGGTACATGTTGGCGACACAATCGAGAGGATATGGCCAAACTCGAGGAGGAAAATAGGCTATATTGGGGAGTCAGAGGTACTGCCAAAACTCCGATGAGAAAATTGTTCCTATTCGAAGCAAAGCAGGGCATGACGACCCCATCTATTTGGGATGACGTGGGGCTAAATCAGCACGCCAGTTCGGAAATCGAAAAAATCTTCGGCGAGAAAGCAGCCTTCGAGACACCAAAACCCGAAGGACTCATCCAGCGCGTTATCCATGTCGCAACCAACCCCGGCGACCTCGTCCTCGACTCCTTCCTCGGTTCTGGCACCACGGCGGCGGTGGCGCACAAAATGGGGCGGCGCTACATCGGCATCGAAATGGGCGAGCACGCGGTCACGCATTGCCTGCCCCGCCTGCAAAAGGTGGTGGACGGCGAGCAGGGCGGGATCAGCAAAGCGGTCGCGTGGCAGGGCGGCGGCGGGTTCCATTTCTATCGCCTGGGCGAGCCGGTGTTCACGCCCGACGGCCATACCAATCCCGCCATCACTTTCCCCACCCTGGCCGCGCACGTCTGGTTCAGCGAGACCAACACGCCCCGCACCGGCCCGGCGGATTCGCCCCTGCTGGGCGTACACGAGGGCGTGGCCTATTACCTGCTCTACAACGGCATCCTCGGCGACAAGCGCGTGGACGGCGGCAACGTGCTCACCAGCCGCACCCTGCGCGCTCTGCCCGCCTTCGCCGGCCCCAAAGTGATCTATGGCTCGGCCACCCGTTTCAGCCCCGCCCGCCTCAAGGCCGAAGCTATCACCTTCAAGCAAACGCCGTACGACATTAAACGACGCTAAACCCTAAGGGTCTGGCAGACCCTTAGGGTTTTCGCGAGACACCCATGTTCCAACTCAAGAACTACCAGAAATCCACCCTCGACATCCTGCAAACCTTCCTCGAAAGCGCCCGCTTCGACGGCCCCGCCAGCGCCTTCGCCGCGGCATTGGCCGCGCAAGATCGCCCCAGCGCCGCCTACACCACCATCGACGGCCTGGAAGATCGCCCGTACGGCTGCTTGCGCGTGCCCACCGGTGGCGGCAAAACCCTGCTCTCGGCCCACGCCATCGGCATCGCCGCCAACGCCTATCTCGAACGGGAATATCCCCTGGTTTTATTGCTCGTCCCCACCAACACCATTCGCCAGCAAACCTACGAAACCTTCACCAAACCAGGCCATCCCAACCGTGAAGCCCTGCTGGATGTGTTCGGCGGCCAGGTGCGCGTGTTCGACATCGCCGATTTCACCCAGATTCGCCCGCAGGATTTGCGGGACAAAGTCTGCATCGTCATCGGCACCATGCAGACCTTGCGTGTGACCAATCGCGAGGGCCGCAAAGTCTACGCCCATAACGAATATCTGGAACCGCACTTCGCCCGCGTGCCCGACACCGTCGCCGGACTCGACGCCATCGAAGACGGCGCGGACGCGGGCAAAATCCGCTATTCCTTCGCCAATCTACTGGCGCTGCACCGGCCCCTGGTGCTCGTCGATGAGGCGCACAACGCCTCGACCCCGCTCAGTTTCGACGTGCTGCGCCGCGTCAACCCGGCCTGCATCCTCGAATTCACGGCCACGCCCGCCAGCAACAGCAACATCCTCGCCTACGTCTCCGCCGCCGAACTGAAATACGAGGAGATGATCAAGCTGCCCATCGTTCTCACCGAGCACCAGACCTGGCAGCAGGCCGTCACCGACGCCATCCACACGCGAGAGAAGCTGCACCAACTCGCCCAAACCGAAGTCGATTTCCTGCGGCCCATCGTGCTTTTCCAGGCCGAAAACCGGGATCAGGATGTGACCGTGCAGGTCTTGGAAAGCTTCCTGGTCAATGATTGCCAGATCGCCCGCGAGCGCATCGCCATCGCCACCGGCGATCAGCGCGAATTGGATGGCGTCGACCTGCTTGATCCGCAAAACAAGGTCGAATTCGTGATCACTGTACAGGCTTTGAAAGAGGGCTGGGATTGCCCCTTCGCCTACGTGTTCTGCTCGGTGGCGACTGTGCGCTCGAAACAGGCGGTCGAACAGCTTTTGGGTCGGGTGTTGCGCATGCCCTACGCCAAAGGCCGCAGCCAGCCCGAACTGAACAAAGCCTACGCCCATGTCGCCTCCATCTCCTGGCCGCAAGCCGTGGGTGAATTGCATGATCGCCTGGTGAGCATGGGTTTCGAGCAGCAGGAAGCGCAGCAATTCATCGATCCGCAACCGCCTCTGTTTCCCGTTCACGAACCTGGCCCCGCCTGGGAGACCGAATCTCGACCGCTCACGCTCCATCTTTCGGCTGAACCCGACCTCACGGCGCTCGACCTGTTGGATCGTTCGCAGATCGAAGTCGAAGTAATCGAAGGCGAGGGTACAAAGATCATCGTCACAGGCGTCATATCGGACGAATTGGAGGATAAACTGGTCAGGGCTGTGCCAAACTCGGAGCGAGCTTCAGTGCGGGCGACCATCGCCCACCATCGTAGCCGCCAGCGCCCGCCATCCCCCGCCGAACAACGCACGCCTTTTGTCGTACCCCAGCTTTGTTTGTGGATCGATGGCGAACTGGAATTGGCCGACGAAGAATGGTTTTTGGATGAACGGGGCTGGTCGCCATTGGATTATCCGCCGCAACTCACCGAAGGCGAGTTTGCGATACGTGAGGCGGCAAATCAGTACGAGATCGACGTGCAGGGCAAACGCGTGGTCGAGCGTTATGTGGGCGCTCAGGCAGCGTTGGACCTCAGTGATGTGGCGCTCATGACCGATCTGCAACTCAGTCGCTGGCTGGATCGGCGTTTGCAGCAGCCGGACATTCGCCAGGAAGTGCTGCTCGAATTCATCCGCCGCACGATCGGCAATCTCACGAACCAGCGCGATATTCCCCTCAGCCATCTCATTCTCGCCCGTTATCCGTTGGAAAAAGCGCTGCGCGAGAAAATCAAGAGTTATCGGGAACAGGCATTCAGCAGCGGCTATCAATGCGCCCTGTTTGACGCCGAAGCCGCTGTCGAAACCAGCTACGATTATTCCTTCTCATTCGACCCTGACAACTATCCCGCCCATTGGTGGTACTCCGGCAGTTACCAATTCAGCAAGCACTATTATCGCAACGTCGGCGAATTAGAATCAAAAGGTGAACAATTCGAGTGCGCGCAGGCGCTCGACCGCCAATATTTGGTCAAGCACTGGGTACGTAACTTGGAATCACAACCCTCATTTTCTTTGCGCCTGCCCCTCGCCAACGGTTATTTCTATCCCGATTTTGTGGCGGAACTACGGGATGGACGAATCCTTGTGGTCGAGTATAAAGGCGCTCACCTCGAGCACAACCCTGAAGAACAACAGAAAAAGAATATTGGTGAACTTTGGGAAGTAAAAAGTCACGGGAGAGGATTATTCCTTTGGGCCGTCAACCGCGATGAAATGGGAAGGGACGTTTATCAGCAGCTTGAGCACAAGCTGCAATCATAGGTGAGAAAACCTCAATCACCTCCATCCCATCACGCTAACCTTCGCTGGCGTCGAGTACGGCCCCGCCGCCAATTGCCGCAGATAATTGCGCTCTACCAATCCCCG
>JAGFJG010000152.1 GCA_024102915.1 Caldilineales bacterium
AGCCGCCGGCCAAATACCCGCGCCGGCTCCATCCCTGAAGGATAGCTCGCTGACTGGCGTTTCCCGCACTGCGGACAGCTGCAGCCGTAGCGTCTCGCTTCCACCACCACCGGCTCTACTGGCGGCACTCCACCACCTGACTGCTGCCCAACAGCCGCTGCGGTACGCCCCTCAGATCGGCGCCGCAATCGGCGCACTCAGCGACATGACATTCAATTACCACATCCGCCTTCACTCGTTTTCGACTCTTCCCGACCCGACCCTTCTTCCGCTCTTTGCGCCCACGTTGCGGCCGGTTCGCTTTGAACCCTGACGACGGCGGTTTCGATGAATTCTCCGATGTCTTCTCCGGCCGCATCAACTCTTCAATTCTCTGCTCCAGTTCACGCACACGCGCTTCCATCCGTTCCTGATAGTTCAGAAACAAACGAATCAAGTCTTCCTTGTCTAACTGGCGGAGCGCTTCCTCGGTCATCGTTTGGGCAGTCTACTCAACTCATCTCTTTCATGCAACACATCCAGTCACCGACCGACAAGGTGAACAGTTACAAATGGAAGAACTCTTTGGAGGTATGGGGTCATTTAACGATTACGTAATAACGGCGCAACATGGTGATGTGATTTCTAGGCGACAAGAACTAGTGGTGAATAGGGATTTGAATAGTTTGCGACATCAATTAGCCCTTGCTATCCGTGAGGAAAAAGAAAAATTGGAATGAATAGGAGTTTGGAAAGAGCGATAAATGCGGTTCCACCAGCGTCATCGTCAATGGCAGTAACGTCACGATTACCAAAGACCTGTACCTGCCGTATGGCGATGTGCGCTACCAATGGCGCACCGAAGCACCACCCATTGCCACGCAGATGCAGTACCGATACACGGGGCAACGGCTGGAAGCGGGCGTGGGTGCGCCCTTAAAACCCTGTCATGATTCGGTGGTCAGGGGTTGTACTGTGATAGAATGTCGGCAATCCGTTTGCCTGCGCCACACGTTGCCGCCAGAGAGATTCCACCCATGCTTCACCAAGACATCGCCGAAATCCTGATCACCGAAGAGCAGCTTCAGACTCGCGCCCGCGAGCTGGGAGCCGATATCTCCGCCGCCTACGCTGACCGTGCTCCTCTGCTCATCGCCGTGCTCAAGGGCAGCGTGATGTTCATGGCCGACCTGATGCGCGAGCTTCAGGTTCCGCACGCCATCGATTTCCTGGCTACTTCCAGCTATGGCGCCGCCACCGAAAGCACCGGCGTTGTTCGCATTCTCAAGGACCTGGACGACCCCATCGAAGGGCGGGATGTGCTCATCGTCGAAGACATCATCGACAGCGGCAACACCCTCGATTATCTGCGCACCCTGCTGCTGGCGCGCAACCCCGCCAGCCTGCGCATTGTCACGCTCCTCAGCAAACCTGCCCGCCGCGAGGTGGATGTGCCGGTCGATTGGGTGGGCTTCGAAATCCCCGATAAATTTGTGATCGGTTATGGCCTGGATTACGATGAGCGCTATCGCAACCTGCCCTATATCGGCGTGCTCAAACCGAGCGTGTACGGCGGCGAATAACTGCTCGTTGCAAAAGTCGTTAGCGCCGCCATTGCGCCCAGGCCACGATGGCCAGGATGACAGCTCCAGCGAAGGTGACTAGCCCGAACCATAGGAAATAGCGGGCGGGGTTCGACCCCTGGGCGGGAGGCGTTGGGGTCGGTGTGGGCAGGGGGATGAGGGTGAATAGCGTGGGCGTGGGTGAAGGCGTTGGCGAAAGCGTGGGCGTGGCGGTGTTCGTCGGCGTCGCCGATGGCTGCGGCGTTGGTGTGGTCGTGGCGGCGGGGATGGCCGTGCCTGTCGGTGAGGCGGTCGCCGTGCTTGTCGGCGTTTGCGAGGGGGTGGCGCTTGGCGTGGCGGTGGGCGAAAGGGTGGACGTGGGCGTATTCGTCGGCGTCAGGGTCCTGGTGGGCGTGAGCGACGCAGTCGGGGTTGTGGTTGGCGTGGGGGAGAGCGTCGGCGTGGGGCTGGGCGTGGGCGTATTCGTTGGCGTCGCCGTCGGTTCCGGCACGCTGGCCGATACAACCTCATACGAAACACTGACGACGCCCTCGTTGTCCTCATCCTCCAGCCGGTAAAAATACGCGACGCCCGGCTCAACCGCATTGTCGATGATTTGATAGAACCCGCCGCCATCATTACCGGTGGTCGGAAGACGCGCAATCTCCTCGAACGGGCCGTCGGTTGATGGCCCCCGGCTGACGATGAACGCCGCGTTGTTGATCTCGGCGCTTGTTTCCCAGGTCAGGCGGATGGCGTTGGCTTGCGGCTCCGCCAGAAAATAACTGACCTCAGCCGCGGCATCGACCACGCGCCCGGTCGCCAGCAAAATGATTGCCAGGGCGAGAATGCGGAATAGCCGGTTGCGATAATGGGCGGGCATGCGCGGAGAAGAATCGTGAGATGATCATTCTCACGACGCCTGGCGCAATGACAAAGTTCCGGCGTTGCGGTTTCGCTTCGCCGCCGCAGCCATCTCGCCCGACTGTTCCACATAGGCCAGGCTTTGGTGGCGGAAATAGGTGTTGTACAGCGTGGCATAGTGCCCGCCGCTCGCCAACAGCGCGTCGTGATTCCCCTCTTCGATGATCCGGCCCTGTTCGAGCACGATGATGCGGTCGGCGGCCTTGACCGTCGACAGGCGGTGGGCGATGAGGATGCTGGTCGTGCGCGAGAGCAGCAGGTTCAGGGCCTGCTGAATCTGCCATTCCGTGAATGGGTCGATGCTGGCCGTGGCCTCATCGAGGATGAAGATCGCCGGGTTTTGCACCAGCACCCGCATGAGCACCACCAGTTGGCGCTGGCCCATCGACAGGCGGTTGCCTCGCTCGCCCACCTGGGTGTCGAGACCCTGGGGCAGGGTATCCAGCCATTCGCCGTCGCCGATCTGCCGGGCGAGTTCCAGGATTTCGTCGTCGCCGGCGTCATGCTGGGCATAGCGGATGTTGTCGGCTACAGACCCCGAAAACAGAAAGGGAATCTGCGAGACGACGCCAAGCTGCCGGCGATAGGCGGCCAGATCGAAGCTGCGAATATCCCGCCCGTCGATCAGGATTTTGCCGCCCTGAAATTCATAGAACCGGGCGATCAGCTTGGCGATGGAGGATTTCCCGGCCCCGGTGTGCCCCACCAGCGCCACGCTTTCGCCAGCCCGGATGTGGAGATTGAAATCGTCGAGCACCTGCTCCTTGTCGGAGTATTGGAATTTCACCTGCTCAAAGCGGATGTCGCCCTGGATGGGCGGCGGGGTCTCGTCCGCATTTTGGATTACGACGGATTCGGCGTCGATCAGGGCAAACACCCGCTCTGCCGAAGATAGCCCGGCCTGCACCTGGGCCGAAAATGCCGCCAGGTTGAGGATGGGAAAGAAGAAGCGATCCAGACTGGAGACGAAGAGATACCAGGCCCCAGAGGTCACAGCCCCGGCCACCACGCTGAGCCCGCCCAGATAAACCACCATGGCGATGCCCAGTCCGCCCAGGGCGTTGAGCAGCGGGAAAACGAGGGACAGCACGAAGCCTCGTTGCACGTTCACGCCATAAGACTCGGTATTGGCGATGTCGAATTCACCATAAATCGCCGCTTCCTGGCGATAGTTTTTGGCCACGGCAATCCCGGCCACGCTCTCCTTGATGTTGGCATTGACTTTGGCCATGGCCTGCATGCCGCGCCGCGTGACCCTGCGCATCGCCCGACGAAATCCGCTGGCGGCCAGAAACAGTATCGGCAGGAAGAGGAACACCGCCAGGGCCAGCCGCCAGTCGATGAAAACCAGCACCACGCCCAGGATGGCGGCCTGCATGAATTGGGAGAGGACATCGGTCAGCAGCGTGACGACATCGCCGAAATCTTTGGTATCCGAGGTGATGCGGGAGACCACCCGGCCCGACGAGAACTTATCATAAAACGACAAATCCTGATGGACGGCTGCGTCGAAGGCGTCGGTTCGCAATGCCAGAACGATGTCGCCCAGGGCGCGGGCGGTGAGCCGCCGCCGCCACCAGTTGGCCGCCCAGGTGATCACGCCGGAGGCTAGCACAGCCAGACAGAGGATAGCGATGACGAGATCGGAATCATCGACCTGAATGGCATCGACCCCGCGGGCGACAAATACCGGCATCGCCGCCCCGGCCAGGGCGATCACGGCCAGCAGCACGGTGATCAGAATCAGCTTGCTGCGGTGCGGCTTGAAGTAGGCCGCCATGCCCGCAATCAACTCACGGTCGTTGTATTTGCGGTCGTATGCCTCGACGTCGATGTTAGCGAAAAAGCCCATAGGAATTGAGAAATGCGAATTTCGGAATGCGGAATGTGAACCAACCGACTAACTTACAAACTAACCAACCAACTATCCACCCAACCAACTAATCAACCTCTCCGCCACCTTCACTCGGTAAAAATGCGGCGATAGGGTTCGGAGGAGCGCAGCAGTTCTTCGTGCGTGCCGAGGGCGGCGATGTGGCCGTTGCGCAAGACGATCACCCGGTCGGCCCAGCGGATTTGCGAGAGGCGGTGGGTGATGATCATCGTGGTGCGGCCGCTGGCAGCGGCGTAGATCGCCTGTTGGATGTGGTCTTCGGTGGCGCTGTCGATGGCGCTGGTCGAGTCGTCCAGGATGAGGATGGCGGGATCGGTGAGGAATGCGCGGGCCAGGGCCAGGCGTTGGCGCTGACCCCCCGACAGCGTGACACCGCGCTCGCCGATGACGGTATCGTAGCCATCCTTGAAACTCATGATGAATTCATGGGCCTGGGCGGCGCGGGCGGCGGCCTCGATATCTTCGGCCCTGGCGTCCGGTTTGCCGAAGGCGATGTTCTCGGCGATGGTGCGGGAGAAGAGGAATATATCCTGCTCGATGATAGAAATCTGCTGGCGGAGCGCGGCGAGATCCCAATCCCGCACATCACGGCTATCGACCACAACTGCGCCTTCGCTGACATCGTAAGTGCGGTTGATCAGCTTGGCCAGGGTGGTTTTGCCGGCGCCGGTCTGGCCGACGATAGCTACGGTCTGGCCGGGAAGGATGCTGAAGGAGAGGTCGGTCAGCGCCGGTTCTTCGCCCGTATCATAATTGAAACAGACATCCTTGAACTCGATGCGGCCCTTCATCTCGCCCGCAAATCCCCCGGCGTTCTGGTCGAGGTCGGTCTGGCGATTGATCATTTCCAGGATGCGGCTGCCCGCCGAGACGCCGGAGGAGACCTGGGAATAAGCGAACAGCGAGACAAATGTGGGAAATCCCAACAGTTGCAACAGACCGAAATAGGCGACGACATCCCCCACGCTGAGAATGCCCTGGCGATAAAGCAGTAAGGAGTGCAGCAGCCCGAACGCATCGGCCAAGCCGAGCAGGAGCAAGGGCAGGAAGCGCGCCTCCACGTCGCCCTGGCGCACATAGGCGTCGCGAAATTTGCGGGCGGCGGCGGCGAAACGGTTGATCTCCGCCTCCTCTTCAGCCGAACCTTTGACCGTCTCGATGCCGTCCAGGCTTTCGGCCAGGCGGGCATTCATCGCCCCAAACGAACTGCGCACCTCTCGCGTGATCGGCTGCAATTCGTGGAGATATTGGCCCAGCGCCAGCACGTACAGGGCGATATAGACGATGGGGGTGATGGTGAGGGCGGGGGCCAGTCGATAGCCTCCGATCACCGGCATCAGCAGGAAAAACCCCGACCCGACCACGAGGTTGATGCCGGGGTTGAACATCAGATTGATCTCGCGCACATCGTTTGTGGCGCGGGCCATGGTATCGCCCACCGGTTGCAGGCTGTGAAAGGTCATGCTTTTGCCCAGCAGGCTGCCGTACAGTTCGTCACGGATGTCGCGTTCCAGGCGCTGGCCTAAAAGCTCGGCGCTGAAGTTGCGACCGAATTGCAGCACGCTGCGCAACAATTGTGTGGCGATGATCAGCCCAGCCGTAGTGGCGAGCACGCTGACGACAGGCGGGTCCGAGAGGATGCCATCGAAGGCATTGCCCACGAAAATCGGGATGGCGGCGGCCAGCGCCGCGTTGCTGAAAGCCCCAATCGCCAGAATAATCCACAGATACCAGTGGCGCACGGCATGCGACGACAGCCATCGCAAATTGCTGCGGCGGTTGCTGGCGTATTTGCTCTTAACGGTGAATTCGGCGCTGCGGATGATGGCGGTCATGGACGGGAAACGAAATGCGGTGCGTGAAATGCTTTTATCACGATTTGGTCACCGTTTCGTTATGGGTTGCGATGCGGTCGCCTGCCGGGTTTCTGAGTACCGATTCTATTCTAACCCAAGTTGCCGTGGATGATTATTCTCGCGACCTTTTCGTTTCAAATCCCTTTGGAGGCGGCGTTGCAAAACGCATTCGGCGGAGGTGGCGGACAATGACTTATTCGCCGATGCTGATTCGCTAAACTCCATCACGCTGTGGTTGGTGTTGCAATTGGGCAAGCTAATGGCATATAGTAACGATTCGTACAAACGCAATGCGTCTTCGTCTCGCGTGTGCGATCCATTTAGTTCCTTCTAAAACGACGTCACTTTGAGGCCTCTATTTTGTCTCTTGTTTGACGATAGACCATTGACGATGGACGATGGCGAATGCACTGGCATGCCACGGTCAATCGTCAATCGTCCGTCGTCCATCATCGAGCAAAAAACTGCTGTGCTTATTGTGACTTCAGGTTATTTCCAAACGCCCCGATCGTTTTCCCATTACCTATGACAAACTGCATCTACATCGCCACCACCGAACCCTATTGTGGGAAGTCCCTGGTTTCCCTTGGCATCGCCGACCTGCTGCTGCGTAAGACGCCGCGCCTCGGCATATTTCGTCCTGTTGTCGGCACTCGTTCACATCAGGAGCGAGATAAAAATATCAGCATCCTCGTCGACTACTTCCACCTGGATATGGACTACGAAGACACGTTCGCCTTCACGCGGCGCGAGGCTATCGACCTCCTGGCGCACGGCCACTTCGACGAAATGCTGGACCATATCATCGAGAAATACAAAGCGCTGGAAGCCAAGTGCGATTTCGTACTCTGCATTGGCTCCGATTTCGAGGGGGGGAGCGATGCGGTCGAGTTCAATTACAACGCCGAGATAGCCCGAAATCTGGGCGCGCCAGTTCTCATCGTCACCAAAGCAGCCGAGCGGGATGTCGCCAACGTGTGCAACACCGTTCACGTCGCCCTGGATGCGTTCCTCGAACGCAGTTGTCAGATTTTAGGCGTGATTGTGAATCTGGCGGACATGGACCGGCTGTCCAGCATCAAGTCGGCGCTGCTCTCGGAGTTCGTCAGCTATGACATACCCATATCGGTCATCCCCGCGCACAAGACGCTGAGCAGCCCTACGGTCAAAGAGATAGTCGAGCATTTGGATGCGGAAGTGCTGTACGGCGGCAACAAATTGGAGAAACTGGCCGAGCGTTATTTGGTTATCGCCATGCAGGTGCAAAACTATCTCGCGCATCTCAGCGAAAACGCCCTGCTGATTACGCCGGGTGATCGTAGCGACGTCATCCTCAGCGCCATGCAGGCGCATCAGTCCCGCAATTATCCGCCGCTGGCCGGGCTGGTCATCACCGGCGGCATTCGTCCCGCTCCCACCGTCGCCCGTCTTCTCGAAGGATTGCCCGACCTGATCCCGATCATTTCCGTCGAGACCGACACCTTCGATACGGCCACGGCAATCAGCCAGGTGCGCTCCTATGCCACGCCCGACAATCAGGCCAAAATCAACCTCAGCCTGGAATTGTTTGAGGAATTCGTGGACACTCTGGCGCTAGAATCGCAATTATCCGGATTGCAACCGCATGGCATGACCCCGCGCATGTTCCTCTACAATCTGGTGCAGCGGGCCAAATCGGACAAGCGCCACATCGTCTTGCCAGAGGGAGACGACGAGCGGATTCTGCAGGCCGCCGAAGCCTTGATGATCCGCGACATCGTTGACATAACCATTCTCGGTGATGAGAAACGGGTGCGGCGCACGATGCAGCGGGCTGGTGTGCAGTTCGATCTGGCGGAGGTAAACTTTATCGAGCCGACCAAGTCGCCGCATTTCGATGAATACGCAAGAACATTGTACGAATTGCGCAAACATCGCGGCATGAACATGGACATGGCCTACGACCAGATGGCGGATGTATCTTATTATGGCACGATGATGGTCTACACCGGTGCGGCGGATGGAATGGTTTCGGGGGCGGCGCACACCACGCAGCACACGATCCGTCCGGCTTTGCAATTCGTGAAAACGAAGCCGGGCATTTCGGTGGTCTCATCCGTCTTCTTCATGTGTCTCGATGATCGGGTCACGGTGTACGGCGATTGCGCCGTGGTGCCAAACCCCACCGCCGAGCAATTGGCCGAGATCGCCATGGCTTCCGCCGACACCGCCAAAGCGTTTGGCATCGAACCCAGGGTGGCGATGCTGTCGTATTCGTCGGGCGAGTCAGGCGTGGGTGAAGAGGTTGAGAAAGTGCGCCGCGCCACCCAGATAGCTCGCGAACGCCGTCCCGATCTGAAGCTGGAAGGGCCGATCCAGTACGACGCTGCTGTGGATCTGGGCGTAGCCGCCAAGAAGTTGCCGGGATCGGAAGTGGCGGGCCGGGCGACGGTGTTTATTTTCCCCGACCTGAATACGGGCAACAATACTTACAAGGCCGTGCAACGCGAGACCGGCGCCATCGCCGTCGGCCCGGTGCTTCAGGGCCTGAACAAGCCGGTGAACGATCTCAGCCGGGGCTGTACGGTCGAAGACATCATCAATACGGTTGTGATCACAGCCATCCAGGCGCAGCACGCTGAAAACTCATGAAAATCCTTGTAATCAATTCCGGCAGTTCATCCATCAAATACCAACTGTTCGAGAGCGACGGAATGGGGGTTCTCGCCGCCGGTCTGGTGGAAAAAATCGGCGAGGA
>JAGFJG010000153.1 GCA_024102915.1 Caldilineales bacterium
GCCCAGCCAGACGCCGACCGGCACAAGGATTAGGACCGGCAAGAGGACGCCCATCAGAGCGTTGGCGTCGAAAAGCCCGGCCTGCCAATAGAATGGGACTTTGAGCCAGTTCAGGATCAGGAAAAAGATAGCGGACGTGCCGATGAACACGCGTGGGGTCACATCCTGCAACAGGAGATAAATGCTGACCGGAGGGCCGCCATTATGGGCGATTGAAGAGGAGAAGCCCGCTACGCCGCCCGCCACATAGCCATGCCAGGATCGGGGCTTGTAATTGACATAATTGTGAATATGTTGTTCCAGAAGGCGATAAGCCGCAAAGAGGAGGGTGATAATCCCCAAGACCAGTTTGAGGGTTGTGGGGGAGACCGAATTGAGGAAAAACGTGCCCACGATCACGCCAATCAGTGAGGCGGGGACGAGGAGGATGACAAGCCGCCTGTCCCAGCGCCGCCAGTGCAGGGCGACGGCGAAAACATCAGCGTACATCAACACAGGCAAGAGCAACCCGATCACCTCGTTTGCGGGCATGATCAGCGCTAGCAATGGCGTGGCCAGCGCACCCATTGTGCCGCCCAGCCCGCCTTTCGACAGCCCAATCATGAAAACGACCAGACTGATGATCACTAGGTATGTTGCGGAGGAATCTGACATGAAATGCGCCCCAATTCTCAGGTTACGGCGAAATCTCGGCGGAGATAAGGGATGGTGAGCGGGCCGTCGGGCAGCACGCAGATGCGAGCGTTGGGCCCGAATCGCATTTGCAATTCGGCGATGGTTTGCTCGATATCCCGGCAGGGGGTGAAGAGTGCGCCGTGGATTTGCTCATCGCTGAGACCGTCGCTGTACACGAAGACCTCGGCGCGTAACTGGATGCGCGCCTGGATTTGCGCCTGCCACTGGTCGTGGGCGACGAAACCCGATTGGGCGAGCATGTCCAACACGCCCTGCGGCGAACCGCCACGCCGGAGCAGTTCGGCGTATTGGCCGTGGTCGGGCAGACCGTCAGCGCAGGCTGCGACGGCGATGATGACGCCGCCTTCGCGCACGATCTGGCTGGCGGCGCTCATGCCCTTCACTGCCTGATAGAGATTTTGGTCGAGCGGATAGCCGCTGTTGGTGGTGATGACGATGTCGTACGGGGCATCGACCCCGGCCATCGAACTCGCCCGCACGAATTCACAACCCTGGCGATGGGCTGCGAGCATATCCCCGGCGAACACGCCCGTGATGGCTTTGCGATTGTTCAGCGTAACATTGAGCAGGAAAGTCGGGTTCGTCATCAGTGCCGCTTCTCGCATCTCTTCCCAGATGGGATTGCCCTCAATGACGCCCCACGTCGCCTGCGGATGCCCGATCATATCCCGACCGTGATTGCTGAACACACTCTCCTTTCCGGCCAGCGAGGGCAAGACCGCCTTGGGGCCGCCACTGAATCCGGCAAAGAAGTGCGGCTCGATGAAGCCGGTGAGGATTTTGACGTCCGCCTCAAGATAACGGCGATTGACCCGCACCGGATGGCCGAGCGAGGTCACGCCCAGGGCGACCAGTTCTTCTTCGTCGAAGCAGGAATGTTGCAGACAGCGATAGTTATCGACGACCTCGTCCCCCAGCATCATGCGCAGTTCGGCATCGGTCTGGCGGCGGTGAGTGCCCAGGCCGTTGAGCAGGGTGATATCTTCCCGCCGGATGCCATTGCTCTCCAATTCTGTCAGCAGCACGGGCAACATGCGCTCGTTCGGCGTCGCCCGGGTGATGTCGGTGTGGACGATGACAACGCTGTCGCCAGCACTGATCAGTTCCCGCAGCGGCGGCGAGCCAATCGGTTCCCGCAAAGCAGCTAGAATGGCCTGCCGTTCATCCGCCAACCCCGGCTCAAATGCCGCTCTGATCACGTCGGCGGAATCGGGCAGTTCGACGGTCAGCCCGGTGCGGCCATAAGCCAGTTCGACTTGCATAATAGTCTTGGGTGAGGGGATTGCGACACCCCCTCACCCTGTCACCTTGTCATTTCTAGGACTCAAACCACGGCTTTCCGCGCTCATCAGTGAGGACGATGGAACGTAGCGCTCCCACGCCTTTTTCCAGCCCCTCGCGCAACGACATCAGGCTGTCCTCATGCTCCATGCTCAGCACATAGTCATAGCCGACCAGCCGCAGGTCACTGATCAAATCCTTCCAGAAATCCAGGCTGTGACCGTACCCCACCGTGCGGAAATTCCACGAGCGGTGCAGTTCGTCGGCGTAGGGCTTGGTGTCGAGCACGCCATTGATGGGCGTGTTGATGGGGTCGATGCGGGTGTCTTTGGCGTGGACGTGGAAAATCGCCTCGCCCAACTCGCGCACGGCGGCCAACGGGTCGATGTTCTGCCAGAAGAGATGGCTGGGATCGAAATTCGCTCCGATTTCGGGGCCGACCGCCTCGCGCAGGCGCAGCAGGGTTTCGGGATTATAGACAACGAACCCTGGATGCATTTCCAGCGAGATCATGTCCACGTCATGCTCCCGGCAGAATTGCGCTTCCTCTTGCCAATAGGGAATGACCTTCTCGTTCCACTGCCATTCCAGGATACGGAGGAAATCGGGCGGCCAGGGACAGGTCACCCAGTTGGGGTAAAGGCTGTGCTCGCTGTCGCCGGGACAGCCGGAGAAAGTGATGACGCGCCGCACCCCGATTTTCTCGGCGACCAACACCGTCTGGCGGAAATCCTGGCGGTGGAGATTGGCGATGTCCGGGTTCGGGTGCAGGGGATTGCCGTGGCAACTGAGGGCGCTGATTTCCAGGCCCCGGTCATCGACTTTCCGTTTCCACTCCGCAAGCTTCTTTGGATCGGCCAGCAACTCGGCTGGCTTGCAATACGACTCACCCAGTTCGGCCACATAACCGCCCGACCCGATCTCAATCGCCTCAGCCCCGGTTCCAGCAATCCAATCCAGAGCATCGTCGAACGACAATAAGTCCTGAAACACAAAACTGAATACACCGACTTTCATATGATAACTCCCAACTATGTGAGGTGACTGTCACTTCCGGAAGTGACAGTCACCTGATTAGTCTTTGGATGATTTTTCGGTTATTCGAGAATCACTTTCTCTTCGGTGAAAAGGTGGATGCGGAACGAGCAATGCGCAGCGGCATCGGCGGCGGCGGCGGCGCCTTCGGGCGTGCTGAAGGCCGCCACGCGCGCAGCCTCGTCGTCAAACCAGAATTCGGACACGGCGTCGGCGGGCGCGTCGGGATTGTCCTTCACCGCCACACTCATGCGATAGTGGCGCAAGCCCGGCAGCTTCTTGCCCAGCGGCGGATGCTCTTCCATCGCCCACTTGCGGAAATCGTCCAGGCTCATGTCTTCTTTTCGTTTCAATAGGGAAATCACTTTCAGCATTATGTTGCTCCTTGATAGGTTTGGTGGTTTGCGAGTTTGTTAGCTGGATTGTTTGTTTGTTGGTTTGTTGGATGGATGGTCAGTTCATTGGCGGTTGCAGTCCTTCTCAACCAACAAACCAACCATCCAACCGTCCAACTACTTCGCTTCCAACCCTCGCAACACCTTCTCAGGCGTGACCGGCAGCTCGGTGATGCGGACGCCGCAGGCGTTGTAGATGGCATTGACGATGGCGGGGATAGGCGAATTCGCCGTCATCTCGCCCACGCCTTTGACGCCGTATGGGCCGTTGGATGACGGGTATTCCAGTACCACGCTGTCGATGAAGGGCAGGTCGGTCGTGCCGGGAATCAGGTATTCGGCGAAGCTGCGGGGGGCGTGGTCGATGGCGGGGTAATAGGGAGCGGTTGTTTCCAGCAAGGCGTGGGCCATGCCCATGACTGACCCGCCCCGAATCTGCCCCTCGACCAGCTTGGGGTTGACCTGCCGCCCGACTTCGTATGCACTCTTCAGGCTGAGCACGGTCACCTCGCCGGTTTCAGTGTCCACTTCCACCTCGGCCACGGTGCAGGCATGCGCCTCGGTCGAGTCGGGGTCCATCTCGCCAGTCTCAGGCACGACATCGCTCTTGGGCTTCATGAACATGCCCCGACCCGAAATCGTGCGGGCGTACTTGAAATGCGCCGCCAGAGCCAGGTTGATGATGTGGATCGAATGATCCGGCGCGCCCTTCACCCGGATGAAACCATCGCCTGTGGTTTCCAGGTCTTCGGGGGCTACCTCCAGTTCTTCGCTCGCTACTTCTAGCATCACCTTGCGCGCCTCTTGCGCCGCCTGAATCACGGCATTGCCGACGCGATGCGTGGCCCGGCTGGCGAACGTGCCCATGCAATGCGGGCCAGTGTCGGTGTCGGCGGTGTCGATCATCACGAATTCGACCGGCAGGCCCAGCGTCTCCGCCCCAATCTGGGCGATGACGGTCTTCAGCCCCTGGCCCAAATCGGTGCTGGAAAGCGAGATGACGAACGTGCCGGTGGTGGTGGCGTGGATCAACGCCTGGGTGGGGTCGCCGCCCAGGTTCATGCCGGTGGGATAATTCACGGCAGCGATGCCGGTTCCTCGTAGCTTAGCCATTGTGACCTCCTTCCCTGTCCCAGGAATTCATCGCTTTGAGATTCTCCGGCAGTTCATGCCCGACCAATTCCGCCGCCGCCTGCATCACTTCGATCAGCGTGGCATCCTCGACCTCTTTCCGGTGCGGCTTGATGTCGCCATTGCGATAGGCGTTGACGAAGCGGATCTCCCACGGGTCCATGCCCACGGTCTCGGCGATTTTATCCATCTGCACTTCCAGGGCGAACGACGCCGGGGTGACGCCAAAACCTCGCATGGCGCTGCCGGGCTGGCGATTGGTGGACACGCAATAAGCGTCGATGCTGACGTTGGGAATGGCGTACGGCCCGGCCACATTGGCGGCGTGCTTGGTCACGGCATAGGGCGTGTGACGGTTGTAGGCGCCGGAGTCGGCATAGGACGTAACTTTGCGGGCGATGATGCGCCCATCCTTCATCACGCCATCTTTATAGTACATGCGCCAGGCCCCGCGCGTGGACGAGACTTGCATTTCCTCTTCACGGGTGAACACATAGCGCACAGGTCGCCCCGTCTTCATCGCCCCCAGAATGGCGATCGGCTCGACGATGACATCGACCTTGCCGCCGAAGCCGCCGCCGACCGTGCCGCCGATGAAGTGCAGTTTGTTGAAGGGCAGGTTGAGGATGAGGGCGCTGTTGTCGAGGGTGAAGAACAAAGCCTGGGTGTTGGTGTGAACGGTGTAGCGTCCATCCGGCTCCGGTTTGACCACACAGCCGGTCGTCTCGGTGGGGGCGTGCTCAATGGGGCTGGTTTGATACCGGCCTTCCACGATGAAATCGGCCTCGGCGAAGCCTTTTTCCACGTCGCCCAACCGCACTTTACGGCAGGGATTGGTTTGCCCGTGCTCGTAATCGTAGATGAAATAATTAGTTCCCCAATCCTTCAGAATCGGCGCGCCGGGCTGGAGCGCTTCCTCCACATCGAAGACGGCGGGGAGTTCCTCGAAATCGACGATGACGCGCGAGGCTGCTTCCGTGGCCGCTTCCTCGGTCTCGGCCAGGATGGCGGCGATCTGTTCGCCTTTGTACATCACCTTATCGACCGCCAATACCGGCTCTTCGTCGGGCTGCACGCCAATCAGGGTGAGGATGGTGTAGATATTCTTTGGCACATCGGCGTGAGTCAGCGCCAGCACAAATCCCGGCACCTTCTCCGCCTCCGAAAAATCGATGCCCTTGATGCGGGCATGCGCCATCGGGCTGCGCACCATTTTCAGGTGCAGCATATCCCGGTATTTGATGTCGTCCACATAAACCGTCTTGCCGGTGACATGGCCCGGCCCGTCACGTCGTTCGATGGACTGGCCGACAACGTGCAAATCCTGGATTGTCATGGTTTAACCTCCCTGCCCGTCCATGCGGTCGGCAGCGATTTCCACAGCCTGGATGATCGGCTCGTAGCCGGTGCAGCGGCAGATGTTGCCGGACAGCGCCTCAATGATAGCCTGGCGGTCGGGGTGAGGATTGCGGTCGAGCAAGGCTTTGGCCGTCATGATCATGCCTGGCGTGCAATACCCGCATTGCGTGGCGAAGTTCTGGAAGAAAGCCTCCTGCAAGGGATGCAGGCCGGTGGCCGGGGTGATGCCTTCCAGCGTCGTCACCTTGCGGCCTGCCACATCTTCGATGGGCATCAGGCATGAGGCCATCGGCTCGCCATCGACATGAACGGTGCAACTGCCGCAGCCGCCCTGCCGGCATCCGGTTTTCGTGGCCATGAACCCGAGTTGCTCGCGCAGCACTCTTTGCAGCGGGGTGAGCGGCATCACCATCACGTGGGTTTCCCGCCCGTTCAATTCAAAACTGATGATTGTTGGCGTCATGATGAGGCCTCCTCTGCGGCGATTTGTTGCAGCATGCGGGCGACATAGACTTTTACCATGCGTCGCCGATACCACTCGCTGGCGATGGCGTCGGTGAATGGCTCGCACTCTTCAGAAGCGATGCTGGCTGCGGACGCAATGTGCGATTCGCTCAGCGTTTTTCCCTGCAAATAGGATTCCGCTGCCTGCGCCCGTAATGGATGCGGACCCACCGCCCCCAGGGCGATACGCGCTTTCGTCACCAAACCGTCATCCAGAACCAGGTGCGCAGCCACGGTGACGACAGAGGGCGTATGCGAGTGCTTGCGCCCATATTTGACATAAGCCGTGCGTCCGAGCGGAGCCGGGACTTCGATTTCCAACAGCAATTCGTCCTTCGCCATCACCGTGCTCATGAAGCCTTTGTAGAAATCGGCGAGGGGGACGCTGCGTGAGCCTCGTGCGCTATGCAGATTGAGTTCGGCGTCGAGGGCGAGAAGGGCGACGGCGAGATCACCGGCGGGGGGCGGGGCGAAGAGGTTGCCGCCGACCGTGCCCATATTGCGGATCGTCCAGCTTGCAGCGCTGCTTGCCGCCTGCCTCAGCATGGGGATGTGCCCGTGCTCGATCACTTGCGAGAGCGTGGCCGTGGCCCCCAGAATGACCGAGCCATTGGCCATGCCGGTATAATTCAAGCCGGCCTGACGCAGCCCCATCACCTTTTCGGGCGCGGAGATGCCGTCGTTGATCAACGGCATGGTCAGCGTTCCCCCGGCCATTACCAGCAGGGAATCGCCGTGCGCAGCCAGCAGCTCTACAGCTTCGTCGACCGACTGCGGCAAGAAATAGTTTTGAACCGCCATCCTTCCTCCTTTGCCGGATTAATCATCCAGCAGTGCGAAAAAGCGGGCCGGCGACCCTTCCGCCCCGGCGATTTTGATAAAGGGGGCAAAGAATGGGAACCGGCGATTTGTGGGTAGTTTGGAGAAATTGGTGAGTTGTTGCATCAAGATCGCCCCGTTTTCGAGGATGACCTTGTGGATGATGAAATCTTCGGAGGTGAAATCAGGCAGGCGGGCGCAGTATTCGCTGAAGCAATCGAAGCCGATGGCTTTGGCGCCCCGGTCGACCAGCCATTGCGCCGCCTGGGGCGAGCAAAAGGGCGATTCCATGTAATAGGTGGGGAAATTGCCCCAGTATTTTTCCGTCCAGTCGGTGCGGACGAGGACGATGTCGCCCGGCCCGACCGCCTGGGCGTGCGCTTCCATGTCGGCCACCGAAATTTCGTGGTTGGCTTCGGCGAAACTCAAATCCACCACGAGCGCCTGTCCGCACACCCGGTCTAGCGGCACATCGATGGCGGTTTCGCCATCCTCGACCGTGTGCTTGCTGAAATCGACATGCGATCCGGTGTGCAGCAGCATCTCGATTTTGCTGGCCTGCCAGAACGTCGGCCCACGGTGAAAGCTGGTCAATTTCAATTGCAGGTTGACCGACGGCGGGCTGATGGTCATCTCGCCGATGGGGACGGAAAGGTCGATGATGGTGGTCATTGTGATCTCACTTGTGTCGAGGGGAAGGGATATTGGATATTGGGTATTAGGTAGCGCCCGCATTGAGCGAAATAACCAATACCCAATACCTAATATCCAATAACTGCCTTTGTCCTACCCACCCATCAACGCGCTCAACACCAGCCAATCCAGTTCCTCATAATCCCTGGCCGCGCGCAGTTCCTCGATCTTCTGGCTGTCGAGGGCGCGGGAGATTTCGACCAGGCGCAGGAATAGGCTCAGGCTGTTACTGAGGTGTTTGGTGGCAAGCTCGGCAGGCTGGGTGCGGATGGCTTTGACATCGAGGCCGACGATGCCTTTCTCGTAATAGCGATTCTCGTCGAGCACGCGCACCTGGTTGAAAGCCCGGCGCAGGTCGACCGAGCCGAACGAGCGGTCTTCGTCGAATTTCAAGCCGTTCTGGTCGTTGAGGTGCACGCCCCAGAGCTTGTCGAACGCCAGGGCGAAGGCCATCTCATCGGAGGGGTCAAGCCCGGCCAGCACGGCATGGGCCGACTCCACCAGCGCGCCCACCCGATTGGGGTCGATGGTGCGAGCGCCCAAAGCCAGGGCGTGGCCGATGGTGGGGATGTAGGCCAGGTCCATCGGCTCGTTGGGCTTGGGTTCGATGGCGATGCGCAGGTCGGGGTCATAGGCCAGCATGGCATCGACCGCTTCCAGCAGGCGTTGGGTGGCGACGACGGCATCCTTGGCCTCGCGCAGGTACGTGCCCTCGCGCGCCAGCCATAGCACCATGAAATTGCAGCCCAGTTCCCGGCCGATGTCGATGCACTTTTTGGCCCGCTCGGCGGCATAGGCTCTGGCTGCCGGGTCGTTGGCCGTGAATGCGCCGTCGATGGTCATGGGGTGTTCCCACAGCCGGGGGGCGACGAACTCGGCGAACAGCCCGTGCTCGTCGAGACGCTTTTTCATGGCCTGCGCCTTCTGGCGGATTTCGGCGGGGCCGAGGCCGTCGAGGCCGGGCACGGCGTCGTCGTCGTGGAATTGCATGGCGTCGAAGCCGAGGAACTTGAGCGTTTCCAGCTTTTCGGCGAAATCGACCGACACCCGCACCGGCGGCCCGAACGGGTCAGCGCCCTCGTGGATGTTCCACGGGCCGAATGAGAATTTGTAGCCGTGTTTGTTCATTGGTTGACCTTTTCATCGAATGATGCTGTGCGACGTAATCCACGCTCTCCCCAAAAGGAATGTACACCCGTCATAACTGACGCCCACATTCACGACAGAACTTATCTTGCGGACTAACTTGTGACCCACACTGCGGGCAGAATCTCAATTGGATGTCTGGTGGCAATTGTGTTTTTTTCTCTGTGGCGGTCTGTTTCGGAGACATTGCCTCCTCTTTGGCTTCTTGAATATAACTCTGCAATTCAACCTTTATGCCATCCATCTGAACAAGAAGATCATCAATTGAAAGTTTCACTCCTTCATACTGTCCAATTATGCTACCTCTTTCATTAGCTAACCTACGCTTCTCATTCGCCCGAAGCTGACCAGCCATTTTGCGCTTACCAAATATAGATAATACTGCCGAAGTATTTGCGGCCGCACCGGCTGACTTTTCTCGATAGGCAGCATTGATGAGCTTGACATCCAAGTTGATATTACGCTTGATCTGCCGTAAGTCTTTCTGCAACTGTTGAATTTTTACCAGGGTATCTTTGGCCTCGACGGCATTCGAAACTCTTATCTCCATGTCGTCGAGACCCAATTCGGATAATTGTTGTCGATATTCCTGTGCAGAAGCCATTGATATCTGTCCTGCTTAGAGCGAGGATGAAGCATCCCAACACAAATACATCTGTTCATTCATATCCTTTTACAGCCCCGCCATCGCCCTGAACTCCCCCTTCAACGCCGGATAAAGCGCCTGATAGTGGGGATAGATCTGCTGGTAGGCTTCCGAATCCGGGCCGGGCTGCGTGCTGCCGGTAATCTGGATGCTCGACTCACAGGCGGCGTCCACATCCGGCCAGAGGCCCGCGCCCACGCCCGCCAGCAGGGCGGCGCCATAGGCAGCGCCCTCGGTGGTGTTGATGGTCACCAGTTCCGCCGCCAGCACGTCGGCCATAATCTGTCGCCACAGCGGACTTTTGGCCCCGCCGCCGGAAACCCGCACCTGCTCGATGCGACCCAGCCCGGCGTTCTGGATCAGCGTGAAGCTGTCCTTGATGCCAAAAGCCACGCCTTCCAGCACGGAGCGGGTCATGTGGCTGCGGTCGTGGCGCAGGGTCAGGCCCACGAAAGCGCCACGGGCCAGGGGGTCGGGGTGCGGCGTGCGCTCGCCGCTAAGGTACGGGAGAAAGAGCAAACCCTCACTGCCGGGGGGAGCCGTGGCGGCATCAGCAGTGAGGGTATCAAAGCTCTCTCCTGGGGCTATCGTGTCTCGGTACCATTGCAGGCTGCCGGCGGCGCTGAGCATCACGCCCATGAAATGCCAGCGGCCGGGCACGGCATGGCAAAAGGCGTGCAGACGGCCTTCCGGCTCAACCAGCGGCGCTTGCGTGGCGGCGAACACCACGCCGGACGTGCCCAGGGTCAGGGCGACGATGCCGGGCCTGACTGCGCCCACGCCCACGGCCTGCGCCGCCTGGTCGCCGCCGCCGCCTACCACCGGCGTGCCCTCGGCCAGCCCGGTGGACCCGGCCGCTGCAGCGCTCACCCGACCGGTGATTTCAGGCCCCTCGTAGGTAGGGGGCAGCCATTCGGCGGGGATATCGAGGGCGGCCAGCACTTCGGGCGACCACGTGCGGGTCTTGAGATCGAAGAGCAGGGTTCCGGCCCCGCCCGCCCGGTCGCAGGCATATTCGCCGGTCAGCTTGAAGCGAATGAAATCCTTCGGCAGCAAAATATGACGGGCTTGCGCGTAGACATCGGGCTCGTTCTCCGCCACCCACAGGATTTTGGGAGCGGTGAAACCGGTCAGGGCGTCGTTGCCAGTGATTTGAATCAACCTCTCCTTGCCCAGCCTCGCCCGGATTTCGTCGCACTGCGCGCTGGTGCGTCCGTCGTTCCACAGGATGGCCGGGCGCAGTACCTTGCCCCCGGCGTCCAACATCACCAGACCGTGCATCTGGCCTGTCATGCCGATGGCGGCAATGTCCCCGGCTGCGATGCCCGTTTGGGTCAGCGCCTGGCGGATGCTGGCCTGCATGCCCTCCCACCAGTCCTCCGGATTTTGCTCGGACCAGAGTGGGCGAGGGGTGGAAAGCGAGAGAGGTGTTGTGGCGCTGGCAATCACGTTGCCAGTCGCATCAATCAACAGCGCCTTGGCGCCGGTCGTCGAAATATCTAGGCCAAGCAAGTATGTCATTTCAGCTAATTATTCGCATAGTCAATAGGCTATCCAATGCCAAGCATCACAAAGCATCTCAGCCAAAAAGAAATATCACGCCGCCAAATCAATGAGTCACCATGTCCTCGGCATCGTATTCCACCTGCAATGGGCTGATATGGCTCCACAGAATGTAACTCAGCGTGGCGATGAGCAGCAGGACAAAACCCAATGTGTAGAATTGAATCGCCCAGGGCTGGAACATGGCAAGCATCCCCACAATAATTCCTGCAATAATCACCCACATAATCCGGTTATAGCGCCTGGCGGCGATCTGTCCGCCCAACGAACGCATCGAGTAGGTGATAAGGGAAATATAGTACAGTAAAATGCCGACGAAAATCAGGACGAAGGGGATGGCGCTGAGCAAGATGTTGCTGGCAAGTTGTTGCGCACTAAACACCGCCGGAATCACCTGCGTGGCGATCAGGCCAAGGACAAGGATGATGGTAGCGATGATCAATAATTTCTTTGGCGCACGTTCACGGCGTGACATGGGCAGCTCCGATAAAGGGCAGGTTGAAGGGTGAAAGTTGTAGGTATTGGGTATTAGATATTTGGCGATGTGACCACCAACATCCAATACCCAATACCATGATCTCTGCGTTAGTAATTGATGTCTACGCGCCGGCCGGAGGTGGAGGATTCGACGATGGCGTCCATCACCACATTGCAGCGATAGCCATCTTCGAAAGTGGCGCCGTGCGGGCCGACAGGTTTGTCGTTGACGATGGCGTCGAGCAGATGCGTGACCTCGTGGACAAAGGTGTGCTCCCAGCCGATGATATGACCATGCGGCCACCAGTTCTCCCACCAGGGATGATAGCCTTCGGTCACCAAAACCTGATGCCAGCCCTGGGTAGATTGCGGTTCTTCGCCCACCCAGAACACTTCCAATTCATTCATGCGTTCCAGGTTGAAGCGGATGCTGCCCAGCTCGCCGTTGATCTCGAAATTATTGGCATTCTTGCGCCCGGCGGCGAACCGGCTGGTTTCCAGCGTGCCGATAGCGCCGTTCTCGAACTCCATCACCGCAGCGAAAGCGTCATCCACGTCCACCACGCCGGTTCCGCCCTCAGCTTTGTCGCGTTCCTTGATGAACGTCGTAGTCAGACCGCTGACGCTCTTCAGGCCGCCAACCAGGTAATGGGCCAGGTCGATGATGTGCGCGCCCAGATCGCCGAGCGCGCCGCTGCCGGCCACATCTTTGTCCAGCCGCCAGATCATCGGCGTACCGTAATGGGGCATAATCCATTCTTGCAGGTAAATGGCCCGGAAGTGATAGATGCGGCCCAGCCGGCCTTCGTCGATCAGGTTGCGGATGAGACGGACGGCGGGCACGAAGCGGTAATTGAACGCCACCATGTGTTTGACTCCGGCCAGTTCGACCGCATCCCACATGATTTTCGCTTCCTCGGCAGTGCGGGCAAGCGGTTTCTCACAGAGGATGTGCTTGCCCAGTTCCGCTGCCAGAATCGACGGCGCGGCGTGGAGGTTGTTGGGGCCGCCGTTATCCAGCAGTTGCACGGCCGGGTCTTCGATCATCTCCCGCCAGTCCGTGTAATATTTGGCATAGCCGAAGCGTTTGGCCGCCTCGGCCACCGCTGCTTCATTCCGGCCAGAGATAGCCGCCAGAGCAGGGATGGCGGGCGGGGGATACATCATGTAAGGGATTTTCTTGAAGGCATTGCTGTGCGCCTTGCCCATGAAGGCATAGCCCAGCATACCCACCCCGATTTCCGGGACCTCGCCTTCGGAGGCAGCCCCGGCCATTGTCGTGAATCCGGTTTTTTCGCTCATAAAAATTCTCCTAGCTTCTTGAAGAAGATTCTCACAGATTTCTTTGGCAAATTGTGTTAATCAGTCAAAATCCGTCAAATCTGTGTACCATTTCTGCATCTCGCCAGCGTTTGATTATTCTTTGGCAAACGCTGCATCGAATGCCACGGCGGAGGGGGCGAAATCAAGCTGCTTGACGAAAGCCGCCGCCTCGGTAGCGCCGTGCTCCCGGTCCATCTTGCCATCTTCCCATTCCACGGAAAGCGGGCCGTTGTAACCGATGTCATTCAGCGCCCGAATCACTTCCTCAAAATCGACCGAACCTCGCCCGAGCGAGCGGAAATCCCAGGCCCGGCGATGGTCGCCGAAGTTGAGATGCCCGCCAAACACGCCTGCTTCGGTGGGGTGCGAGGCCAGATAGGCGTCCTTCATGTGCACATGGAAAATGCGGTCGGCGAATTTGCGGATGAAGCCCACATAATCCACATTCTGATAGACAAAGTGGCTGGGGTCGTAGTTGAAGCCGAAGGCCGGGTGGCGCTTGACCGCATTCAGGGCGTTCTCGGCGCTGGCGACGTCGAAGGCGATTTCGGTGGGATGCACCTCGAGGCCGAATTTCACGCCAACCTCGCTGAAGACATCCAGCACCGGCGTCCACAATTCGGCGAACAGCGCCAATCCTTTCTCCAAATAGTCGGCGAGATTGGGCGGGAAGGAATAGACCATGTGCCAGATAGGCGAACCGGTAAAGCCGGGGACGACCCTCAGTCCCATCTTGGCGGCTGCACGGGCCGTGTTCTTCATTTCCTCGGCTGCTCTCGCTCGCACGCCATTTTCCTTGCCATCGCCCCAAATCCGAGGCGGCAGAATGCTCTTGTGCCGTTCATCAATGCGGTCGCAAACCGCCTGACCGACCAGGTGATTGCTGATCGCAAAGCACTTCAGACCGTGCTTGTTGAGGATATCCCATCGTCCCTGCACATAGCCGTCGTCTGACAGGGCTTTGTCCACCTCAAAGTGGTCGCCCCAGCAAGCGATCTCGACGCCATCGTATCCGAACGATTTGGCCTTTTCGCAGATCGTGTCAAAGGTCAGGTCGGCCCACTGGCCGGTAAAAAGTGTGACTGGTCTTGCCATGGTGAATTAGCTCCTATTGATTACCTAAAAATTTTTGTTTGATTGATTGGGTTACGGAAGAAGTAATATTGCGCTTCAAGTGAATCACTTCATTACGCAACTCATTCCGCTCCAAGCGATTTCAAGTACGCGTAACTCTTAAGCTGATTTTCGTCGCCGCCGACTTCCAGGGTCGAGTATTCCAGGTCGGGCGCGTCTTTCAGCGTTTCGTAGACGCCGGCGATGTCGATGACGCCTTCGCCCAGGGCGATGGGGCCAAAGCCGCAGCCAAACATCGTGCCGCGCTTGCTCTCCCAATCGGCGGGCAAATCCTTCCAGTGCACATGCCAGATGCGGCCTTTGAAAGCTTTGGCCATCTCCACCGGATCAGCGCCGCCCAGCCAGGAATTGCCGGTGTCCATGTTCACGCCCACGGTTTCGGGGTGACCCAACCGGTCGAGGATAGCCTGCATGCCGTCAATGGAATCGGTGAGCACGCCGTGCGGTTCCAACAGGATTTGTACGCCCATCGCTTCAGCCAGACGCACCGGCTCGAACAGTTTTTCGGCGGCGATGAAGATTTGCTCATCCCGGCTGAGGCTGTGACCCCATTCCGACTTGGGATCGCCCTCGGTGGTGATCACGTGCTTGACGCCCATACCGGCGGCAAGTTGCACAGCCTTGTAAACTTCGGTGGTGGCATAGCGGGCGGGCGAGCTGGGGTCGAGCAGATTGGCGTGGGCGCAGACGCTGGTGGGGGTCAGTCCGTGCTTCTCGAACATTCGCCGCACATCAGCCGGGTTATCGTCCAGGCTGGCCGTGGCCGTGAACCCAAATTCCCGGCCCAGAATGCCGCCGGGGTGATTATCGGTCACATCTGCATATTTGAATCCCATTCCGGCAATTCGTTCTAATTGGTGATCGAGCACTGAAAATGGATCGACCAGAGCAAAACATCCGACTTTCATTTTACGTCGCTCCGTTTGAAAGAACTGGTGTCATGTATCAAGTGTCAGGTGTCACGTATCACGTTTCTCTCAGCCCAGCAGCATGCTCAGGAACTTGTAGCCGTCTTCAGCCAGGGCGTCCTGCGAGCGGGCCAGCGGTCGCCAGATTGCAGCCGCTTTGGCGATGCTCTGTACCTGGGCGGTGAAGGACTCGATGACGACCGGGCCGTCGTATTCGATATCACGCAAAGCGCGTGCGACTTCGTCCCAGGCCACATTGCCAGAGCCGGGCGCGCCACGATCATTCTCGCAGCTATGCAAATGCTTGAGCCTTGGCCCAGCCGCCCGGATCGCCTCGCCCGCTGATTTCTCCTCGATGTTCATATGGAAGGTGTCGAGCAGGATGCCGCAAGCCGGATTGTCCACCCGATCGACCACCTCGATAGCCTGTGATGCCAGGTTCATGAAACTGGTCTCAAAGCGATTGAGCGGCTCAACACAGAGCGTGACGCCTCGATCGCCGGCGAATTCGGCCAGATCGGAGAGGTTGGCGACCAGCAGATCGGTCAAGCGGGCGCGTTCGGCGGCATCGATCTGCCACGTGCGGCCAACCGCCGAGTACAATGGGCCAACGAAGTTGACGCCGCCCAGGTCTTGGGTGGCCTTGACGGACTGGCGGACATATTCCATGCCGTTGGCCCGAATCGCCGGATCGGGGTGAATTAGATCACGATCGGGGCCCATGGCCGCAACGGTGCTGACGCCTAACCCCAGGTCGGCGGCGATGACGCCGCATTCCTTGTGGTTCATGTCGCCGATTGACTCCAGGGGGATTTCGACAAAATCAAAGCCAATGTCACGTACTTTGGGAGCCAGTGTTTTGAATGCTTCTGTTGTGATGGGCGCTGTCCACACCCAAACGTTTACGCCAATTCTCATAGGTTATCTCCTGTAAATTTTGGGGTAGGTTTTTGTCAATTGATGCGTTTGCCCGCATCGTTGAAAAAGTGAAGCCGGTCGTCAAGGATATTGAAGCGCACGGTATCGCCACGGCGCAGCGACGAGATGCCCGGAATCAGGCTGAGCAGGGTTTGCTCGCCCGACCGGATATGTAGAATCGTTTCCACGCCGAGCGGCTCGGTCAAGGCCACCTGTCCGGCGAATTTGCCCTCTGCATCGGGCTGGATATCTTCCGGGCGAATGCCGATTCGCACTCGCTGAGGAAGTGTGGCATTGATCGGGCAGGGTAAGTGGAGTTCGCTGTCGTCAAGGAATAGGGTTGCTTCTTCTTTGGACGCCTTGATGAGGTTGATGCGAGGAGAGCCGACCAGTTGCGCCACATACGTGGTGGCAGGCCGATCGTAGATGTCCGTGGGGGTTCCGACCTGGATGATGCGGCCTTCATCGAGGACGGCGATCCGATCGGCCATGGTCAGGGCTTCGACCTGGTCGTGCGTGACGAAAAGGGTCGTGTTGCCCTGCGTTTTCTGCATGTGCTGCAATTCGACGCGCAGCGCTTCCCGCAGCTTGGCATCCAGATTGGAGAGGGGTTCATCCATGAGGAAGATGCGCGGCTCGCGCACGATCGCCCGTCCAATCGCCACACGCTGCATCTCACCGCCCGACAATCGGGCTGTCTTGCGGTCAAGCAGATGGCTGATGTGCAGGATTTCGGCGGCGTGTTGCACGCGCTGTTTGATCTCGTCCTCCTTGGTTTTGCGCATGGGCGAGCGCAAGGGGAAGGCGAGGTTGTCGAACACCGTCATCGTGGGATAGAGCGAATACTGCTGGAAGACAAAGGCCACATCCCGATCAGCCGGAGCCCAGCCGTCCACCGATTCCCCATCGAATAACACGCTGCCGGCATCCTGACGCAGCAGGGCGGCGATAATGCGCAATGTTGTGGTTTTGCCGGCGCCGGTGGGGCCAAGCAAGACGAAAAACTCCCTGTCCCTGACCATGAATGAAACATCGTCCAGAGCTGTGATTGTAGAAAATCGTTTGGTAATGTGCTGTAGTTCGACGCTGCTCATTGAAGCACCTCTTGCGGGACGGCTAACCCGGTGGCGGGATCGAAGAATCGCATCATGGCGGGTTCGATATTGAAGCGCACCTTTGTGCCGATCGGGTGCGAGGCCATGCGGTCGGTGCGGATGTGGATGATGTTTTCCTCGGAGCCAGAACCGATGTTGACATGTAGCAGCTTGTGAGAGCCATGCATATCCATGGCATAGACTTCTCCGGCCACGGCCCCGTCACCGTCATCGGTGATGATGGCTGATTCAGGGCGGAACCCCATGAGCGCATCACCCGCACCGCCCAGGGTGGCAGGCAGGGTGTGCTGATAGGCGGACGGGATAGGCGTTTTGCCATCGGCGCCTTCCACAAAACACATGCCATCACGGACACCGCCTCGGATCAGGTTCATGCCAGGGCTGCCGATGAACCCGGCCACGAATAGATTCGACGGGTCGTAATAGACTTCTGCCGGCGTTCCCACCTGCTGTACCTCTGCGTTCGACATGACGACAATGCGGTCGCTAAGGGCCATAGCCTCGACCTGGTCGTGGGTGACGTAGACGGTCGTGGCGTTTTGGGCGATGTGCAGTTGTTTGATTTCGGCGCGCATGGCTTCACGCAATTCGGCATCGAGCGCGCCCAATGGTTCGTCCATGAGGAAGGCGGCGGGGCGGCGAACCAAAGCCCGGGCCAGGGCGACGCGCTGTTTATCGCCGCCGCTCAGTTTTCCCGGTTTCATCTTCAGCAGGTGCTCGATGCGCAATATGCGCACGACCTCGGCCACGCGACTTTCGATGTTCTCCCGTTTTTCGCCTTCGGCCCGGAGCGGGAAGGCGATGTTGTCGTGAACGCTCAGGTGGGAATAGAGCGCATAGAATTGAAAAACGAAGGCGATATCCCGGTCGCTGGGATGGTGCCATGTCACATTCTTGCCATCCAAAAAGATGGAACCTGTCGTGACCGACTCCAGACCGGAGATCATGCGCAGCGTAGTGGTTTTGCCGCAGCCGGAAGGCCCCAGCAGCGACACGAATTCACCGCTGGCAATTGTGAGATCCATCGGTCGCACTGCGTAATGCTCACCGAATATTTTCTCTACCTGTACTAATTGAATGGTAGCCATAAGTCAGTTGTTAGTTCGGATCGTGGATTTCGGAATAGCAGTCTCAAATCCGAAATGGTGTTTTACTGTCGGATGGCGCCAAAGGTCACGCCACGAAGCAGGTAGTTTCGGAGGAGGAAGACGACGATGACGACCGGGATGAGGAAGCCCAGGCTGCCGGCGGCGATGGCCGACCATTCGATGCCGCCTCGGCCTTGCATGGTGGCGATGGCGGGCGGCGCAGTGCGGGCTGTATCGCTGGTCAGCATCAGGGCGAAGGCGTATTCGTTCCAGGCGAAAATCAGGCAGAATACGGCTGTGGCGGCGATGCCGGTCATGGCCTGGGGCAGCACGATTTTGAAAAACGCCTGCATGCGGGTATAGCCGTCAACCAGCGCCGCTTCCTCGTATTCAATCGGGATCTCGTCGATGAAGCCCTTGAGCAGCCATACCGAGAGGGATAGATTGAACACGGTGTACAGCAGAATCATGCCGATGTGGGTGTCGTGCATGCCCAACTGCCGGTACATGATGAAAAGCGGAATCGTCACGACGACGGCGGGCAGCATGCGCGTACTGAGAATGAAAAACATCAAATCATCTTTGCCAGGGACGTTGAAACGACTGAAGGAGTAGGCCGCAAATACGCCTAACACCACAGCCAATATCGTCGATATCCCGGCAATGATTAGCGAGTTCTTCAAGCGGGTCATGTAGTCGCTGGGGCCGGTGATCACCTGCCCCCCCTGCAATGCAACACGGTCGAAGAGGCCAAGTTCACCTGACTCTGCTTCCTCTTGCAATTGCTTGATTTTATTGGGCGGGGCAATGGCTCGTTCGGTGAAGAGCAGAACGAAGCCCTCAAGACTCGGTTTGAACACGAATTTGGGGGGGACAGACACCACTTCCGCCCGGGTTTTGAAGGCGGTTTGCACCATCACAAAGATGGGGATCAGCAGGAATAGCGCCAGTATGACGATGATAATCGCTCGGAGGTTATGGATGCGACGAGACCTGGGACTGACTTTGTCCACCCGGATGGATTCGTTGACGGGTTTGTTTGGCCCGCTTTCATAAAAATCTGACATAACTCAGTCCTCGTTTGCCTTGTTGAGATAGCGGATATAGAGGTTGCTGATGGCAATGATGATAATCAGAATGATGTACGCCAGAGCGCTCGCTCGTCCGGTCCGCCACTGCCCCAAGAATGCCTGTCGATAAAGATTAACGGCAATGAGTTCGGTTTGGTCGCCGGGGCCGCCGCCGGTCATGCCCATCACCAGGTCGAAACTCTTGAAGGCCTCGATGGTACGAAAGAGCACTGCGATCATGAGCAAAGGCACAACTTGTGGAACCGTGATCCGCCAGAACTGGAACCAGGAACTGGCCCGATCGATGACGGCGGCTTCGTACAGATAATCGGGGATTGCCTTCAGCCCAGACAGCACTAATAACATCACAAAGGGCGTCCACATCCAGATGTCAACAAGGGCGACCGCCCACAAGGCCAGGTTAGGAACCGGGATATTGGCAAATCTGCCGGCCAGCATGTCGGGTGCGCCCGCTGCGCTTTTGAAGCCCAATAAGTAATTGAAATAGCCAAAGCCGGGGTTGTACATCAACTTCCAAAACAGACCCACCACGACAGGCGAGAGCATCATGGGAATGAGGATCAGGGTTGTGACCAGACCGCTTCCCTTGAATTTTTCCCTCACCAACACAGCCAAGCTAAAGCCCAGGATGGTCTGGCCCAACACCGTCACCAATGCATAGCGGCCTGTGGTGGCGAAATACTTCCACATTTGTTTGTTAGTGAGGATGTCGGCATAGTTTTTAATGCCCACCCACTGCGGCGGCTGCCGCACAATCGCCGAATAATCGGTAAAAGAAAGATACAGGCTATAAATCAGGGGGAATAAATTCCAGGCGATAAGCAGAATGAGTGTCGGCCATATAAAAAGATTCATGATGGCGCGGTCGCTCATTTCACGCCTGCGCTGTTTGGGCGGCGCAGACGCCTGTAACTGAGCTCCAGTGGTGGCTGTCATAGTGGGTTCCTTATGCTGTCTCAGCCGCTCGCCGCCAGCGATATGTCGCCGACGGCGAGCGGCGAGGGTTTACGTGTGTCCCGAATGACCGGGATTCAGGATGATGGCGGGTTTGATTTTCCGCCATCAAATCCATATTGCTACTGGATGTAGCCCGCGTCTTTCAGAATCTGCTCGTGCTCTGCGGCAATGGCGTCCATCGTCTCCTGGGCGGTGCCTTCACCGCCGACGATGTAGGCGCTCAAGTATCGTTGCGACACTTCGAGCAATTGGCCGAACTCGGGGATGTTCCAGAAGTCCTTGACGTTCTGCATGGTGTCAGCAAAGGCCTGATTGTACGGCGTAGCGTTCAGGAATTCTTCCGATGAGAATACGGCTTGATTGGTGGTGTAACCGCCAAATTCTGCCCACTTCTTCTGGATATCGTCACTGCCGAACCACTTCAGGAAGTCCATAGCGGCCTGTTGTCGCTCCGGGCTGATGTAGGACACGATGCTGGTGCCCTGACCACCCAAGGCAGCGCCACGCTCGCCCGAAGGACCGGCGGGGTTCTGGAAGAAGCCCATCTTATCCCAATAGTCGGGGTTGGTGCCGGGATTGACCAGAGCCGGGAAGAAGGCGAAGTAGTTCATGCCCATAACCGCCTGGCCGCCGACAATAGCGTCATTGACCTCGACAAAGAAGGCATTGCTGAGGCCCGGCGCCTGGCAGCAGTCGTACAGTTCTCTGTAGTACTCGGCAGCGGCCACGGCTTCGGGCGAGTTGATCACGCCTTGGACATTGTTATCTGCGTCCTTCCAGTCAGCGCCAAATGGGAAGAGGGTGTTCTCATAGCCCATGGTCATGGCATCGTAGTCTTTCTGCGTGTAGATAGCGACACCATAAAGGCCGTCGTCTGGGCGGGTAAAGAACTTGGCGATGTCCATGAACTGGTCGTAAGTCTGGGGCACGTCGAGCGGATATCCGTATTCCGCCTCGAAGGCGGCCATCTCATCCGGATCCTCGAACAGGTCCTTGCGATAGACGAAGCCATCGGCGTCACCCTCGGTGGGGTAGGCCCAATACTGGCCGGAGCCGAAGGGGTATTCACCGTAGTAGGTCAGGGTGGCGGGAACAACCGTGTCCTTGAGGCCGGTCTCGGTCAGGAAGTCGGTCATGTTCAGGTAGTGGCCCTGAGTGGTCATCTGGCCAATCCACTGGCTGTCACCGACGACCATGTCCCAGGTATCACCCTGCGAGGCCATCTCTGTGGCGAACAGATCATAGAAAGAGCCCCAGGGTTCCTGCACGACGGTGACCTTGATGCCGGTCTCTTCTTCATACAGGTTGCCCACCTGCTGCAAGTAGTCGGCGGGGTCCCACTGCGCCCACAATATCTTGAGCTCAGTTACACCGGAAGCGGCTGGCTCCTCGGCGGCGGGCTCTTCGGCTGGGGCCTCGGTCGGTTCCGCCGCAGCGGGTTCTTCTGCAGCCGGTGCTGCTGGCGCCGGGGTGGCTGCTCCGCCACAGGCTGCGAGCAGGCCAAGGGCCAGAATGAGCGAGAGTACAACGATCAGCTTCTTGTTCATGAGTGTTCTCCTCCAAGGAGTCGAGTGGAAATGGGAACGAGACTTGAATGTGTGGATTGGCGATAAGCTATTGATTTGGGATTTCACCTCCTCGTGAAATGGCTCAATTATCTGTAAGAAAGGGAAGGATTCACACGCCTGTCTTGCGACAGTTGTGTGCAGGAACTCAGGTGTAGTGCTTGGTCATGCGCTGGAAAACGCCATCCCTGACAGTGGTGATATGCTCACGCATGGCCTCTTCGGCGCCATGAGAATCACCTTCCGAGATACAATCGAGGATGGCGCTGTGCTGGCGGGTATATTCAAGCAGGAATTCGTAATCACTTCTTTCACCCAATGAGATGTGAAAGATGCGATTACAGGTTTGCATCGAAAGCTCTCCTAGCAACCGGTTGGGACAGGCTTCGGCCAGGGTCTCGTGAAAGACCGTGTCCGCCTTGCACCATTGGCGATACTGCGCTGGATCGGTTGATTCTTGCATGATGACGACCGCTTTACGCATCGTATCCAGTTGCTGCTCCGTAATGTCGCGTGCGGCCAGACGCGCCACTTCGGGTTCGAGCAATAAGCGCAAATACAGCGTATCCATCACCTCTTGCGGCGATGGGTCTGCCACGGTCACTGCTCGGCCCGGTACAATGTTCACCAACCCCTCTTGCGCCAACACCTGTAGCGCTTCTCGCACGGGCGTCCGGCTGATTCCCAACTGTTTGGAAAGACGCGTCTCAGAAAGATGTTCCCCTGGCTTGAACTCCGTCAAGCGAATGGCGTCCTTGATACGCTGATACGCCATATCCCGAAGCAGAATCGCCTGGCTGGGGCTGGCCAGGTCAAACGAGCCGGTGTTGATGGATGGCTGAGGCGTATCGTTCACTATCAGCATCAGGTCGGTGTCTGCGTCGTTGCGATGGATATACAGATTGTATACAGGCAGTATTGGATGGGATTATACGTATTTGCAAACCGGGTGTCAAGCTTCCATTTTCGGTAAGATTGATTCCTCATCGCACCGGGGTCGGAAAGCATTCCCAACTGAAAAGAAGGATTGACTTAACCACTGACGCTGCGTTATGATGCTGACGCCGTGAGTGTATTCACTCTAATGCAGTGATTGAGCAAAATAGCTCGCGCGACCGGGTTTTGTCCTGCGGCACGAAGGCGGCACCTTCCATCCTATCATTTACAGAGAGATTCGATGTCCGAAAGCATTGCAGTCGAACTGAAGGATGTATTCAAACAATTCGGGGAAGTCGTTGCGGTCAGTAATGTATCGCTCAAAATCCGGGATGGCGAGTTCTTTTCGTTACTCGGCCCCAGCGGTTGCGGTAAAACGACGACATTGCGCATGATTGCGGGTTTCGATATGCCGACGTCGGGGGAAATCTATATCGAGGGGGAGGCTCAGGGGTATTGGCCGCCCTACAAACGCCCGGTCAATACGGTTTTCCAGCATTACGCCCTATTCCCGCATATGAGCGTGGCCGAAAATGTGGCATTCGGCATGCAAATGCAGAAAGTGAATAAAGCGGAGATTGGCATAAGGGTTGACGAAGCGCTGAAGATGGTGCATTTGGACGGCATGCACAAGCGCAAGCCCAAGCAGCTTTCTGGCGGCCAGCAACAGCGAGTAGCCCTGGCGAGAGCGCTGGTCAATTATCCCAGGGTTCTGCTACTCGACGAGCCCCTGGGCGCGCTTGATCTCAAGCTGCGCAAGGCCATGCAGGTTGAACTCAAGACATTGCAGGAACAGGTCGGCATCACCTTTATTTACGTCACGCATGACCAGGAAGAAGCCCTGACCATGTCGGACCGGATCGCCGTGATGGACGGGGGCAAGATTTTGCAGGTTGACAGCCCCGAAGACTTGTACGAGCGTCCTCGCCATCGCTTCGTGGCCGACTTCATCGGCGAGACGAATTTCTTGCCGGCGCGCCTGTTGGAGCTTAGCCCGGAAATCGTCGTGGAGTTGGGCGACGGTTCAAAGGTGAAGGCCGCCTGGGCTGAGGATGGTTTGGCGGTGGGGGATAGGGTTCTGCTTTCGGTGCGGCCAGAGAAAATCGCTCTGCTGGAAGCGCATGAATTGCAGCCGATGACCAGTTCCACATTGCGGGTGCGCACAACAGTGGCGCGGATGGTTTACGTCGGGACCGATACGCATCATACGGTGCGGCTAGCCAATGGCGATTCGTTCATCGCCCGTCTGCAGAACGTCCACGTTGAAGAGGAACCGTGGGAAGTCGGCGAGATAGCCTATGCTGAATGGGATGCCGGTCATGCGCGTGTGTTGAGGCAGGCATAACTCAATGCAACGATTCTTCCGCCGACACCCATCCTCGCAGGCCTGGGCATTATTAGCGCCCTCTGGCCTGTTCCTGCTTGTATTTTTCATTGCGCCGCTTTTCATCGTGCTGATCTACAGCTTCCTTGAACGAGGCACGTATGGCGGCGTCATCTGGCAATTCACAGCAGAGAACTTCCAGCGCGTATTCGACGCCCTGTACCTTAATGTCTTCTTGCGGTCGGTCTATATCGCCGTGATCACGACAGTCGTCTGCCTGCTAATGGGGTATCCGCTGGCCTACTGGCTGACCACTCGCCCGCCCAGCCAGCGCAGCCTGTTGTTGCTATTGCTGATGATCCCGTTCTGGACGAATTTCCTCATCCGCACCTATGCCTGGCTCACCCTGTTGCGCACCAATACCGGCCTGATCAACGTCACCCTGATGTCGTTGGGGATCATCGAAAAGCCGTTGCCATTGTTCGCCAATGATTTTGCCATTGTGCTCGGTCTGGTCTACGGCTGGCTTCCGGTCATGGTGTTGCCATTGTACGCGGCATTGGAGCGCCTGGATCGCAGCCTGATCGAAGCCGCCGAAGACTTGTATGCCACTGGTTTTCATGTTTTTCGAAAAATCATCTGGCCGCTGTCGCTGCCCGGCGTCGTGGCGGGTTCGATGCTGGTGTTCATCCCCGCCATCGGCTCCTTCGTCACCCCCGCAATCCTCGGCGGCGGCAAATCGCTGATGATCGGTAACATCATCAGCAATCAATTCCTGGCCGCCCACGACTGGCCTTTTGGCTCCGCCCTTTCCATGATCATGATGCTGGTGATGCTGGCGGCGACCCTGTTTTACTTTCGTTCGGCCCTGCGCGAGGATGCCGTGTAATGGCAACACAGGTTGAAACTCGCCCGGCCTCATCGCAAGCCCGCAGCGCCGCGTTTAGCGCTCGCTTGAGTTCTCGGCTTGGCACGCTGTCTTTGACGGCGTATGGCATTCTGGCGTTTCTGTTTTTGTACCTGCCCATCATCATTGTCGTCATCTTCTCTTTCAACGATTCCCGCTCCACCGCCCAATGGTCGGGATTCACCCTGAGCTGGTATCAGGAGATGATAGAGGACAAGCAAATCATCCTCTCTTTGTGGAATAGCCTTTTCGTCGCCATCATTTCCACCATCATCGCCACCATCCTGGGCACGCTGGCGGCGCTGGGCATGGAGCGCTATTCTTTCCGGGGTAAAACGGCGATGGATTCGGTGCTCTACCTGCCGATCATCATCCCTGACATCGCCATGGCCATTATGTTGCTGCTGTTTTTCAACGTCAGCGGCATCGGCTTTGAGCCGTGGCGGGTGAGCTTTTTCGGGAATTCCCTGGCTGTGCCCTATTCGGTCATCATCGGCCATGTCGCCTTCAACGTGGCGTTCGTGGCGGTCGTGGTGCGAGCGCGCCTGGCCAACATGGACCGCAAACTCGAAGAGGCCGCTCAGGACCTCTACGCCAATCCCTGGCAGACTTTTCGCCGCGTCACTTTGCCGATGCTCATGCCCGGTATCCTGGGCGGGGCGCTGCTGGCCTTTACGCTATCGCTCGACGATTTCGTGATCACGTTTTTCACCAGCGGCGCCGGATTCAACACCCTGCCGGTACGTGTTTTCGGCATGATCAAAAAAGGTGTGACCCCAAAAATCAACGCCGTTTCCACGCTGATGCTGGCGTTCTCGCTCATCCTCATCGTCGTCTCTATTGTCATGCGAATGCGCAGTGGCGATGATGAGGATGCAATTCAGTTTGGGATGTAAAGCGTGAAACGTGTTGCGGAAACGCCAGCACACATTGCAATCGTTAGTCGAACCTCGAACCTCGAACCTTGAACCTTCCCCTCTCATTCAGACAAAAGGAGGACTGACATGAAGAGAAAAATTCTTGCCCTGACGCTCGTGCTCACCCTGGCACTTTTGCTGGCGGCCTGCGCCCAATCCGCCCCGGCTGAACAGCCCGCTGCCCAGCCTGCACCCGCCCAAGAGGAACAGCCTGCCGTCTCCGGCGATGTCCAGCCAGCCAGCGAAATCGTCGTCTATAACTGGAGCGAGTACATCGACCCTGACATCTATTCCCAGTTTACCGACGCGACCGGGATCTCCGTCATCGAGGATAATTTCTCCAGCAACGAAGAAATGCTGGCGAAATTGCAGGGCGGCGCCGCCGGTTATGCGCTCACCGTCCCTTCTGATTACACGGTTGCGATCATGATCGAGGAGGGCATGTTGAGCCCGCTCGACCATGCCAACGTCCCCAATCTGGCGAACCTGGGCGAACGCTTCCGCAACCTCCCTTACGACCCCGGCAATCAGTACTGCGTCCCCTACCAATGGGGCACGACCGGCCTCGGCTATGACTCTGCCGTCATCGACGAACCCGCCAGCTATGCCGCCATCTTCGAGCCGGACCCCAATTCCGCCTGGTACGGACGCACCACCATGCTCGATGACCCGCGTGAATCATTCGCCGCCGCCCTGGTTTACCTCGGATACGACATCAACACAACCGACGAAGGGCAACTCGAAGAGGCGAAGCAGGCGTTGATTCGTGCACGCGAGGGGCTGGCTGGATTCGACAGCGACACTTTCGAAGATCTGGTTGCATCCGGCGAGAACGTCATGGCCCACGGCTGGAATGGCGATTTCCTGGTCGTTCAGGAAGAGAACGAGGATGTCGCCTATGTGGTGCCGGAGGAAGGCGGCGTTGTCTGGGTGGATAACATCTGCATCCCCGCTTCGGCATCACCGGAACAAAAATTGGCGGCGGAGATGTTTATCAATTACTTACTGGAAGCCGAAGTCGGCGCGCAGCTCTCCGAATACAACTATTACGCCAGCCCCAACGCCGCCTCCGAAGAACTGCTTGATCCCGAATTCCTCGAAGACCCCACCGTCTATCCGCCCGCCGAGGTGCTGGAAAAACTGCAATACATCCGCCCCGTTGGCGAAGCGGAATCACTCTTCCAACGCCTGTGGGACGAGGTGAAGACAGCGTCGTAGGTTAAGATAAGTGGTTGGTTAGGTTGGTTGGATGGTTGGTTTGGCGAGTCATTTGATAGAGAAACGACCAGACGCCAAACCAACTAACCAACCATCCCCCATCCCACTAACCCCGCCCATGCCCGAAATGTACATCGCCGGTCGCTGGACGGCCGGAAGCGCTAGCGAGCACATCAACATAATTGACCCTGCCACCGAAGAAGTGTTGGCCTCGGTGCCGCGCGGCACGTCCGCTGACGCTCAAGCCGCAGTCGCCGCCGCCAAAGACGCCTTCGACGATTGGCGACGCACGTCCGCCAACGAGCGCGCCGACATGCTGCACGAAGCCGCCAATCTCATGCGCGAGCACTTCGATGAGCTTGCCACGCTGCTGACACGGGAAGAGGGCAAGCCCTATTCGGAAAACGAAGAGGAAATGGAATGGACGCTCAACACATTCCATTACTACGCCGAGCTTGGCCGCCACGAGATCGGCAGCGTTATCCCGCCCGGCGACCCCGCCCAATTCAACTTCGTGATCCGGGAACCGTACGGCGTGGCGGCTTGCATCATCCCCTGGAATTACCCGCTGCTTCTGTTGGCGTGGAAGGTCGCACCCGCCCTGGCCGCCGGTAATACCGTCGTGATCAAGCCTTCGGAATTGACGCCGCTGGCGACTTTGCGCCTGGCCGAACTGGCTTTCGCCCACCTGCCGCCCGGCGTTGTCAATGTCGTCACCGGCTTCGGGCCGGAAGTGGGCGAACCACTCGTCCGCCATCCCGACGTGCCTGTGATCGCCTTCACCGGCTCGGTGGCGACCGGCCAACGCATCGCCAGCATCGCCGCCCCCATGATGAAAAAGCTGCATCTGGAACTGGGCGGCAAAGACCCGATGGTGATCGCCCCGGACATGGAAATCGAGACGGCGGTTTCCGCCCTGGCTTATGCCGCCTTGCTCAACGCCGGGCAAGTGTGTACGAGCACCGAGCGCGTGTATGTCCATCAGAGCCAATACGCAGCCTTCTCGGAAGAATTAGCCAGCTTTGTCAGCAGCCTGCGCCTGGGCAACGGCCTGGACGAGAACGTCGATATCGGACCGATGATCGAAGACCGGTTTCGAGACAAGGTGGCCGGGCACATCGCCGAAGCCGTCAGCCGTGGGGCCAGAGTGCTGGTCGGGGGCGGCAATGCAACCGGGTTCGACCGGGGCTATTTCTTCCAGCCCACCGTACTGATCGACGCCAACCACTCGATGAAAATCATGCGAGAGGAGACCTTTGGCCCTGCCATCCCCCTGATGCCCTACCGTGATTTCGACGAGGCCATCCGCCTGTGCAACGACAGCGCTCTGGGTTTGGGGGCCACGCTCATGTCGCATGACGCCCGTCTGGTCAAGCGCTTTTTCGAGAACGTGAAGGCGGGGACCATCTGGATCAATGACCCCCTGACCGACAACTACGCCGGGCCGTTCGGCGGCATGAAAATGACCGGCGGCGGGCGGGAATTGGGACAGGCTGGCTTCGACGAGTTCACCGAAATCAAGCACGTGCACTGGGACATCGAAGGTGGCATCAAGGACTATTGGTTCCCGTATTGAATGACGTGGGTATTTGCGACCCAATGCCCAGTACCTAGTATCCAATACCTGAATCCCAACCTCTTGCAATCAACCCAAGGATTTCACTCATGCGAGCGCTTGTCTTAGGGGCTGCCGGAGCAGTCTGTCGCGAGACCACCCGTGATCTGGCCGCCTTTAGCAGCTTCGACGAAATCGTGCTGGCCGACTACAACCAAAAAGCATTGACCGCCCTGGTTCAAGAAATCGGGGATGAACGGCTGCAACCCATCTCTTTTGACGCCTCCGATTATGCCGGGATGGTGCGGCTGTTTCCGAACTTCGACATCGTCATCAATGGCCTGCCGTTCAAATTCGACCTGCCTGTCAATCGGGCGTGCGTTGAGGTCGGGGTGAATGGGTTGGATTTGTCGAGCGAGGACGCGCAATTCGCCCTGCATGACGAAGCGCTCGCCAAGGGCATGACATTCATCCCCGGCGTGGGTGCGACCCCTGGCATCACCAACATGATGGTGCGGCGCGCTTCTGAATTGCTGGATGCCATGCACGAGGTCGAGGTGTTTTTCGCTGCGTTTCGCTGTCTCGCCCCTGCGCCCGGGCTGCTTGCCACCACCCTGTGGGAGTTCAATCCCGAAGAAGAGGGGCGGGCTGAAGTCTATTTCGCGGACGGCGCATGGCATGCCACCGGCCCGATGACGGGTGAAATCGCTGTGCGTTTCCATGAGCACATCGGCGAGCAGTTGGTGTACTATGTGCCCCATGACGAGTCGAACACCCTGCCGCAATCTTATCCCGGCCTGCGCCGCGCCGCCGTGCGCGGCTGTTTCCCGCCTCATGTCATGGCGCTGATGTCCGCTTTGATGCGGGGCGGATTGCTCACAGGCCGCAAGGTGCACGTGGGCGAGAATGAGATGCCCGCTATCGAGGCCGTGGCCGACTTGCTGGCATCCAGCCCGGTCTCGCGCCAGAATCCCGTGTGGGCTTATGGTCTGGTGGTCGAGGTCACAGGTAAACGGGCCGGGCGCAAGGTCGTGTGCAAGTATCGCAATCATCATCCAGCACAGGAGGTGTGGGGCGGCGAATCGGCGTATTTCAAGAACGTGGGCATCCCGCTCTCCATTGGCGCCCAACTGATCGCCAGTGGGCAGGCGACCGCCCGCGGCGTCGTGCCGCCCGAACAGGCATTGCCGGCAGGCCCTTTCTTCACCGAATTGGCGCGGCGCAGCATCACCGTCGAAGAAACCATCGTCGAAACCGGCGAGAAGATATGCTCAAACCTCGGACTTCGAACCTCGAACATTCAACCTATAACTTGTAACGTTCAACCACGAAATATGGAGTGATCCCAATGGCTATGCAAGGACCCAAAACAAAGGCGTTGTACGAACGGGCGAAAGAGAAGATCCCTTATGGCGTGAATTCCAATTTCCGTTATTGGGGCGATGACGATACGCTCATCATCGCCAGGGGTGAGGGGGCGTATGTTTGGGATGTCGATGGCAAACGATATATCGACTATCGCTTGGGTTTCGGTCCAGTCATTCTCGGCCATGCCTATCCGTCGGTGATCGAAAACGTGCGCAAAGTGGTGGCGGACGGTTCCGTTTTCGCCTGGACGACGCCTGGGGAAGTCGAACTGGCCGAGCGCATCACCCGAATGACCGGCGTGGAGATGGTGCGTCTGTCGAACACCGGCACCGAGGCGACCATGCATGCCCAGCGCCTGGCGCGCTCCTATACCGGACGCGAGCGCTATATCAAATTCGAGGGCGCTTATCATGGCATGTACGATTACGCTCTGTTCAGCACGGCTTCTTCGAACAGCACGAAATTGCTCGGTTCCCGCCGTAGCCCTCGTCCAGCCCCGGCCAGCGCAGGTATCCCCCGTCGTATCGACGAGTATGTGATCCCGCTGCCCTACAACGATTTCGAGAAATTGGAGGAAACCGTCGCCGCCCATTGGCATGAACTCGCCTTCATTCTCTTTGAGCCAATCATGGGCAATGCCGCCAGCATCATGCCAGCGCCGGGCTTCTTGGAGAAGATACGGGAGTTGTGTGACAAATACGGCATCATCATGATCATGGACGAAGTCAAGACCGGCTTTCGCGTTGCCAATGGCGGAGCGCAGGCGTACTTCGGCGTCGAAGCTGATCTCCTCACCTATGCCAAAGCGATGGGCAACGGTTTTCCTATAGCGGCCATCGGCGGCAAGCGCGATATCTTGATGTCGGCGCAGCCGGGCGTTTTCGCTTTGGGCGGTACATACACCGGTAACATGGTTGGGGTGGCCGCAGCCAATGCCACACTGAAAATCCTCGAAAACGAGCCGGTCATCGAAACCATTAACACCCGGGGCGAGGCGCTGATGGGCGGGATTGCGGAGATACTCACACGATTCGGTCTGCCATATCAGGTGTTCGGCCCGCCGCCTATGTTCGGCGTCGTGATCAGCGAAAAACAGCCCAATGATTTCCGGGATTTCATCGCCAGCGATACGGAACTTTCCGAAGCCATTTTCATGGAACTCAACCATCGGGGCGTGCAACCGGACGCTGACAATCGAGAGCCCTGGTTCCTGTGCTATTCCCTGAGCGAAGCCGATGTGGCCGAGACCCTGCAAATCTTCGAGGACTCGGTAACTGCCGTCATGAAGACATGGACGCCGCATAAGCGCAGCGAAGCTGCAGACTGAGAGAGCATTTGACGAAGATTGACTCGTCCGAATAATACCGCAGAAACCACGGAGAGAATCTCTTCACAATATTTCACCGGATAAACCCCATGAACTCCTATGGCTATCACGGCAAAATCCTACACATCTACCTGAACGAATTGCGGCTGGAGGTCGAGACCCCGCCCGAATCGTTCTATCGCAAGTATGTGGGCGGCAGCGCCATGGGCCTGTATTATGTGCTCAAGAACACGCCCGCAAACGCCGATCCGTTCGGCCCGGAAAACACCCTGGCCTTGATGTTGAGCGTGCTTACCGGCGCGCCGATTTCCGGCCAGAGCCGGATTACGTCGGTCGCCAAATCGCCGTTGACGGATGCCATTGGCGACTCGCAGGCGGGGGGCTTTTTCCCGGCGGAAGTGAAATACGCAGGATTCGACGGCATTATCGTGCATGGCCGGGCGGCGAAACCGGTGTATCTGTGGATTAAGGACGGGGTAGCGGAGTTGCGTTCGGCCGAGCATCTTTGGGGCAAGACCACGGGCGAGGTTGAGGATATCCTGCAGGCTGAGTTGGAAGAACCTCGACTTCAGGTGCTACAGACTGGCATCGCCGGAGCAAACCTCGTCCGGTTTGCGGCGCTGATCAACATGGCCAACCGCGCCAATGGCCGCACCGGCATGGGGGCGGTCATGGCCAGCAAGAACTTGAAAGCCATCGCTGTGCGCGGCAAATTGCGGCCGGATGTCGCCGACGCCAAAGGCCTGAACGCGCTGGCTAAGCAGGGGGCGAAAGACTTTCCTGATAGCGACGTCTACGGTATGGGATTGTTGGGCACGGCTGAGGTGCTGCGCCCGCAAAACCGGGTGGGCGGCCTGCCCACGCACAACTGGGATAGCGGCGTCTTTGAAGATGGGTGGGAGGCGATCAGCGGCGAGCGTATGTCTGAGACGATCCTGAAGGAGCGGGATACCTGCTATGCCTGCACCGTGCGCTGCAAGCGCGTGGTTGAGATCAGCGACGGTCCGTACATCGTCGATCCTCGCTACGGCGGCCCGGAATACGAGACCCTGGCCACGTTCGGTTCCTATTGCAATGTCGATGACCTTGCCGCCATCGCCTATGCCAACCAGCTTTGCGGCATGTATGGCATGGACACGATTTCTTGCGGGGCGACGATTGCCTGGGCGATGGATTGCTTCGAGCATGGCCTGCTCACGGCGGCGGATACTGGTGGCGTCGAACTTCGCTTCGGCGATGCTGGGGCGATGACGAAGATGGTGGAGATGATCGCCAGACGCCAGGGTTTCGGTGATGTGCTGGCCGAGGGTTCGGCGCGGGCGGCGGAGATAGTTGGACGGGGGACGGAGGAATTGGTTGTCGCTGTCAAGAAGTCGGAAGCGCCCGCCCATATGCCTGAGGTCAAGCGCTCGCTGGAACTGGTTTATGCCGTGAATCCATTTGGCGCTGATCACCAGTCCAGCGAGCACGACCCCAGCTATCGGCACTATCCCGAACGCATGGCGATGTTGGGTTTGACAGACCCGCAGCCCAATCAGGAAATGAATGAGGAGAAAGTGCGATACGCCCTGCAAACGCAATATTTCTACAGCGCCCTCGACACATTCAATATCTGTCAGTTCGTCTTTGGCCCGGCCTGGCACCTGTACGGCCCCGATGATTTTGTCGACATGGTGCACACCATTACCGGATGGGATGTCGATATTTCCGATATTCAGGAAGTGGGCGCGCGCCGCCTGAACATGCTGCGTGCTTTCAACGCCCGCGAGGGTTTTGGCCGGGAAGACGATTCATTGCCTCAAAAGATGTTCAAACCCAAAAAGGGCGGGCGCAGCGATGGCGTGGCGTTGAACAGCGGCGAATTGGAATGGGCCAAGGACGAGTATTATCGGCAGGCGGGTTGGGATGCAGAAACTGGCGCGCCGACCCGTGAGACGCTGGAGTCGCTCGACCTGGCCTGGGTGGCTGATATGCTTTCGTAAATCGTGATGTACAAAATGTGATCTTGTTCGAATAGGAGAAACTCAAATGAAGATCATGGTCTTGGGCGGCGCTGGCAAGATGGGCTGCATCGCTGTGCAGGCGCTGGCAGGCGACGAGCGCGTGTCCGAAGTCATCATCGCTGACATCGATGTGGCGCAGGCCGGCGTTGTGGCTGCCGCTATTGGCAGCCCGAAAGTCAGTATTCGAAAAGTTGACATAAAGAATGCAGATGATTTCGTGACATGTCTGAGTGGGGTAGGGGTGTGCCTGAACGCCACGGTTTATTACACAAATCTGGCCGTGATGGAGGCATGTTTGCGGGCGGGGGTGAATTACGTGGATCTAGGGGGATTGTTCCACACGACGCGCAAGCAATTGGAATTGCACGAGCGTTTTCAGGAGGCCGGGGTGAGCGCTGTGCTGGGGTTGGGCTCGGCGCCGGGGATACCCAATGTGCAGGCGCGATACGCCGCCGACCGCATGGACACTATCGACAGCATCCGCATTTATGACGGCATCAAACCGCCACCAGCCGGGCATGCCGTTTTCACGTATGCCGTACCCACCATTTTGGACGAGCTGCTCTTGCAGCCCATGGTCTTCCGTAATGGCGAATTCCAGGCCTGCGAACCGCTCTCCGAATTCGAGGATTATTACTTTACCCGGCCGATCGGCGTACTGCCCATGCACCTGTCTTTGCATTCCGAGGTGGCCACATTGCCGCTGAGTTTCGCCGACAAGGGCGTGCGAGAATGTTTTTTCAAAATCAATTATTGGGGCATGTCGCCCGACACCGTGGAAAAAGTGCGGGTGCTGGCCGAGTTCGGCTTTAACCGCCGTGACGCCATCGAAGTGCGAGGCCAGCAGGTCATTCCTCGCGACATGATGCTGTCCCTGTTGGCTGAACGAGTTCCACCTATCACCGACTTCCTGGCCCCGCCCAAGAATCAGCCCCCGGACTGGACGAAGGAGATTGTGACCGAAGTAAAGGGGACCGAGGACGGCAAACCAGTCACCTATCGCATCGCCGCCCTGACCGTCAAGGGTGCGCTGCCGACCGGCGTGGCCCCGGCAATTGCTGCTATCTGGCTGGGGGAAGGGCGCA
>JAGFJG010000158.1 GCA_024102915.1 Caldilineales bacterium
CGGTCGTGGTCTTCCGGGTTGTTCTCAGATGAGCGTTGAATTTCGCACAGCCGGGCGCGCGTCTCGTGGTCGCCCCTGACTTACCAAAAAAGATTGGCACACGGTCTGGTTCTTCATGGTTAAGGGCACAGAGCACACGCTCTCTGGAAGTCATCATTTTGGCATCTCCTACTCTCCTACCAGCCATAAATATGGTTTTTCGACGTACTCTTTGACCCGCTGCAAGAAGTGCGCGGCCGGAGCGCCGTCCACCAGCCGGTGATCGAAAGTCAGGCTCAGGATCATCATGTGGCGGATGGCCACCCGCTCTGCCTCGGCATCTACTACAATCTGTTTAGGTACGATCCGACCGACACCCATGATGGCGCATTCCGGTAAGTTGATGATAGGCGTGAATGCGTCAATCTCGTACATGCCCAGGTTGGTGATGGTAAAGGTGCTGCCGTGCAGATCATCGTATGAGATATGGCCAGCTCGAACCTTCGCGATCAACGCGGCCGAGTCGCGGGCGACCTGGCGGAGCGATTTCATTTGAACATCCCGCAGCACTGGCACCAGCAGCCCGCGTTCGCTGTCGACCGCGATGCCTATGTTGGCCGTCGCCGCTTGCACAATCGTGTCACCGTCGAAGCGTGCGTTGACCATCGGGTGCTCAAGCAGCGCCTGGGCGACCAGCTTGGCAAGCAGGTCGTTATAAGATGGCACTGGCTGGCGGCTATCGTCTTGAAGTTGTTTGCGCAACTGCACTAGTTCCGTCGCGTCAGCCTCGGTGGTGAGTGTAACGGGTGCAACCGTATGTGCGCTGGTCGCCATTCGGTCGGCGATGGTGCGGCGAACCGTGGTGATGGGCAGGATGGCACCGCTCGGCGGAAAGGCATGGGGGGCCACCGAAACCGGGATTTTCGCAGTTTCGAATTTCGCCTTTTCCGCTTTCAAGCGCTCGGCTTCATTCTCAATGTCAGCGCGCTTGATGTGTTTGCCAGGCATCCTCGCGGCTAATGCGTCCACGTCGACGTCTAGTTCGCTGGCAACGCGCCGCGCCACCGGGCTAATGTATACGAGCGAGTGAGCGGTAGACTGCGGGTGTTCGGCGGCCTGCCGCACGTCGCGCTCCACAATCCGCCCGGTGCGGCCGCTGCCCATGAGTCCGGTCCAATCGACGCCCAACTCATGGGCGACGCGACGGGCGCGGGGGCTAATGATAGGCTCGCTCTGCATATCGCTTGTTGCGGTTACGCTCCCTTTCCGACCCTCCGACACTGCACCTGCCTGTGGATGCTCATGATCGCTGGCTCGCTTGACCGTCGGCGCAGTCGACTGTGCGACAACCGGGACTTCTTCACCCGGTTCAAGCAGGTATGCCAGCATCGTACCCACTGGCACTACCTTACCCGGCGGGGGTGAGTCAGGAGGGATATGGAGGGTACCACTATCGAGCGCTTCGATCTCCTGAGCAGCTTTGTCTCCTTCGACCGTCAAGAGAATTTCGCCGGCCTCGACGTGTTCGGCCTCCTTCTTCAACCACTCCCCCACCTGACCTGTTTCCATATTCCAGCCTAGACGGGGCAATACAATCTCAAATGGCATATTTACCTCCGTAGCCTCATAGCGTTCACTCCGCCAGCAGATCGCGCACGGCCTGAACGATTCTCGTCACGCTAGGTACCATCGGCTCATAAAGCGACGGGCTGTAGGGCGCGGGGGCGAAGAAGCCGTTCAGGCGGTGTACCGGTGCGTCCAGATCATCGAAGCCGTGCTCCATCACCTGGGAGGCGATTTCTGCGCCGACGCCGCACGGGGCAAAATCCTCGTCCACCACCAGCAGCCGACCGGTCTTGTGGACTGAGGCAAGGATGGTATCGATGTCCAGTGGCGCCAGAGTGCGCGGGTCGATCACCTCGGCAAAAACGCCCTCCTGCGCCAATTGCTCTGCAGCAGCCAGCGCCTGGTTTACCGTGAAGCCGATGCCGACGATAGTCAGGTCTGTACCGGTGCGTCGAATAACCGCCTGTCCGAATGGGATTGCGAATTCGCCTTCCGGCACGGGGCCTTTGATTGCCAACAGGTTCTTGTGCTCCAGAAAAAGCACCGGATCATTGGACCGCAGGGCGGTCTTCAATAGGCCCTTGGCATCCGCCGGTGTGGACGGCATTACAACCCGAAAGCCGGGAATGTGCATGAAGAATGGGTAATAGTTGCCTGAGTGATGAGCTGCGTTCGACTGCGCCGCGCCCACACATCCTCGTACGACGATCGGCATCCTGATCCGACCATTGCTCATCCATTGCAATTTGCACATCTGGTTAAACATATCTCCAAAGGCGTCGGCCAGGAAGTCGATGAACATGAAGTCGACGACCGGGCGCGTACCGGTAGCAGCAGCGCCGGTGCACAAGTTGGTGAACCCGCGTTCGCTGATCGGTGAATCGCGCAATCGTTCCTCGCCGTAGAGGTCAAAGAGACCAATAGTGGTATTAAAATTGCCGCCACGCTGCCCGATCCCCTCGCCGACCACGAAGATTGTTGCATCACGAGACATTTCCTCGGCCAACGCCTCGCGAGCTGCATCGACAAATGTTAAGTCGCGACTTCCGGTTATCGGGGAGTCGGAACTGGGAAATGTTGGTTCCGTAACCTTGTGGTATACATGCTCGCCCACAAAAGCCGGGTCGGGTAAAGGGCTGGACTCAGCGAACTTGCCAGCTTCCTCAACCAATGCTTCGATCTCGGCGTCGATGATTGCCAGTTCAGCGTCGGTCATGTGCCCGTCAGCCAGTAGATGATCCCGAAAAAGTATGATCGGATCCCGTTCCTTCCAGGCAGCGACCTCTTCCGGCGTGCGGTAGCCGGCATCACGCATCCCTTCGGCGTGTGCGCGTGTGCGGTAGGTACGGCATTCGAGCAAGGTAGGACCGTCGCCGGCGCGGGCGCGCTTTATCGCTTCACCGGCAGCCTGGTAGACGGCCAGGACATTGTTCCCGTCCACGGCGATCCCTGGTAGCCCATAGCCAGCCGCCCGGGATGCTATGTCCGTATTCCCCGTCGCCTTGCTTAAAGGCACCTCGGTAGCGTAGAGGTTGTTCTCGCAGACGAAGATCGCCGGTAGCTTCCAGGCCGTCGCCAGGTTGATCCCCTCGTGGAAGGCGCCGTTATTCGAGGCGCCATCCCCGAAGAACGCTACGCTCACCCGGTCGGTTTTGAGCAGCATGGCCGAGTACCCCCCCCCGGCTGCCAGAGTGATGCAGGGTCCCACGATGCCGCTGGAGCCCATGAAGCCGACCTCAGGCTTAAACAAGTGCATCGAGCCGCCTCGGCCACCCGAACAACCGGTGGTCCGTCCCATGACTTCCGCGATTAATTCGGCAGGTGTGACGCCCTTGGCCAGCGCGTGACCGTGACCACGATGCGTGCTGAACACCGTATCGTCGTCGCGCAGGTGGGCGCACACGCCCGACGCCACCGCCTCCTCGCCGATGTATGTGTGGACGCCACCATAGAGCCGTCCCTTGGCGTAGAACTTCACCAACAGTTCCTCAGTGCGTCGGATCGTCAGTATGGTTCGGTAGAGGGAAAGCAGCTGATCTCTGGATAATTCTGGCATCTGTTGATTCCTCAGTTACAGTCTTGGCGTGTTGAAACGGACATCACAATCGATCACAAGCAGTATAGTCTCGGCTTGAAACGTTCTGAGTACAGCAATCACTCTAGTCGTCAGGCCTCCTGGCGGCCGATGGTGGCGTTGGCACCCATCGCCAGGTTGCCTCCGTCGAACGGCAGAACTGTGCCTGTAACATAACTAGAGGCATCGGATGCAAGGAACATCACGACCCCTTTGATGTCGCCGGGCACACCCAGCCGCCCCATGGGAATGCCGCGCAGGAAGCGTTCTCGCAAGCCCGGGGTGTTGTCCATGCGGACGTCGAAGCCAGGATTAGTGATCTGAGCCGGGGCGATGGCATTGACGCGTACCCCGCGATCCGCCCACTCGGTGCTCAGTTCGCGGGTCATCTGGATGACGCCGGCCTGACCGACGCTGTAGGCGAAGTTGCCGCGGCCCAACGCCCGGACCCCGCCGATGGACGACATGTTGATAATGCTACCCTTTCCGCTCGCCAGCATACGCCGCCCCGCTTCCTGACAGGAGATAAATTTACTAACCAGCGTGGCTTGCAGGACCTTCATCAAGTGCTCGGAGGTGATCTCTTCAGGGTGGCCCAGAATGTTGGCGCCAGGGATGTTTACGACGATGTCGATCTGGCCGAAGTCCTGGTCTACCTGCTGGTACATCGCCCGGATCTGTTCCTCGTCCCAGACGTCGTAAACAGCAGGAACGACGCGACGGCCAAGTTTCCGAATAATTTCCGCTGTATCCATCAGACCGGACTCATTGATATCAGTGATCAGTAGATCGGCGCCGATCTCGGCCAGAGCAATGGCCGAAGCGCGACCCATATTTTGGGCCACGCCCGATACCAGGGCTACCCGACCGGTGAGATCGAAAAGTGGATGAAACATGGTTATTGTCCCTCTCCTTCAGATTTGAATAGTGTGTCGGCGTCCAGCCCCACATCCTCTGCCAGCCCACGCAGGCTGACGACAACATCAGGCGGCAGAACGATGCCCTCAATCATTGCGATATCACGCTTCTCTTGCTCGATTTCGCCAGGTAGGTAAATGCGGTCAACCCCCTTGGCCTTGGGGGCAGATCGGATCTCACGAATAAGTCCATCCATGCGTTCTTTGAATATGGCCAGGGGCATGATCTGTTCAACTGCAATGACCAAAAAACCATAACCCTGGTTGCCTGGCTTATCCGGGTGCATCACCCAACTGTGAACATCCTTAGTAATCGCCGCACCTGAAAGGACTGCGGAAAGCACCTCTACAAACAAAGCCAAACCATAGCCCTTGTGACCGGCCATGGGCATAAGCGCACCTAGTTCCGGGTAGATGCTGCCGTTAGTTGTCGGCAAACCGTCTTCATCTACAAGCCAGGTGTCGGGAATGGGCCGGCCCTCAGCCACCGCGGCATATAGCTTGGTCGCTGCGACCGCGCTCGTGGCAATGTCAAACAGCAGTGGGTATTCCACGCCCGCTGGCACGGCATAGGCCAGCGGATTGGTACCCAACACCCGGCCGCGGGATCCGGTCACCGTTACCCCAGGATCTACGTTGCCGGTTGAGACGCCGATCATGTCCGCGCGTGCGGCCAGATAGGCATAGAAACCCGCAGCTGCAAAATGCCCACCGTTCCTAACACCGACGTAGGCAACGCCGGTCTCTCGCGCTTTTTCTATTGCGATTTGCATAGCCCGATACGCAGAGGCTGGCGGCATAGCCGCATGGGCGTCCACGAGAGCCCAGGACGACCCCTCGCCAGTTACGGTGGGACTAGCTTCCGGATCAACTGCACCCAGGCGTACATCCTTCATAAGCCCGCGCAATTGGCGTGTGCCGTGGGTGAAAGTACCCCAGGTATCGGCAGTCACCAGAACCTCTGTGCTCAATACGGAGTCTTCTTCGCTGAGGCCGGATATGCGCATCACCTCAAGACAGAACGCTGTAAGATCTTGCGCTGCGACCCTGGTGCTAGTTGTTGGCATCGTATTCACAATCTCTCCTGAATTCGTGGGGATAAAACACAACTGCAGTTGGCGCCTCAATGCCCTTGCCATGCTACCATAGGATGCTCTGACCAGCAGTGCCAAGGACTCACTGGCACATTTCATCCAGCACGGCTCGAGGGTCTTGAACTTTCATCGGTGTGACGGAATTGCCGTTTGTTGCCTCATACGACCGGGAAAATTACCAGATCGTCGTTCCGCCGTCCATTACTACGAGGCTGCCGGTCATAAAAGACGAGGCGGGCGAAGCCAGGTACATCACCAGGCCTTTGATTTCCTCTTCTTCTCCGTAGCGCTTCATGGGGGTGTTGGCAATGATGCGTTCCATGATTTCTGGAAATTTGCGACTTGCAGCGGTCTGCGCAGTGAGCATCGTGCCGGGCGCAATTGCGTTGGCCCGAATTCCGTAGGGCGCCCAGTCGGCAGCCATGCCGCGGGTTAACTGAGCTACGCCGGCCTTCGCCACGCAGTAGGACACGTTATGACGCGGGGCGATATTGCTGATCACTAGCGAATTAATCGATGCAATGTTGATAATGACACCGCCCTCGTTGCGGTCAATCATGTGATGCGCCACCCGTTTACCGAAGTAGAACATGGACGACAAGTTAGTATCGATCATACGTCGCCACGCCTCATCGGATTCTTCGTCCAGCGCCAACCCATCTGAGGATATACCGGCGTTGTTTACCAGGATATCGATCTTGCCCAGGCGCTCAACGACCTGTCCGATAAATGTCTCGATCTCGTCTACACGGGTCACATCCACCCTACCGAAGAAAGACCGGCGTCCCAGAGCGGCCAACTCGGCCGCAACCCGTTGGCCATCTTCCTCCAGCAGGTCACAGATCGCCACGGCAGCGCCAGCCTCGGCCAACGCCAGCGCCATCTGTCGTCCCAGTCCGCGCGCACCTCCCGTGACGATGGCGACCTGGTCGGTCAGGTTGAAAAGATCGAGTGCACTCATGACAGCTCCGGCCACGTCTTGTCACCGAATACTCCGTGCCAGCTTTTCAAGAATCCGTTCATGCGCTGTTCGGTAAAGGAATGTTCGTAGAGTAGGCGCATGAAGTCTATTTTCATCGTACAGATGTCGGCGCCGGCTATGGCGATCTCGCCGAACAGCCGCTGGTAGCGCCCGCACGCCAGAATCTGCGTCTTGAAGCCGTAATTGTTGTAAATCTGGCGGATCGGCGCAATCATGTCATGCGCCACATCTTCGGCTTGATCCAGCGGGCCATTGAAGATGGCGGCGACGTCCGCGCCGGCCTTGGCCGCTAGGTATGCTTGTGCCAGGGAGGCGATCGCCGTGATGGCCAGCCGCAAGTCGGGCTGTTCAGCCTTTATCTGCTGGAGCGCTTGCAGTCCGGCGACACTGGCCGGCAGCTTTACGATTATCTGGTCGGAAAAGGCGTGCAACCAGCGCGCTTGGCGAATCATCGGTTCGGGGTCATGCCAGCCGATCACCTGGGCAAATACCGGCCCCGGCGAGGCGTCCACGATTGCACCTAAAGTCTTTTCCATGTCACGCCCAGCCGCAGCAATCAGGCCCGGATTGCTGGTTACGCCCGAAAGTAAACCCCACGATCGAGCTTCCATTATTTCTTTTGGATTAGAACTGTCGAGAAAAAGATCCATGATGGTTTACTCCTAGCTCGATACAACTATTGAAAAAGATCATCTGCCAGTTCGAGCAAATACCCGGTGATGCACTCTTGATATGCCAGATAAAATGCTGGCGACAGGTCGTAGAACTCCTCGCGACAGATAAACTGCCCGTCGGCATCCCGTCGTCCGACGAACGCAAAACTGAAATTATGGAACAGCGCGTCGTGCGGCGACGGCGTCCCTGTGTCTGAGAGGCGAATGCACTCGTCGGCAATCGTCGACCCAGCCGCGGCCTCGCGCAGTGCGTAAGCCAACGCATCCTGCCACCAGCGTCGGAACAGCGCCGGGTGATGTTCGGCCAACACTTCGCCAAACAACAATTGCAGGTTTGGCGATACTTTGAAGTGATTGCGCCCGCCCGTCGCCCGTCCGATGGCCTGCCGCGCAGCCGCGCTTAAGTCGTCGCCCGAGTGAAAGTCGGCCATGACGCCGAATTCCTCGGCGATGCCACACAGGCTGCGCGCTCGCGCCTCGAAGCCGGGCAACCCATCAGTCCCGCGATAGTCCGTCCCCTTTTCCACGCCGAAGTTAGGTGCGACATGTGTTAGGGGGATGCCACGGCGTTGCGCCTCCAAAAGAACAAAGATCAACTCTGTCTCTGAAGTCAGGCAGTCGAAGGTGGGCACGTCGTTGGGGTGCTCGTCGATACTTAGCTCCAGGTCAAAGGGCAGACCGTCTTTGAGATCGCATATGTGTTTGTACATCTCTACAACTGCGTCCAATGCGACCCAATATTTGCCCACCAGTCGGCCCAGCGCTGCTTCGTCCGGCCGGTAATAGAAGCCAGCGACCCGCTGCTGCCGGTGATATGCGATCAGATCGCTACGGCGATTTGGGTCCAAGATATTGGCTTGGAGGGTCGCTGCGCCCGCAGCCCCGCCCACTGATAGCGCTGCGTAGTCTAGCACATCCGACACGTCCAACGTATAGAACGAGTAGTATCGAGTAGCGTTTAACAGCCGCTTTGCTCGTGCCAGCTCATCAGCCCCGCGCTTGACCTGGATGTGGTCGGCGTCGGCTCCGTAGGGCAATCGAACCCCATGCTTGAGTGCATCGAGCACGCCCGCCACCCACAGCCCTTCGTACGAACTGCCGGTGTAGCCGGTGTCGATTGTGCCAAAGCCGAAGGCGATGTTTTTCTCGGCCGATCGGCCTTCGAGCAGCGTCTCCAAAGAGTTAAGCTCGCGAACGGAATTCTGAATCGCATTGGTCGCGAAGCCGCGCTGCGCCATCGCTTCCCAAATCGCTGGCCACACCGCAGTGGTCATGCGCGTGCCGATTCCCAGCCGCGGCACTGGCCCTAGCGCCCGCGGACCTTTGTCCTGTGCAAGGGTGCGGAAGAAGCGAGCGATGACCGAAGCGTCGGTAGGGTACAGTGCAACCATAGTAGATGGCGTTGCGGGCAGCACCTTGCTCCCAACTGGTGATCCGAGGGCGACATCATACGCTTGCGGGCCGACAGCCAGGAACACCTGTTGCCCATCTGCCAGGCCGGTTAGGCAAACCAACGTGTCACCGTGCCAGGTGGCGGACCCCGTGTAGGCTGTTAGACTTGCAGTCACAGGCAGAGGTGCGGCGGTCGCGGCGGCGTCCATGAGTCCCGGCCAATAGGTGTCGTCCACCGCTTGCACTGCGACCCAGGCAGCATCGCGATCCCAAGTCGCCGTGTCCAGCACGCCCGGGTTCAGTGCCGGATTGATTTTAAGCTTTCCGAATTTCATTTGTTTACTCGAGGGACGGACAGAAAATAAACTGTTCCGCCCAAAAGGCGTCGTGTCGGTAGCAGGCGATTATTCTGTTACGTTTGGATTTTGAAGGCAGATACAGCCCTCAGGTTTATTGCTGCTGGCGGTTGCGAATTCTATACAAAGCGCGCAGGTTGAGAAGCACGTAGATGAGGGTGTTCTGATTGGCTATGGCCTGCTGGTTGCGGAGTTTGGGACGTTCGATGCCCAATTCGACGGCGAGGGCGTTAATACGTTCGGTGGCGGTGCGTTGTTTGTAAGCTTGCTTGTAGGCATGAGAGTTCCTATTGAGTTGGTAGCGGATGCGCGTGCCGATGGAAGTGGGCATGTCGGCCGAGCAGCCGCCATTAGCCCAGCGTTTGTGATTGATGGGGCACTTGTTCCCGTCAGGTTTTGGGAAGCGCAAGGGGCAGACATGTTTACCTCGTCGGTGTTTGATGATGGCTCTGGTGCGATCGGTGAATGTTAATTTGAGGGGCATGGCGAGTCCGGCCTGGCAAAGAGGCAGGCCGGTTGCGTCAAAGGAACGGTTTTTGTATCCGCCTTTTTCGGCCAGAGGAATGGCGGCAAAACCATCGTGTTGCTCGCTGTGGAAATGTTCGTAGACGTAAAAAGCGTAAAAAGCGCAGTCAAAGGCGCCGAAATGAGGGCGGAAACCGAGTCTGCGCTCAGTATCGGCCATGAGCGGAAAGAAATAGGTGACATCACCTTTGTTGAAGGGCTGCGTCAGCTCAGCCAGCACGAACTCGCCATAGCCGGGGACTTTGGCGGCGACAATGCCAGAGGCGTAACCCCAGTAGAACTCAGTGACGGTGACTGAGCCGGCGGGGATGGGATTGCTGTTGGGGGTGGGCGGCGTGTTGTTGGCAGACGCGCCCAGATTACGGCGGCGCTTGGCTCCGAGGCGGCAATCGGGATCGCCGCTGGGTTGTCGGTGAGGATTATGGCGTTCCTGGACATAGGCCTTGGGGTTGTTTTCCTTGACCCAGGCAATGATGTGTTTGGTGTCGAGAGAGATGAATTGGCCAAAGGTGGGGGCCAAAGGGGCCAATTCGGCTTGTAGCAGGCGCACCGTGTCGTCCAACAACCACTGTAAGACTTGATGGGGATGGTGCGCAACAGACGTGTGAGGTGGCGCGAGGTGGGCATGGGGGTTAGAAACTGAGGAAGTAAAGGGAAACGAGAATGAGAAGGGGTGGTTTGAAACCCCAGCAGCCGGCACAGCGCAGGATGATCGTGGAGAAATTGCAGGAGGTCGGACATGTAGCGCAAACCCTGATCAAGTTTGATGAGCATGGCAGCGGCAAAGGCTGCATATGAAACTGCCTGTCGTCCGCGCGGATCATCTAGTTTTCGTTCAGGAAAGTTGTTCCAGTCAAATGGTTGCAGAAAAGCAGCATAGCGGTTGGCGACCGGGCATTTGTGCACAAAATGTGGGATTTGGAGATTTGCCAGGGGGAAATCAGGCTTCTTTTGGGTATGGAACCGTGATAGAATGATGAAACACATCATGGTTTTCTCTCCACATGAGTTAGGAAGGGTGTCTGATATCACCATTCTAACTTGGAGAGAAAACCTGATGGAGATCGATTTTCAAACGTAACAGAAAAATTTACTGTTACGCTGGGACGGAAGGTCGCGATGCACTTTCAGCCTATGCAAGCTCAATAGCGTAACAGAAAAAGTCGGCACATTTTTCTGTCTTTCCCTCTTACTCTAACCTTCACTTTGCTGCGGTTGTTCTGGAATCGCCATCTTGGCGGTCAAGCCGCCATCGAAGTAGAGCACTGAGCCGGTCATAAACTCGGAGAGGTCGGAGATCAGATAGGCAGCCAGGTAGCCCACATCCTCAGGCAAACCTACACGACCCCATGGTACGATCTTGTTGCCTGCCTCTCGTGTATAGTCAGGCGATTTTCGCCAGTAGCTTGGTACCTCGATGGTGCCAGGCGCCAGCACGTTGGCGCGGATGTGCAAAGGCAGTAACTCAACTGCCAACTCGCGGGTGAATGCATTGATCGCACCCTTAGTGCCGGCATAGACCGAGTGCCCAGGACAACCTAAGGCCCCATGCACCGACGAGATGTTAACGATGCTGCCACCGGCCCAGTCCAACTCAGGATCGCGTTCTTTCAATGCGCGCCCACGTTCGATCATGTAACGAACCGCTTGCTGTGCGCAGAAGAACTCACCACGAATATTCAAATTGTAGCTGCGGTTGAACTGCTCCTCGGTGACATCAAGGAAGTTGATCGTGGTGGTAATACCGGCGTTGTTCACAAGACCGTCTAAGCCACCTAAGTAGGCAGCTGCTTCATCAACCACGCGCCGACAATCGGCAACGATTCCCAAATCTCCCTGGACGGCGATCGCCCGTCTGCCCAACGCTGTTATTTTTTCGACAGCCTCAAAAGCACCATCGGCGCTGCGACCGTAATGCAAGGCCACGTCGGCACCCATCTCAGCCAGCACCATGGCGACACCCCGCCCAATGCCGGTGCCAGCGCCGGTGATCAGTACCTGTTTTCCGCTTAGATCTAACAAGTTCAGTGTCATCTTGTTACCGTTCTCGAAAGCTACTTCGTTAGGAGAGGGGCTTTTACTTGGCTCTTGTGTAAATGAATTTGACATCGTTTGCTTGTCTGAACCAGGTCAATGTGTCGCCTTCGATCTCGGCCACAATAGGGATCAGCGTGGAAGGGTGGATCCCTATTTGTATCTCAATAGGTGAACCTGGCTGAGAGGATTGTTTCTTTGTTGGCAATAGGTCAATCTACAATATCGCCTTTGATCGCAGCTGTTATCAACCCGACGATCTCTTCTCTGGTTGTCTGTGACTTGAAACGTGTGCCCACGCGCTTGCCTCGGCGCAGTACCACCAATCGGTCGGCCACAGTGAAAACGTGCTCCAGGTTGTGGCTAATCACCAGAACTGTTTTCCCTTCATCCTTAAGAGTAAGGATGAGGTCATTCACTTTGTGCTGCTGCTCGACTCCCAGCGCCGCCGTCGGCTCATCGAGGATGAAGATGCGGCGGCCGCGTGCCAGGGCGCGCGAGATAGCGACCCCTTGGCGCTGCCCGCCCGACAGTTCATTGACATTGACTTTGACCGAGGGCATGTCGATGCGCAATACGTCGATTACCCGGCGCGCCTCGGCGTACAGCTTATTGAAGTCGATGAATATCCCTAACCGTGTCGGTTCCATGTTGAGGAATATGTTTGATGCCACATCACGGACACCTACTAATGCCAGATCCTGGTATACGGTCGAGATCCCGGCCAGACGTTCGGCATCCTTGGGCCCTCGCAGCTCTACAGGCTGACCTTCAAAGTAGATCTGTCCTGAATCCTTGCGATAGATGCCGGAAAGGATCTTGACCAACGTGGACTTTCCCGCGCCGTTGTCGCCGACCAGAGCCACCACTTCAGCAGGATAGAGTTCGAAATCCACGTCATCCAGTGCCTGGACGTGACCAAACGCCTTTGAAATACCTTTGGCTTCCAAGATGGGTCGCTGGTCAGCAGCATTAGCCTCGATGTGCTCATTCGTTACAACGTCAGTCATTGAACCCGACTCCTTGTCATCATTGTAAGTGAAATAGCATTTTGGATAGGATTGATCCCCCGACCACCTCGGTCAGACTGGCCAGGGGATCAATTCATTTCGTCAATTCACAGGAGCCCAACACGATCCAAAGCCTGTGAAACCAGGGTGCTTGTTACTGTTCATCCGGGTTGACGGCGTCCTTGCGGAACTTGGGTTCGACCTTTGCCAGGAGGTCGTAGAAGTATTGGGTGTTGTCTTTGGTGACCAACGGAGCATCAAGGACAGTCCAGTAGGGGACTTCCTCACCGTTGGCCATCTTGTAGAGCAGTTCGGCCGAGCCGAATGTCTCCTCATAGAGCGGCTGAGCCACAAGGCCCCAGACTTCACCGTTCGTAACCAAGTCGAGATTGACACGCGTGGTGTCCATACCAACGGCGATAATCTTCTTGCCGGTTTCCTTCTGGGCACCGGCCCAGGTGGTGGGACCGCCGCCGGTGGTGGAGAGAGCAGCGACAAGATCAGGATTGGCCTGCATGATGGAGGTGGCGACGGCGATGGCTTGAGTAGGTTCAGGACCTTCCAGCTCGACAGGCAGAATGGTGAATTCAGGACAGTACTTCTTCATACCATCGGTGAAGACCTGGGCCACCATGTCCTCGGTGGCGTTGTGGTTGTTTTCGGTGATAGCGACGGAACCCTCGGTGATACCCTGCTTCTTAAGTTCATCGCACATGGCCTTGGCGACAGGATCGGGGTACTGGGAAGTATCCGCAGCGATCTGGACGGCATTATCGGCATAGAAGCCTTCTTCAACCGGGAAGTGGGGCAGGGCGACGACGATGCCGTTGGCTTTGGCCTTCTCGATGATAGGTTTGGCGACGGGAAGGCCGCCAAACCACATAGCGACACCCTTAATGTCCGGGCGGGACACCGTCTGGTCGGCGAGAGCGACGAGAGCGTCGAGGGTGTTCTCATCAGTGGTGGCGAGTTCGCAGTCCAACCCCAGACTCTCGCAACCGGCGAGGAAGCCCTGCTGCGTATACTGGTGCACGGGATGCCAGGCCGAACTTTGCACCCAAGCGAACTTGCCCTTCACAGCATCTTCTTCAGGTGCTGCCGGCGCGGCCGTCGGAGCCTCCACCGCCGGGGCTTGGGTTGGTGCCGCTTGAGGGGCGCATGCCGCCAGTATACTCAACAGGGTGATCACAAACACGATTTGGAACAGGAACAACAATTTCCGAGACATTTCAACCTCCGAGGAATGTAGCCGAAGATTTAGCCTTCAGCAGTTGGTTCAGCAGTCGGTTCTGGATCATTACTTTTTGTTTTTTATGTAGGTCTTACCTCCTTATCAGTGCACCATTCTGATAGTCTGTCTTTAAACAGCACGGCCAACGTTGTCGCCTAGGCGAAACACGGTTCAACTCTCTTCTCTGCGATTCCGCAATACATCGATGATGGCCGCAAGTATCAGCAGAAAACCGAGCACCGGTGTTTGGAGGAACGAATCGAAGCGTCCTATAACCAGGCCACTGCGTACCAGTTGAATAAAGAAAACGCCTACGAAAGCACCGACGGCGGAACCGCGGCCACCGAAGAAACTGACTCCGCCGATGATCACTCCGACCAAGATCTGTAACTCCAGATTTCTGCCGATGATGGGATCACCGGGAGTCAAGGGAAGCTGGCTCATGGTAAGCATGCCGGCTATTCCGGCCAGCATGCTGGTGATCACGAAACAGATGGTCTTCACGCGATCGGTGTTGATGCCGCACACTTGGGCGGCGAGCTTGTTGCCACCAGTAGCGAACAAAGCCGATCCCCAACGCGTCTGGCTCAATAGGATTTGCACGACGATCATCATGCCCAGCGCTAGAAAGAATGTGAAGGAGATGCCCAGAGGCCGCCACGAACCGATGATAGCAACTTCCTCTGGCAGCGGGTAAATGGGCGTGCCGTTGGTGAAAGAATAAGCGAGGCCGCGCACGATGAACATCGTGCCAATCGTGGTTATTACGGATGGCACGCCGACTTTGACTGTGAAAAAGGCGTTTGTCAGCCCCACCAGGACGGCCGCTCCCAACGAACACGCGACCGCCACCGGAATCGAGAGGCCGACATCGCGGATTAGTTTCGCCGCAAAAACAGCGCCCAGGCCCATCATCGCTCCCGTCGACAGGTCGATTTCTCCAGCGATCATCAACTGGACCATCCCCATGGCGATTAACGCCGGAAATGCCATGGTGCGTAGGATGGAGACGATGGTCAAGGGGGCCAGCATGGCAGGGTTGCGGGAGTAGAAGAAGATCAGCAGAATAATACACAGCAGGATGATCCCGGTTTCCTGTCTGGCCAAATGACTGCGCATAGAACTTGCGAATCTAGTGCTCAAGGATGTTTTGTTGTGATCTTTGTAGGTTAGCTCCATGTCTGCGCTTCCTCATGCCGCACGCGTATTCGTCGCGGGATGGTGGTATAGCTAGTATTGAACGCTCCTGCGCCTCACAACGTCGAGCGCAGCAGCAGCAAGCAAGATCGCACCGACCACAATACCTTGGGCATTGGTCTGCACATTGGCAGCAAGAAGTCCCATGCGGATGATCTGAATCAATATTGTCCCAAGCATTACGCCGATGATGCTCCCGGTTCCACCACGTAGGCTGCCACCACCGATGATAACAATAGCGATCACCCAGAGTAGCCAACCTTCCCCGATCATCGCATCCGTAGTGCCTGCGTAGGCCATCACCAGAATACCTGCCATCCCACAACAAACGCTAACAAACACGAAGCAAATAGTCTTCACTAGCGGTACATTGATGCCCACAATCTCGGCTGCTCGCCGGTTACCGCCGATAGCCGTTAAGGTGGAACCCAGGCGCGAGGTTCGCATGAGGAAATCCCCTGCAAGGTAAGCAATCAGAAGGACGAGGACGAGCCACGGCAGTGTAAGGATCGGCGATGGGGTCAGCGCCTTCGCCAAGACTGGGATCTCTACTGCCACATAAAGCCACGCTCCCTTGAGTATCCAAATCGCCAGACCACTCACGAGAAAGCTGGTACCCAGAGTGGCGAAAAATGAGGGCATACGAATTTTCAGTGTGATGAAGGCATTAAGTAGTCCCACCACTACGGCCGCCGCTAGCGCCACTCCATAGCTAGCCCATTCCGGCCACCCAAAGTTCATGAGCAGCCAGCCAGCGATGGCCGCACTCAGCGCGGCTGTGCCTCCGCTCGACAGATCGATTTCCCCCGCGATCATAAGAAATCCCATTCCGAAGGCGGCCAGCCCAAGAAAACTGCCCTGTAGCGCCATACGAACGAGATTTTCCGACTCCGCCATGCTCCTATTGGTCACCGTAAAAATGACAAAAAACAGCATCACTGCGACGAAAACACCGAGTTCGGGTATGCCCAGCAGGCGCTTGTAGTATGGCTGCCTGTACGACTCCAGGGTTGTGTCTTGATGAGTTGTCATATGTCGCTCCTGGGCAGATTGGGGCATCGTCGGGGAAAATGCCTACAGCGAAGGCTGCAATTCATAGCAAACCTCATGGCTCGAAGACGACCGGGTTTTCAAGCATGCCGACCTTTTCGATCTCGACTCGCACCACATCGCCCGGCCTCAGCCAGCGGGGTGGCGTGCGCGCCGCGCCGATGCCCGCCGGGGTGCCCGTAGCGATCACATCGCCGGGTTCCAGGGTCATCACCTGGCTCATGTCGGCAATCAGATGGGCTACAGAGAAAATCATCAGGCTCGTGTGTCCCTCTTGCAACACCTCGTTCCCGATGATCGTGCGGATTCTCAGGTTCTGAACATCCGGGATCTCATCGGCTGTAACCAATGCCGGTCCCATGGGGCAGAAGGTGTCGGGAGTCTTGCCCAACACCCACTGGCTGGTGCGCATCTGCAGATCCCGGGCGCTGACATCATTGAGCGGCATGTAGCCAGCCACGTAATCCAGCGCTTCGGCTTCAGGGATGTTGCGCCCGCGGCGGCCAATAACGACTGCGAGCTCACCCTCGTAATCCGGTTCCTGAACGGAACTGGGAATAACAATAGGGTCACGGTGACCAATCACGGTATTGGAGAACTTGGCGAAGATAATGGGGAAGGGGGAAACGGAGGCGTTGGATTCTTGAGCATGGGCAAGATAGTTTTGGCCGATACAGATGATCTTGCCGGGCTGTGGAATCGGGGCTTTGATCTGGACTTCGGTCGGGTCTATGCCCTGAGCGGGCGTAGCAGTCGCCAAGGTTTGCCGGGCCAAGGTGAGCACTGTTTTACCGGCTTCGAGAAAAGCAAGGATGTTGTCCGGCAGGCGTGGCTCCAGACGATTGAGATCGTATACTCGCTGGTGTCCGTCAAGTGTGGCTAATGCACCCAGACGTTGACTTCCCTCATGGATAAACGTTATCAGGTTCATCGGACTTTGCTCCGTTGCAAGCGAATGGTCGGTTTGAAATCAATGGCTCTGCTATTGTGGCCGCCCATCCAGGCCGTCGGATCGATCATCCTGATCCGGATCTGCATCGAGTTGCCCATAACTTTTGCTTACTAGTTCATACGCGACAATCATGTGCTGCTCGATCACGACAAGCGCCCGCTCTTTGTCGCGAGCCTTGATCGCATCCACGATCTCCTGGTGGCCGTAAACAGTGGCATCTCTGAAATTGGCGCTGGCAACATTCCGACTGAGCATGATCACGTAGATCTGTGACCGAATCGTCGTCCAACAGTTAAGCAGACGCTGATGCCGACTAGCATGATAGATTACATCATGAAAACGCAGGTCGAGTTCGGCACCCTCTTTTTCGCTGATACCCCGAGCGATAGTGGCGGCCATGGCATCCACGACGGCTTGCAGCTTGGCCATGTCTTCCGGAGTTGCCCACTCACAGGCACGTTCAATAGCCAGCCGTTCAAGTGCCCGTCGCAGGCTGAAGACTTCGTCAAGGTCTTGCCGCGAAACACGAGCCACATTGGTCCGACCAGTGCGACCTACGACAACCAATCCCTCGTTCTCGAGCCGTCGCAATGCCTCACGGACGGGTCCGCGGCTGATTTCCATCATTTCGGAAAGTTCAGTTTCGCGCAAGCGCTCCCCTGGCGCCAACTGTCCGGACAAGATCCCATCGCGCATACGCTCGGCAACGACGTCAGCAAGGGATCGCTTGAGCGGAGGCGACAAGACTTCTGCTAACGTGTCGTTATCCATGTTACTTTTTCCTAGCGGCTGAGGAGAGGGATTTCGGATGCATGCTGCGGTCGCAAGCTCTCAGAACTGCATATTGCAAACAAAAAATTGTTAACAGTTTACAAATGACAAAATTGTAACACGCCTAAAACCGTCTGTCAAGAAATCTCTAGAATTTGTGTGTATCCTCAATTTTCACACGGTTTGGCGGGTTTTGCTGCTTGACGTGAGCCCCGCCAACCGGCATTCAACGTCAAGGATTATCTTCAGTAGGTTCCGATTTCCAGACCCCTTTCTACAAAGAACCTGTACGTCTCGTAATCCACAAGTGGCGATACGCTGTGATCCACCTGCAAAACATAGCCACTGCCCGCCATCGCCTGGGGCAATTTGCTCAACAGCATCGCTTCGACGGCCTGGAGGTTGTTGGTCTCCAGAATCCGAGCGTTCATACCTCCGATCAGGGCAATCTGATCGCCGAACAACTTCTTTAGTTTTAAGAGATCCATACCAGCCTTGACATCGAGGGGCTGTAGGCAGTCGATGCCGGCTTTGATGAGGGCGGGGATGAGCGCCTCCACATAGCCGTCGCAATGCAGGACCACCGGCAACCCGCAGCTGTGGGCGAAGTCGAAGATATTCTTGTGCGCTGGGTAGAGCAGCGCCCGATACATCGCGGGGGACATGAACGGTCTGCCGTTGAAACCCAGATCGTCCCAGACCCAAAGCCCGTCGGGCAACCCCTCCCGCTCGAAGAGTATCTCCAGCAGGCGAATCGTGAGAGTAGCATAGAGATCGGCCATCTCGCGCACCCATTCGCCGTCTAGCGCCATGCCCATGAGTAAATACTCATAACCGCACATAGGCGTCATTTGGTCGAAGGGACCTACGACGCCGCACGTCATGAAGCGATCCTCTCTGGCGCACTTCGCACGCAGGGTACAATAGCTGGCGAAGTTTATGCGCCGTTCGAAGGTCCCTTCGTCGAGCAGATAGGGCCGGATATATTCCTCCCAGTCCGAGCGATCTTGGACGGCGAAGGCGACATGCTCGGGTGCGCCGGAATCGTTCTTGAGCCAGCGCAGAAGCGCCCCGTTTCCGTCCCGAATAAGTTTTGCCGAATCCGATTCCTCCACTACCTTGTCGCTGGCGTCAACATCTGCTATCAGATTGACGGTCCGGTAATCGGCCGGCGTGATCTCGCCGCCGGTCCGGCGCACATCTAAGCCGAAATGATCGCTGACCATTTCGGGCTGAGCGAAGTGCCCCTCCGCCGACCATCTCGCGGCCGTTTCTTGCCAGAAAACCTCAAACAGGCCGATGCGGTCCACGGGCTGATGCTTGAGAATGCGCGCAAATCGTTCTTTGCTGTTCAGTTCCATTGGTTCCATTGTTCCATTGAATGCTTCTGTAATGTGTGATGAGATCGAACGGTATGGAAGACTCAGGAAACACGCCGATATGTGAAGAGCGCAGTGCCTGGTTTCTCGTTTATCGTGACGACCAGACCGTCAGTCATGAGCGCCCTGCCGGTCAGACGCTGGATAGATTTGTCATCCCACGAAAGCAACTCGTAATCCGCATCCATGTCCAGCCCTTGCAGTTTCGCTTCCCAAAACGGGAACGGCGACTCATGTCGTCGGAACGCCACGATCATGCCTTCCCCAAGGTCAGGCCGGTCGTACTGCCAAGCCGCCCAGGCATCGTCGGTCAGACTAAAGGAAAGCAGCGGATAGAAGTCACCGTAGAAGTACTTGCGCATCGTCAGTGTTTCTTCCATTAGCTGGCGTATGGCCTTGATGGGTAGGTCGACACGACCATCCAGTGCCTGCGAACTCCAGTGTGTCACGAGGCTCGGGCCAAGCGCACTGCGCATTGCATATTGGGTTGGCGCCTCACACACAGTCCCGCTCAATGGGACCCAGGACGCCAATCCCTGGGTCTGGGTTTGCATCGAGATTGGATCGAACGGCCAGCACTGCAAATCGCTGCGCCAGAGCGGGACGCTGCGCGTAATCGTTTCCAGGTCAATGCGTTGCCCGCCGCCTGCGCAATTGTCGATGATCAGGCCGGGATGGAGCGCCAGCAGTTCATCCCAAAAGGCATAAAGACCCGTGATGTGTTGGATTTCGGTCATGCCAACGCGGTCTGGGGCGTCCGCCGCAGCAAACAGTTCGGGCACGCGCAGGTCATTGAAATCGTGACGATAGCAGGTAATCCCATTTGAGCGGATCAGATTAGAGATCATTTCCGTTATGTGCAGGCGGGCTTCGGGGATGCCCAGGTTGACCATGAAGTTGACACCATTTGTATTCCCAGACGTCACCGGGCCAATCAGCCAATCGGGATGTTCCCGCACCATCTGTGTGCCCTCAAAGGCCCGTTCCGGCTCAAACCAGAGGAGAAATCCCAGCCCCGCGGCCCGGGCCATGCCACCGATCGGCTTTAAGCCGCGCGGGTAGGCTTCTGAATTGACGAACCAACTGCCCACCTGTCTCATCCAGCCGCTGGTCATATCGTCGACCGCTTCTGCAATGGGATGATCTCCGTACCATCCCGCGTCGATCCAATAGCACTCGGTCGGGATTCGGTTCTCTTTCAGCCACCGAATCTTTTCGAGATGATTCGCCTCGAGCTGCGCGCCCCACACCCCCTCGCAAAACGGCGGCTGCAGCAACTGTCCGTTCGGTCGCGGCGTATAGTGTGCGAAGATCAGCCGCCGGAGCAGGTTCTGGCTGCGGTTGCGGTTCTTGGACAGGCTCAGGACATCATCCCCTTCCCAGAACAGCAGCAGAATGCGGGGGGTGCGGATCTCTTCACCGGGATGTAGCTTGAGATGGGTACGCTCCATGCCGGCCTGCACGCGGATCCCGTCGCGCTGGCGCTGAAAGCTGGCCGACCAACCGCCCGACCAGCCGATCGCGCCGATGACACCGCCGCTACCTAACTGAAGGTTGAAGAATGGGAGATGAAGTGTGGAGGACTTTCCCGTGAGCGATGATAGTTCGAGTCTGGATCCCCCTTGACGGAACGTGAGAGGAGTTTCCAGCGGTTCAAAGTCGTTCTGCTGAGTGAGTCCGCCTCGGGCATGGTGAACTCGACAGGGAGCACCTTGATCAAGTGGAAATAATACATTGAGGGGTAGGATGTCAGAGAGTACTGAGGTGTCTACATCTCCCGCATTCTTGAAATAGGCGAGCCATTCTACAGCTGGATAGTCCGTGTAGACGATTACTTTGCAACGACACTCCAGAGTGGTAAGTGCGTCAGTGTAGACGATAGTCTCGACTGTGACGCCATCAGCCGTCTGTGATTTTTCAAGACGCTTGATCCAGTCCGGCAAAACAGAGGTTGAGGGCTGGTCGCCATATCGGAATGAAACTGGAAAGGGGGTCGAATCTTCGCCAGCTGCCGCCAGTAAGAACGATTCGTTGGTCCAGTTCCAGGCTGCTTCTAGTTCTAACTGTTTCACAATGTCAAACATGATCTTCTACGCAAGAAAAAGTTAACTGTTAACAATAAACACAATACATCGACCGAGGGGATACGTCAAGTCCCCGCGCCCTGGTATGATAATATTTGAAGGTCTTTATCAAATCCATCATTTCAGCTAGAGTATCTCCCAGTAAGTGGGTGGGACAGGCATCTGTACCAGCAACAGAAGACGCACAGGTCATCTATCCGGCCGTGCTGGCTACTTGGGTCATCCGGCGGTGAAAAAGTCAGGCCACACGGCGCGCGCCCTGTAAAAACTGCATATGAATCGGTCTTGCGCCAGAAAATGCGTTGAAGGAGCGGTTTGCCAGAGTGTCGACAATAATAAGCGGGTCTGAAATAGTCAAAACGTCTATGCCGAAATAGTAGATTTTGGTCATGACAGGGGTGAGTGAAAGCTGCTACACTGCAGACAGGATTTGGACACATCCCACAGCTAGACGCCATTACCTTTCGATTCACATTCAAACCCTGCCCATACCAGACCTTGAACACTCACCAAGCAATTCGACGTCGACCACTCACAGCCACCAGTGCTAACCCGCGTAGGTCGGGCCTGCAACGGCTTTCCCTCGCCGTTGTAGCGAGACGCTTGACTTCAGCTAACCTGCGCTTCAACCGTTAGTAAATCAGCTACTTCTCCGACTATCTCCAGGGGCGGGAGGGATTGGAAGGTAGCGAACTGACGGCCGAGGCAATCCAGTCCTGCCTGGCAGCTGTGACCGCTGCTGATTGATAGACCATGCATGCCTACCACTGTGCGCGCCATCTGCTCTTCATACGACTTCCTGCCGCAATAGAATCCAGTGGCAAGCGTATGGCGGCAATGTATGCAGCGATGCCACCTGTCCCGACCTAATGTCGACGCACCGTCAGCATGGGCGGTGGACCATGTACTGTGACGTCAGCAAATACGGTTTGCGTCATGCCGACGCGCATCATGTCTGGCGATCCCATTATTTGGCGATTGCAAGCATTCATGCTATTTTAGGAGCATCAAATACAGCAGATGACTCACCTAAATTTCTGCTGAATCACACATCATCGAAACACTAGTAGTCTGACAGAGAAATATTGGCGAATATGGTTAAACAGAACATACTTCCTGGAAAACCAACTTGGAGGAAGCAATGCCTGCGAAACTATACCGAGTCACCTTAACAGCCGAAGAACGCGAG
>JAGFJG010000175.1 GCA_024102915.1 Caldilineales bacterium
GTAAACGCACGCCAGAACATGAAATATTGGAAACGCTGGCCTTGTTAGCGGAAGGCAACCGTATCAGCGCCTTATCTCGGGTCAAGGGCCACAAGGAAGATACGATTTTAGCGTGGCTGCGCCAGGCTGCCCGGCACGCTGAGCAGATCGAAGGCGTTCTGATGGCAGAATTCCAGGTCAAGCGTGGTCAGCTAGATGCCTTATGGGCTTACGTCCGGAACAAAGGAGAAAAAAAACTACCCTGAAACCGCAGCAAGCGGACAGTTTTGGCGTTCAACCCTGTTGGACATGGATAGCCGTTTACGAGTAGCACGGGGCATTGCCAAAGACGAAACCCAGGCCAGCATCGAGGTGTTTCGCACCTTAAAACAGCGAGGACATCCCGATGGTCCACCTCCCACCATTTCAGATGGTTGGGGTGGCATTGATGAGGCCATGGTCGCAGTTTACGGCTGTGTACCGGAATATAGCGGCCAGGGACGACGACCAACTCGCAAAAAGCCGGGTTCTGACTGGATGTATCTGCAAATGGTCAAACAGCGAAACGAGCGTGGACGTTTCCAAGGCATCAAATTGCGCGTGCTCTTTGGCACGAAAAGCGAAGTCATTGCCCTCTTGGGTATCAGCACCGCCTACATCGAACGCAGCCAATTGACCAGCCGCTTGTTCAATGGCCGTCAAGTCCGCAAAACCCTGGCATTTTCCAAAGCTCTGCCAGCTTACAAGCATTCTGCCATTTGGGAAGACTGCTATTACAATTTGGTTCGCCCTCACAAAAGCTTACGCCTTCCGGTTGAGGATGACTCCGTCCGGCAATGGTCTCCCCGAACACCGGCTATGGCTGCTAGTCTGACTGATCATATTTGGACTGTTAAAGAACTACTGACAACTATCCCCTTACCAAGTGCTATCAACACCTGAAAGGGAGACTACCCAAAGACGCCAAAACAACTTGATCAGCTTAGCGACTTCGCGACTTTGCGTGACCTACAGACGGCCTATTGATCAACTTTCAGTCATCGAAAACCACCGCCATGCGACACCTGATCATCGACACCGACACCGCCTCCGACGATGCCGTAGCTATTCTCATGGCATTGCGCGCGCCCGACGTGACCGTAGATGCGATCACGATCGTGTCCGGCAACATGCCGGTGGCGCAGGGCAGCATCAACGCCCGCTACACCGTGGAGCTATGCCAGGACGAGACGCCGGTCTATGAGGGCTGCACCCGGCCGCTGGTGCGAGACGTCTTTCACGCCCACTACTTCCACGGCCCCGACGGCATGGGCGACATGGGCTATCCCGCCCCCAAACGCCCGGCCGCACCCGGCCATGCCGTGCCCGAACTCATCCGGCGCTTTGGCGCGGCGCCTGGCCAGATCGAGTTGGTGACGTTAGGCCCGCTCACCAACATCGCCGCCGCCCTAAGCCAGGAGCCGCGCCTGGCGGATTGGGTGAAGCATTGTTACGTGATGGGCGGGGCAGCCTGGGCGGTGGGGAATGTCACCCCGGCCGCCGAGTACAACATCTGGTGCGACCCCGAAGCCGCCCGCATCGTGTTCCATTCCGGCATGGCGGTGACGATGATCGGATGGGAACTGTGCCGGGGCGAGGCCGCCATCACGCCCGACGAGATGGAGACCATCTATGGATTTGCCACAGAGTGGGCCAGATTCGCCATCGACTGCAACAAACACGCCCTCGATGCCTGCATGAACTTGCAGGGCGACCCCGGCCTGGGCCTGCCCGATCCGGTGGCGATGGCAGTGGCGCTGGACCCGGCTGTCTGTCCGCGCCGCAGCAAGCACTATGTCGAAGTGTCGCTGGACGAGCTGACGCGCGGTATGACGATCGTCGACCAACTGGCCGTCACCAGCACCGAACCTTATCGTGATCCCCACTGGTTTGGCCCCCGCCAACCCAACGTCGAGGTCTGCTGGCAGATCGATGCCCGGCGTTGGAAAGAACTGCTCTATCAGACTTTGCGCTAGTCACCGCCCCTTAATCTGAAACCTGCAATCTTCAATCGGGTTTTACTGCACGCGTACGACCACCCGGGCTTGACTCCACAATTCTTCCAGCCGATAAAATGCGCGCTGTTCCTCCGAGAAAATGTGAACGATGACATCGCCATAATCCAGCAACTGCCAACCGGATGAGCGCTCACCCTCGCGATACAGCGGTTTGACCTTCTGGTCGCGCAATTCATCTTGCAGCGATGCCATAAGCGCCTGGCTCTGGCGTTCGCTATTGGCCGAGGCGATGACGAAGTAATCGGCAAAGGGGGATAGCTCGGAGATATCGAGCAGGAGGATGTCTTCGGCCTGTTTGTCGTCAAGGATGTTGACGATGGCGTGGGCGGTTTCTAGTGAATTCAAGGGCTGGGTCTGTGCTGCGAGTGTGATTAAAAAGCGCTGACTCTGAAGTCATCACAAAATCGTCTTGACTTTCGACGATGGACGATGGATTACGTTTTGCCGGAGAAGCCCGCCATCGTCCATGGGCTATCGTCCACCGTATGTTAGCACAGGATGGTCGGTTGGGGGAATGCCTGAGCCGTGGCTAGAACAGGCTCAGTTGCTCGAACTCCGGCCCTTTTTCCTCGCCCGGCCAGGGCGGCAACTCTCCCACGTCAACATGCTGGCCGAGCAGGCGATGAAACTCGCGGCAGAGGTCGGGTGCAAAGACATCGTAGGGGCTGTGCATGTAAATGAAGGGCGTGCGTCCGGCATGTATCCAGGCAGCGGTCACCTGGGCCAGTTCAGCCAGATAGGGCAGATTGGCGGGGACGTCGGGATGGGCGACAAACCGAAACAGGGGGTGTTGGCCCAGGGCGATGAAGCGCGTGGGCAGATCGGGTTTGCGGCGCTGCGCCTCGCGCACAATGGGGTCGCCGGGAGCGGCCGTGCGCAATGCCCGCGTATCGAAGACGACCCGGTCGATGGCTCTGACCGTCAGCATTTCGTCGAGGGCGTTTTCGGCTGCGCCCTGGGCGAAGAACGCCTGGTGTCGCACTTCGACTGCAAAGCGATGGGACGCCGGCAACTGGTCGAGATACGCGGATAACAGGGGTAATTGTTCGGGGCCGAAGCTGGGCGGAAGCTGGATCAGGAATGGCCCCAGCCGATTGCCGAGGGGAGCCAGTCGTTCGAAGAATGCCGCTGTTTCGGCATCCGCCGAGTTGAGCTTGCGCTCGTGGGTGATGGTGCGCGGCAGCTTGAAACTGAAGCGGAAGTTATCGGGCGCTTCCTCTCGCCAGCGCGTAACCGTTTCGGACGATGGCACAGCATAGAAGGTGGTGTTCCCCTCGACGGTGTTGAACACCGAGGCGTATTGGCTGAGGAACTCGCCCGGTTTGGCGTCGCTGCGAAAGAGCTTGCCCACCCATTCTTTGTAGCTCCAGATAGGGCAGCCCAGATAGTAAGTGGATATTGACATGCGAAACTATTCCGGCGCACAGGTGTGAACAGACTATAAATGTGTTGGAACCGATTGCGCAAGGCGTACTATCGAGGACAGTTCGGGGGGTAATCAGCAGGCAGTAGGCAGTGAGCAGTATTCAGTGACCAGCTTTCGGTGATAGCTCTCAACTGATCACTGTTTACTGATTACCGAATACTATAGTGTCATGGACAGGCGCCTGATGTGGCGAAAATCGGCTATGTCGGAATCTAGAACACATAACCCGTGCACTATCGATTAGTCCGATCTCTTGACGGTGCTTATAATTGCCGCTGTCCCGGTGTCTGCAACCATGTGTCTGGCCCTACCTCTGGCAGTCGTCGCGGTTGTGTGGACGAGTTCGAGTTGTGCAGGCTATTCACGCGGTTGAACCGTGTCACCTTTTTCACCCATCGAGGAGTAAATGTATGGATGACCAGCAACATCACGACGAAGATGAGTTCAATCCCGTGGGGACGGCATGGATCATGGCAGGGTTCATTGTCCTGATCGTCTTGTTTTGGGGTTGGGCTTATCTGGAGATGCTCATTCTTTCTTGAGATTTGGAGGAGGAGAGGATATGCACATTCATCGATATGAACGCGCCTGGTTGTATGCAAGCCTGGCCTTGGTCGGAATCTTTTTTCTAGCGATTTTTGTAGCTGCTGTAGCCGGTAGCATCCAATTGCCCAGTCCTCAGGGAGAGGTCAATCCGAATGACCTTTCCGGCACGGACTTCGCCAAACCGGGCGTGCGTGAATTGTCGCCTGGGAATTACGAAGCGTATCTGGTCGGTCAGGCCTGGACATGGACGCCGAATGAGATACGCATCCCGGAGGGGTCGAATCTCAAAATCTATCTCACCAGCGGGGATGTGCAGCACGGCTTCAAGGTGCTGGGCACGATTATGAATGTGATGGTCATCCCGGGACAGGTGTCGCTGGTCGAGCACGAGTTTGATCGTCCGGGTGAGTACCTTTGGGTTTGCCACGAATTTTGCGGACTCAATCACCAGAATATGTCGGGAAAGATCATCGTCGAGCCAGTCAATGAGACGACAGCGGCACTAGCCGGAGAGGAGGAGCAATCATGATGTCCAAAAGCATTCGGTCGGTCACTCTGTCATACGTCCTGCTGGCGATAGTGGCTTTGTTTGTTGGGACTCTGTTTGGCCCGCTGCAGGCGTTGGATCACGCTCGCATCGATCTTTATCCGTTTGTGCGCAAATTGTTGCCATTCGTCCAGAGCTATTATCACGGACTCAGCTTTCATGGCGTGTTGAATGCATTGATCTGGACATTCGCATTTACGGCTGGGTTTCTGCTGTTCGTCACCGCCAAGTCGCTCAAACGCGATTATCCGCGACGATGGATGCCCTGGCTTAGTTTCGCCTTCATGTTGGTTGGCCTCGTGGTCACGGCCATCCCCATGCTGAGAAACGACGCCTCGATCCTGTACACGTTCTATCCGCCATTACAGGCCCCGCCTATGTTCTATTTTGGCCTGGTCCTGGTGGTGGTGAGCACATGGCTAGTGCTGTTGTCCCTGGTATCGATTTATCGTGACTGGCGCAAGGAACACCCGGACGAACGCACGCCCTTGCCCGCGTTCATGTCGTTGGCGACATACGCCATGTGGTTTATCGCCTCGATCGGCGTCGCCACCGAAGTGCTGGCTCTATTGATCCCGTGGTCGCTGGGCTGGGTGACTTACACCGATCCCCAACTCGCCCGAACGCTGTTCTGGTACACGGGCCATCCCCTGGTCTATTTCTGGCTGTTGCCCGCATACGTCGCCTGGTACACGATTCTGCCGAAGCGCGTCGGCGGCAAGCTATTCTCCGATTCGTTGGCCCGACTGGTGTTCTTGCTCTTCCTGCTGCTATCGACTCCCGTCGGCTTCCATCACCAATTCACCGACCCCGGCGTGCCCAGCGGCTGGAAGATGTTGCACGCCATCATCACCTTCTTGCTGTTCGTCCCTTCCATGCTGACCGCCTTCACCGTGATCGCTTCGATCGAATATGGCGGGCGACAGCGCGGGGGCAAAGGCGTCTTCGGCTGGCTGTTCAAACTGCCCTGGGGAGACCCGGTGGCGCTGTCCATGTTGCTTGCGGGCATCGCCTTCCTGTTCGGCGGCATCGGCGGCATCGTCAATGCTTCGTACAACATCAACCTGGTCGTGCATAACACTTCCTTCATCCCCGGCCATTTCCATCTCACCGTTGGCACCGCAGTCACGCTCACCTTCATGGGCCTGACCTACTGGCTGTTCCCCCAACTGAGGGGGCGCAAGATGAGCGGACGTCTGTTGGCCGTCGCCCAGGTGTGGCTGTGGTTTATTGGCGTCATGATCTTCGCCCGCGGTATGCATTGGTCGGGTTTGCTGGGCTTTCCCCGCCGTGTGCCGATGGGTAGCGCTAATTACTGGCTGGAAGCGTGGAATCTGCCCTCGATGTTTACGGCGGTGGGCGGTTCCATCATGTACGTCAGCGCCCTGCTCTATTTCGTGATGGTGGTCATCCTCCTCTTCGCCAAGAAGGCCGAGGTCAACGAGGATGACTATGCCTTCGCCGAGGCGCTGTCTCCCGCAGACCGGGCGCCAAAGTTGTTCGAGAACTGGCGTGTCTGGGTTGGGGCGGCCATCCTTCTGATTCTCGTTGCCTACGGCCCCTTCCTGTTGACGTACGCGTACAATTTCGTTTCACCCGGATTTCCCAATTACTGGTAGATTCGGGCGGATTCTCTGAACGCACTTTTCGAGGGATCGGGTAAAGAGACCGATCCCTCTTTCTTGCCGAGGCATCGCGAGTATGAACGGGGAAAACATGTTGCAGGAAAGGGATTGGATGGAAGCGCTGGCGCGAGAGGCGGGCGAGATCGGAATGCGCCACTTTCGCCGGACCGTATCAAGCCGGAAGGCCGATAATACCATCGTCACCGCAGCCGATCGTGAAATCGAAGCCTTTCTGGTGGCCGAGATCCGCCGCGGATTCCCGGAAGATAGCATCCTGGGCGAGGAAGGGGCGTCCAATCAGGGCAGCAGCGATCGCACCTGGGTTTTGGATCCTATCGACGGCACCGCCGTCTTCTCATTCGGATTACCCCCGTGGTGCGTTTGCATCGGCCTGATGGCAGGGGCCAGACCTGTCGCCGGGGTTGTGTACCTGCCCGCTTCGGATGATTGCTTCATCTGCGGCGAGGAGGGACCGGCGCTGCTCAATGGGCAACCCATCGCCCTGGCGCCGTTCGCCCCGTATGACAAGGAGACGATTCTTTTTGGCGTCGCCGATGCGCATCGCGATTGGGACATCGATTTCCCCGGAAAGGTGAGATCATTCGGTTCCTGCGCGGCGCACATCTGTTATGTGGCTTCCGGCAGCGGCGTGGGCGGCGTCAACACCCATACCGCTCTTTGGGACATGGCCGCTTCCCTCGCCATCCTGGAGCGAGCGGGCGGGCAATGCACATTGCTGGACGGTTCGCCGTTACCTGTGGCGCAATTATTCGATGGCTCCAAAGCGCCGCAACCGATCCTGTTCGCTCCCCCCTACTTTTTGGACGACATTCGAGGCCGGCTACGCTATCATCCAGCCTGAGAATGTCAGATGCCTTATGGCGGCAAAGGCGGGTCTGCGCTAAAGTTGATCTTTGATCAGGTGACTGTCACTTGCGCAAGTGATAGTCACCTAAGAAAAATTCTCGAAGGAGATGACACACGATGAGTAAAGCGATAATCGTCGGCGACGGCCCGGCGGGCCTCAGCGCCGCATTGTTCCTGGCCAAGAACGGCATCGAGACGACGGTTTTTGGCAACGACAAAACCGCCATGCATTTTGCCCACTTGCGCAATTATCTGGGCATTCCCGACATCACCGGAACCGAATTTCAGCGCGTTGCGCGGGATCAGGTCATGAGCTTTGGGGCTGAGATCGTCGATGACATGGTGGCCGACATCGAGCGCTCGGACGACGGATTCACGGTCATTACGCAGGCGGGAAATTCGTACGCGGCCAAATATCTGCTGATCGCCGAAGGAAAGGGGCGCAAGCAGGCCAGGGCTTTGGGCCTCACTGAGACGGAGGATGGCATCGAGGTCGATCATGATTTCCGCACATCGGTGCCGGGGCTGTACGTGGTCGGTCGGGGCACGCGCACTGGTCGTAGTCAGGCCATCATTTCGGCGGGGCATGGCGCCACAGCCGCCATCGACATCATTTCCACCGAAAAGGGACAGGATTTTCGCGACTTCAACGAGGTATCCTCCGATTAGTTTCCGTTGAAGTCTGGTTGGACTCACATATCCCCAGCATTCGAGATTCACCCCTTCTCCCGACCTGGGAGAAGGAGCCGGGGGATGAGGGCAAGCGTCGCAGCGAACCAAGTCGAATTTTTCCAGGTTCGTGCTACCCGGCTGTCACCAGGACGCCAGCTTCCAAATCTCCGGCTGCAGGCGATCCTCCTCTTCCCCGATATCCGCAAAAATCTTGACCGCCTGTTTGAGGTGCGTCATGGCGGCATCTTCTTCACCCAATATGTGCAGAAGGTCCGCCATCTGGTTGTGAACCGCCGCCTCGCGGTGACGATCGCCCAGGGTGGTGCAGAGGGCTAGCGCCTGCTCGGCCAACGCCAGCGCCGCCCTGACATCGCCATCTCCGGCCTGCACCAGCGCCAGATTGTTGAGTGCGGCCATTTGCGCGGCGGGTTCATCGCTGGCCTGAGCTAAGGCCAGACTCTGCTGCAAATGTTGGCGGGCATTGGCCAGGTCTCCTCGACCGAAAGCCAGGATGCCGAGGATGTTGTGTGTGCGGGCGAGCGCCTGCTCGTCATCTCCTTCTTTCGCCAATTCCAGGGCCAGGTCGGCCAGGTCACGCGCTTTTTCTGGCTGCCCGACATTGTGTGCGGTCAGACTGCGTTCCGCCAGCAGGGTAGCCTGCAAGGATGGGTTGGGTTGTTCGCCGAGAAGGGCGAGCGCCGCAACCAGGTGGGTCTCGGCCAACTGGTAATCCCCCCGGCGCTGGTACAAAATCCCCACCTTCTGCTCCAGCCTCGCCAGATCGGCCTCTTTCGCTGCGGCGGATGCCAACTCATAGGTGCGCAACGCTTCGCCATAATCGCCGCGCAGGGTGAGTAAATCGGCGATGGTTTCGTGCAGGTGAAAAGACTGCGGGTAGCCCAGCGCCAGGGCCGCCCGGTAGTGGCTGAGCGCTTCGGCATTGGCGTAGAGGTCCCGCGCCTGATCACCGGCCAGGACGAAGTAGTGGGCGGCGCTGGACATGTCGCCGCCGCGCTGGAAATGAAAGGCGATCTGTCCGGGCGGATTTTCGGGGGCGGAGGAGGGACGATAGCGCGCGGATAGCGCCTGCGCAACCCGCAAATGCAGCAACCTGCGTCGGGCCAGGCCGGCTTCTTCGTAGACGAGTGAACGCAGCTTTTCGTGGCAAAAATCATAGGCAGGCGTAGGCCCGTCCCCTGATTCGGTGATAATGCCACGGGCGACGAGTTCTTCCAGCGCCACGAGCGTTTCTTCATCGCTGCGGCCGCTGACCATGCGCACGGCGTCGAAATCATAGGAACGGCCAATGACGGCTGCCGCTGTGAGTACCTGTCGGGCCGCGTCATTGACCGCCGTCAGCCTTGCATGCAGCAAATCGCGCACGCTGGCGGGAATGTCCCAGGCTGTGGTTTTGGCGTCAACCTGCTCCAACCCTTTCAGATATTCGACCACAAAGAAGGGGATGCCTTCGGTTTCCCGGTAGAAGCGAGCGCGCCAATCGGGATCGGTTTCGTGCTTGACATACCCGGTGACAAGCGAGGCCACGGCTTCGGGCGGCAGGCGCTTCAACGAAAGGCTGAGGATGGTTTCGGCCCGGCGGGCGTCTTTCAAAATGGCATTCAACGGGTGATCGACGGCGAGGCTGTCATCGCGCCAGTTGAAGAGCAGGCAAATAGGCGGCTCGTTGTCCAGCCTTCGCACCAGATAGGCCATGAACTCCAGCGTGGCGTCATCCGCCCATTGCAGGTCATCGAAAAAGAAAACGCCGGGGCGAGCGCCAGACAACAGGGCCAGCGCCAACTGGCGGAGCGCCGCGAAAAACCGGGTCTGTCTGCCGGGGCTGCTCAGTGGCGGCAGAGATTCGGCATTCATGGTCTGTTCGGCAAGTTCCGGCAAAAGGCGAGCGCATTCATTGAGGACGTGCGTCGGGAGCGATGCAATCGCTTCCTGATTGGCGGGGTCGCCCATCGCCGTGCGCAGGGCGGTGATCAGGGGACCGAAGGCCAGATTGGTTTCACCTTCATAACAGGTCGCGCCCATGGTGACTGCGCCCAGGCCGCGGGCATAGCCCAGGAATTCATCCATCAGCCGCGTCTTGCCGATGCCGGCTTCTCCTAGAATTGCCAACAGGCGACCGCTTTCGCCGATCTCCTCATAAGCCTGTTGCAAAATACCCAACTCTTTCTGTCGCCCTACCAGGGGGATATCGCGCACGCCAGGAGCGCCGTGGCGCCATAGCTCGATCACCGGGGGAGCCAGCATGGCCGCGACGCTCGCCTGTTTGGCCGAGGAGGCGGACGGCGTCGAACGAGCTTTGCGAATTTCCTCATACAGAGCCGTGGTTTCCGGCAAAGGTTCGACGCCCAACTCCTCGGCCAGGATACGGCGGCATTCTTCGTACTGGCGAATGGCCGCCGACCATTGATTCGTCCAGGCGTAGAGCAGCATCAGTTGGCGGTGCGCTGGTTCGTGCAGCATATCCAGGCCCAACCAACGCCGGGCATGTGGAATGGCTGCTTCGTATTGCTCGTGCCCGATGAGCTGGCCGGACAATTGGTCGAGTGCATAGGCGAGATCGTGGCGCAGGTTCTCGGACTGAAAGAACTGCCATTCATCGAATTCAGGGCTATCGCGCAAGCTGAATCCGGCCAGGAAATCGTCCCGATAAAGTTCCGCCGCTTCGCTCAGCCATTCCAGACAATGCGGGCAGGATTCCTCTCTGCCGTGCTTGTGAGCTCGTTGCTGTTCGATCAGTGCAACGAATCTGCGCAGGTCGACAAACAACGTGTCCTCATTGGTGAAATAGATCGACAATCTGTCGGCATGCAGATGCTCACTGCCGATAGTTTTGGTCAGAGCTGAGAGTGTGCGACGCAGCGCCGCCCTGCCACGCGAGGCGTCATAGTCGGGATAGAGCAATGTGCTGAGCGCCTCACGCGTGTGCGCTCCGGGCGTCGCCGCCAGATAAGCGGCAAGGGCGATGGCTTTGCGCGTATCGGCTATGACCGACTTCCCATCGACTTCGATTTGCGGTGCGCCAAGCAGCAGGATTTTCAGCATCGACATGGCGAGCATTTTAGCAAGGTTGGCGCGATGCGTGAAACGTGTTGCGTGCGCGAAACACACAGATTAGAATCCATTTTGAGCCCTGAACCCTGAACCCTGAACC
>JAGFJG010000012.1 GCA_024102915.1 Caldilineales bacterium
CTCTCTTTGGACCAGGCGATGGTGCTGTTGGAGATGCTGACATCGCTGGTGGCGACGTAGATATTCTCGCTGTACTGACCGCCGCCGTAGCGGACGATGGCGTGGTTGAGCACGCTGCCCGTACTGCTATTGAGGAATCGCAGAGACGACCAGTCTTCCGGCGCAGGCGTCGTCGCCCCGCCGTCGCCATTCGTATCCCCGCCTGCTGTGTCATCCTTCAACGAGGTGAAGATGATGGGCGAACCGGCCGACCCGTTCGCCAACAATGTGCCGTTAACCTGGATGTCCTCCCAGAAGCTGTTGAATTTGACCACCACGCCGGGGTTGATTGTGAGGGTGACGCCAGGATTGACGTAAACATCGCAGGTGACGACATAGGGGCTGCCGGCGGCGTTCCAGGTCGTGTTGCTGCCGATCGTGCCGCAGACATCGGTGGCAACGGCTGTGGGAATCGCCTGATACGGAACCTGATCTTCCGTATCCTCGACCTCTGGTTGTGTCGTCGGCAATGGCTCATCTACGTCGTCGAGCTCGCTCTCTTCCATCCCTGGCAACGGTGCTGGCTTCGGCGGCGGCGGAGAGTCATCCTGGAAGGGCGGTTGCGAAGGCGGGGCGGGATCGATGGCCGGGTCGGGTTCGGGTATAGAGTTGGGCGCAGAAGCTCGTCTGGCGCTGGCCTGAGCGGGTACAGTGCTGCCCACGACCACGTAGTCGTAATCGATCGTGGTTTCGATGGGCGTGCCCCGAATCTGGCTGACGACCGTATCAGCGCTGCCCTTGATCTGATTGAGATACGCGAAAGTTGTACTGGCGAAATCATCCTGGACCGCAACCAGGTCATTGACGCCATTCCAACTATAGGAAATGACGTTGCCGTCAGACATTTCCTCCCGCGTCATGCGGCTGGCATCATCGTAGGCGTAGCTGATCGTGTCGCCATTGCCCTGGGTCACCGAAGTGACGTTGCCGACGGGATCGAACTGGTAGGTCTTGCTATTGTCAAGCGGGCCGGTCTCACCCGTCAGACGATTAAGGGTGTCATAACCGTAAGCCCAATCGTTGCCTCGGCCATCGGTGAAGGCGACGATGTTGTCGTTTTCATCATAGTGCAGCTCGGTTTCGTGGCCTTCGCCATCGGTCACCACGGTCATGCGGTCCATGGCATCGTAAGCGAATTCTTCGACATTGCCCTCGGCATCGGTCGTCCGCACAATGTTGCCCCGGTCGTCGTAGCTCATGGCGGTGACAAAACCCATGGAGTCGGTGATCGTGACGGGATTGCCGGCGCTGTCGTAACTCGTCGTATTGGTGTTGCCAAGCGGATCGGTGATGCGGGTGAGCTGGCCCAGGGCGTCGTAAGTGAAGCGGGTGACGCCGCTGGTCGGGTCTGTGATGGTGGTCAGGTTGCCGCGGCTATCATATCCGTAGAAGGTTGTATTACGAGCGCCATCGGTGACGCTGGCAACCTGGTTGAAGACCGGGTCGTAAGTGCGGCGGATGCTGAAATGGGTGTTTTCGGTGATGCGATTGCCACGGTCGTCATATTCGTAGCGGGCATAGGGCTGGTCGGTGCCGATAAACTGGCGATTGTTATCGAAGATGTTGTCCACCGATTGCTCGGGATTGGTGACGCGCGTGACGGCTCCGAAACGATTGAATTGATACGTGGTGGGAATGCCTCGCTCGTTGACAAAGACATTGCGATTGTTGAGATACGCGCCTGTGCGCACGTCGCCCTGCGCGTTCTCGTGGCTGACCATACGCCGGTTCTCGTCATAGACGATCCTGGTATCATCGCCTTCGGGGTGGACGATGCGGGTGAGCAGGTGTCGGTTGTCGTACTCATAGCTGGTGGTGCGGCCAAGCGCGTCTGTGATGCTGCGCAGATTGCCCTCGGCGTCGTGCGTCAGGGTGAAAATACGGCCGGCCGGATCGGTCACTTTGTCGATATAGCCCTGCGTCCCATATTCGAAACTGTAAACGCCGCCGTTGCCGTCGGTGATGCTCTTCAACCTTGTGCGCAGTCCCCAGACGCCGGGCGGCAGCGTTACGCCGTTTTCTTCGTAGGTCAGGGTATGGGCGATGCCGTTGCGGTTTTCGATCTTCGTCAAGCGCCCGTTCTCGTTGAACCAGCGCCGTAGCCCGCCCTGGTCGGTAAAGAGCCAGGTGCGGTCGGCGTAGCGCAGCAGCGTGCCTACGCCGGGCGTCGGCGCCTGATACGCGCCGCTGGCAGTGCGCCTGAAGATCAGGTGTTGGCCATCGCCGTGGATCAGAGTGGCCGAATCGGTGCGGTCGACGATGAGCGTGTCATAGGGCGTCATCCAGCTATAACCGAAAGGCCAGATGTCGCCCCGCCGCACTTCGAGATTCCCCTCGACCTGCAGGCTGGGCCGAGCGCCGCTGGTGTAGAAAAAGGTTTCGGTGGCGGTGAAGGGGTACAGACCGGGCGCGACTCGCTCGCCCAGGGCATTGCGCGTATCGAGAAACGCTTCGGCGTTGAAGCCTTCGCCGGTGTAACTGCGCCCCTGAAAATCGAGCCGCCAGGTAGCTCGTTCAGGCTGCTGGGATGTGATTGTGAAAGGCACGCTGGCCTTTGCCGTCGGCGTATCGTTGGAAGTGCTGTAGCGCAGGGTGAGCAGGACAGGGAAGCCAATGCTATTGATGACGGGGAACTGGTAGCTTTCTGACACCGAACCGGTGCCGACGTTGACGTCGCTGCCCGGTCATCTGAACTGGTCGTCGCCTTCGCCAGCATTAGCCTGCGTCGTCGTGGCGTCGCCATTCTGGCCCGGTTGCTGGCCCGCCACCGCCGGAATGGCATGACCATAAAATGAGAAATGCGGCACTTCCGCTTGCAAGCCTTTCTTGCCGTCGCCTAAATCGACAACCTTACCCGGTACCGGATCTTTCCAATTCTGCGTCTCGCCATCCCACCAATAACAAAGCGTGTCGCTGCCCACCGGCAACGTGCCGGTGTACTCGACCGTCCACACAACCTCCTTTCCGGCGGGGAACACCGCGCCCTCCGGCTCGAAACTACTGAAACCCATCGGGGCTGAGCCATCGGGGAAGAAGCCGGGGAGATCGGCGTTGTCGACATAAGTCACCCGCACTTCCTCATCGCTATCGAGAGCGCCGGCGGGGAATTCGACGCTGCTGTTGCCCAGACTGTTGGTGGCAGTTCCGCCGGAGACACCCAGGTCGGTGATGGTCGGGTCTTGCGGGTGCAGACGGATGGCATCGAGCCGTAAGACTTCGTTGGCTCGCACCTTGTGCACGCGTTCGTCGGGCGTATACCCCGATAGCGAATAGGTCAGGGTGTAATCACCGGCAGGGACGGCAAATAGATATTCGCCCTGCGCATCGGTTGTCAGGGTGAATGTCGCGGTGTCCGCCAGCGGCGCCAGCATTAGCCGTAGCGCCGGTGCGGCCGCCTTGCCAGTGTGCGTCGGATCGCTGGCGATCATCATCGGCAGATAGGTAGGCAAGGGGAATGCGTCAAGCACGCCGTGCGCCACAACCTGCACCCCGCCCAGACGCACACCCGTAGTGGCATCCTCCACCTGTCCCAACATCGAACCAATCGTCGGGTCTTCGGGATCCTCGGCTACGGCAATGGCGTCGGGAATCCGCAACTCGGTTTCGCCAGGTGCGGCCTCGTTAGCTACGGGTTCGGGTTCACGATACGCGGCTGCCGTCTGCAAAAAGAGAGGACTGGATGAAAACAAGATCGCTAAAGAGATCAATACCCTGATGCCGCATTCGAGCGCCCCGGTTAATAGGTTTTTGCCGTTTGATTTCATCCTGCTCCTCACCTGTACATTGACGATAGCCTCACGAGAAACTGAAGCTTCCAAAGGGTAAACGACCTTGCAGATTATCACCCGGATCGAGAACGCCCAATTTCGCCCAGCCGGACGCCAACTCGGCGCAAATACATCAAAAACAGTTTTGCCAACCAAAGCAAAACTGTCGCCGGGTATTGGCGACAGTATAGCATTCTGCTATGAAATTGTGTGGAACAGGTCTTGCATTTGTGCCAGATTTGACCGAGATTCTAGCCCGCGGGTTTTTCTCCCACGGGCTGCCAGAATCGTGGTTCTGACGGAGGCAGTTCGCTGCTGAGGCTATCCTGAATCAGATCGTGTTTGCCCAATTCCCACTCGCCATTCGGCGCTTCGCGCAATTCGCTGGTTCCACCCTCCGCCTGCGCCGCAGCGCCAAGCCGGACGTCATCGACAAACAAATTGCTATTGAGCGATCCATCCGTCTCGACCCGAATCTGTAAATTGACCTGCTGACCGGCAAAGGCAGCCAGATTCACCGTGCGCTGCACCCAGCCGTTGGTATCCTGGGCATCGCAAAGGTCGAACTGGTCCGCCACGACGCTGCCATTGATGATCACCCCGGCGAAATCGTAGCCGCAGACATCGCTTGAGGCCGCCCAGTACCAGAAGCGCAGGATGGGGGAACTGGCGGGGATGACCGCTGGTTGGCGGAGGTAGGCGATTTCGTCCGTATCGCCGCCCAGCCAGGCCGCCCAATTGCCGCCATGCGGGGCGATGCCGGGGAGATTGCCGGCGGGGTAGATCAGGTTCCAACCGTTGCTCGAATATTCAGCCCAACCCACGCCGCGTCCTTGCTCGAAGTCCCCATTGATCAAGCCCTGGCCTGATGACTTTGTCACCCAGCGCACGATGTTTTTGCGATTCCCGGCGCGATCATAGATCTCAGCGCCCAGCAGGAACTGGCGGCCATATGGCACGCCTGCCAGATCCCAGGTCACCTCATATGGCGCGGAACGATCCTCGCCCAGCACAGTCCACGCCCCCGTGCCATTGCTGGTGAACACTACCTTGTCGATGCCCGACCCGCCGCTGTTGTCTTGCGCCTGTACTGCAATCCGCAGTGGTTGATTGACGATAGCATTCGCCGCCGGGGCGACAAAACTGCCCGAAGGTGGTGTGGAGTCACTGCGTTTGGTGATCCAGCGAGCGCGGTTGAGCCGGTTCCCTGCCGCATCATAGAGTTCTGCGCCGATCAGGAATGTACGGCCATCCGGCACGCCCGCCATGTCCCAGGTGACTTCGAATGGCGGTGTCGTATCCTGGGCGATCAGCGTCCACGAACCTGTGCCGTTCGTCGTAAAGACGACGCGAGCGATGCCTGTGCCATCCACCCGGATTTTCACCGGCGGCGAGACCACGGCATTGGCGGCAGGCTCCACAAAATCGCCAGACAGGCTATCCGCCCTTCGGGTCACCCAGATCGATATGTCGCGGCGCTGGTTGTTTGCATCGTATGTCTGGGCCCCGATCAAAAACGTTTTGCCGACAGGCACGCCCGCCATATCCCAGGTGACTTCGAATGGCGGCGAAGTATCCAGCCCAAGCGATTGCCAGGAGCCAGCGCCGTTTGAAGTGAACAGGACGCGGGCGATGTTCGATCCGGCTACGGCGATCCTCAGCGGCGCGCTTACGAGCGAGTTCGGCGCGGGGGCCGTGAACTGCGGCGGCGAGTCCGTGCCGCTGCGGGTGATGGTTCGTGCCCGATCCAGGCGCGCCCCATTCGCAGCGTATATTTCAGCCCCGATCAGGAAGCTTCTCCCGGCTGGCACACCCACCATATCCCAATCCACTTCGAAAGGCGGCGAGGTGTCGGCGGCGATGAATGTCCACGCGCCGGTGCCGTTCGTTGTGAAAACGACTTTGGCGATCCCCGTTCCCTCCACGCGCAATTTGACGGGGGCAACGACGACGGCGTTGGCTGCCGGTTGCGTGAAATCGCCCGACAGGCCGGACAGGCTATCGAGGGCGGAACGGATTTGCAGCAGGCCGTTGCCGTATTGATCATCCCGACCGCTGTTTCCCAGATCCTGCGTTGTGCTGACCAGGGCGTTTTTGATCGCCGTCCGCGATGCCGTGGGGGCATGCGCCCGCAACATGGCCGCGGCCCCGGTCACATGCGGGGCGGCCATCGACGTGCCCTGGAAGAAGTAATATCCCCAGCTTCCGTTGGAAGCGGTTTGTTGCAACACGCCATCGACATACCCGTCGCCGTTGCGGTCGACGGAGGTGTCACCGCCGGGCGCAACCAGATCGAGCACGGAGCCGTACGACGAATAACGTGCGCGATTCTTGTTGAGATCGACTGCACCGACGGCGATGACATCAGGATGATTGGCCGGGAAGCCCACAACCGATTCGTTCTCGTTGCCAGCCGCGGCCACGATGACGACATCGGCGGCGGCAGCGGCGGAAAGGGCCGAATTGATGATCGAGGTCGAACAAGCAGGCCAGGATTGACCGCCGCAGGGAGAGCCAAGAGAGAGATTGATCACTCTGGCGCCTTTGGAGCGAGCCCAATCGATCCCCTGGGCGATGTCACTGGAAAAGCCTGATCCCTGCTGATTGAGGACCTTGACCGGCATGATCGATGCCCGATGCGCCAGACCGGCCACACCCAAACCATTGTTGGTGCATTGGCTCACTGTCCCGGCTACGTGGGTTCCATGCCCATTGTCATCGTTGGCGACGCCTGCCCCGCTTTGATTGGTGATAGCGTTGAAGTCGTTGACAAATGTACGGCAGGCCAGGTCGCTGCCCTTACTGACGCCAGTATCGATGATGGCGACGGTCACACCCTGTCCCGTCGAAATATCCCAGGCCTGCGCCGCCTGCACAAGCGGGAAATGCCATTGATAGGAATAATATGTGTCATTCGGATTGAGGTCGGGTGCGGTCGTCGCTTCATCGATAGTGAAGGATTCCTGAGGCGAAAGCTGGAAGATATAGTCCAGTTCGACCGTTCGCACATCCTCCTGGCGGCTCAATTCCGTGACCATTTCCGAGGCCGATACGCCCGCTTCAAGCGGAACTTTGTACCAGTCGCCGAAAATGTGCTCATAGCCGCGAGCCTGCGCCTTCAAATCCATCGTCTGCGGATCGCCGGAAAATTGCACCAAAACGTAGTCCTGAGCATGCGGCAATTCACCGTTGGATGCAGCGCCAACCTGCCCCAGTGCGCCGGTCTCGACATCGAATTCGGGAGCGCCATCTTGCGCGGAAGCAAGACTGGCCACGCCAAACAAAGCAACCAGCAGAGTGACTGCCAATAATCGGAATCTGTTCATGAAGTTCCACCTTCTCAGAAAGGTCAGCGGAATCTGGGATTGCCCGCCAGGAGCAAGTCTCCTTAGTGGCCGCATATCCTTATTGACGAATGATCCCGCAACCCTGGTACTATACCGTCATCCCTTTTGTTTGGCTATTTCCGGCGTTGCCGATGCGACGATGCGACGGAGGGAGGAACACCGACGAAAGTGGACGACAGGACGAATAAGGTTCATCGATATTTCTCCCTTGATAATATAATGTCGGTCCAAAATGCCTGACCAGCGTCAGCGCTGGACAAGCATGAGAAAAATAATCCCCTTTCCGGCAAAACGCAGTGTCGAGATGGGGCCGTAAAATGCAGCGTCGGGCTTGCTCTGCAAAAGATACCAATAGTCGAACTGCTGATTCACCGTCGTATCCCGCCAGCGGTAAATGGAGCCGTCGGGCAGACGCTGTGCGGGCAGCAAACCGGATACAGCCTTGAAGTCGCCATCGGGGACGAGAGCACGCCACACAACGAAACCATCGATCTCTCTTTCCATATCTGTGCGCCACGCCAGGTTTGCGCCATCATCGGACATCTGCGCTTCGAAACTGACGATATTCACCTGGGTCGGCGAGATATATCCGAAATTATTATTGCTCACCATTTCGTTGCCGATAATGGTGACCTGAATGGGAGATGGCGATGTGCGCACGACGCCGGGCGACTGATCCGGCGCCGATATCAGATAAGTGTCGGGTTGGAGCCCCACCAAACGGAATTGGCCCTGAGTGCCGGTCAATACGCTGATGGTTTGGCCGTCTGAGGCGGATGTGGCGCTGATCGTCACATTGGCGATGCCTTGTTCGCTTCCGGGCTCCCAGTTCCCGTTGCCGTTGGCGTCCGTATAGACCGTGCCCTCGATGGCTCCCGTGCTGGCGAGACCGATGTTTGCTCCCAGGATGCTCTGACCTACTGATAGCTCGATTGGGATCATCGAATGAACGGCAAGGCTGCTGACTTCGGTATTATTAAGTTCGGCGACCAGAAAGTAGTCGCCAGCGTCGAGGTCTCGGAAGTGGTAAAGCCCGAAGGCGTCGGATTTGTTGGACGCCATCAGTGTCCCACTGGCATCAAACAATTGGATAGGCATTTGCGATAGCAGCGCCTCGTCTTCGTCATCCTGATTATCCCGATCGGTATCATCCCAAACCGTTCCGGCGATCAAGCCCATGTTCGCCGGCTTCGGGCCAAAGCCCATCGGTGATGTTTCGACAGTGCCGCAAGCGGTGATCATGGCAGCTTGCGGCTCATTCGCCGTTGTCAGCAGATAATCACTGGCCCACAGGTCTTGCTGATCGAGATCGACAACATACTCCCCCGGCGTAAGGCTGATAAAATCGAACCAACCATCAGAATCGGTAATACCGGTGGTGATGATGGTGTGTTCGGGCTGGCTGAGCAGCGCAACGGGGACGCCCGCTATGCCTGACTCTTCTGTGTCTTCAACCTGGTTGCTGTTTTGATCGAGCCACAAGCGCCCGCGCAAGGTTGCCGGCTGGCAATCGCTGGTTGGTGTGGCTGTCGGCGTGAGCGTCGCCGTGGCCGTGCTGGTTGGGGTTGGCGACGCCGTGTAAGTGGGCGTGGCAGTGGGAGTCGGGGTGGGTGAAGCTGTAGCCGTGCTGGTTGGGGTTGGCGACGCCGTGTAAGTGGGTGTGGCGGTGGGAGTCTGTGTGGGTGAAGTTGTAGCCGTGCTGGTTGGGGTTGGCGACGCCGTGTAAGTGGGTGTGGCGGTGGG